>JAGGZU010000121.1 GCA_021161865.1 Thermoplasmata archaeon
CTCCCGGCACATCACCAGCTCTTCAAACTAACGCTCATTTTGATGTAAAGATACAGGGTATACCCTCTGGTGGATCTGACGTCACCTCCTCAAGCATAGAGATCACATCAAAAAGAGACAATCAGGCTCCAACAACACCAACCAATGTGCAATGTAGACCAGACTCATACACCGACACAGGGGAGTATGATGATGACACAACCATCTATCTCACATGGACCAATGCTAACGACGGAAGCGGAAGCGGAATAGCGACACATTACGCGGAAATAGGTGATTCAACACCTGATGAGGATGCAGGTAACGACGGCCAAGATACAGACACTGGTACGGAGGGATTGAATATATATTATGTGAGAGCGAAAGACAATGTTGGAAACTATGGGAGTGTAGCTAGTGATACCATAACAATTGATTTAACTGACCCATCATCATCTGTGGATACTATAACTCCTTACGAACAAACTTCGTCTCCATTAACGATAACAGCGTCAGCAGATGATTCACTAAGCGGAGTAAAGAATGTCACCCTCTACTACAGGTATTCTACTGATAACAGCAGTTGGGGTGATTCAAACTGGTGGGACAGCAACTGGCAGTATTATAAGGTCTGCAACATCAACAACCCTGCCGATAGTTATCAGATTTTCATAAATGTTAGCTACAGTAGCGGTGGCGATGTTAGCTGCGAAGGACATTGTCAATCCGACTTTGATGACATTAGGTTTGTGGATGTTGATAACACAACTGTTTTGGATTACTGGATTGAGAAGAAAGTGGATGGTAGCTATGCTTGGATATGGGTTGAAACATCAAGTGATACAGCAACAGATGGAAAAATACTCATGTATTATGGAAACCCCTCCGCATCTTCAGCAAGCAATGCTGCTAACACATGGATCCATGCAGAGGTTTGGACAAGTGATTTAACAGGCGGATACACTCTGAAAAGCGCATCTGATGGTAAAAGAGATACATATATAAAGAGTGTTTCAGTGTCGCCACCATTTAGGCTGATAACAAACTACAAAATCCTAGTCTGGGACTATGGAACCTACGGAAGTCTTGCAAACATCGGTTTCACAGAAGACAACGATGATTTTTGTGACAGTAACAACATGTGGAGGTTAAGAGTCGACTGTGATACCGATTGGGGTGCAGATGCTACACACATGGGAATTAGAACTGGTAGTAGAAGTGGGGGAACTGATGATGAAAGTGGGAACTCTGCTGTACTCTTCTCAACTAATACTTGGTACAAATGGATTATAAATTATACAACAAGTTCGATAAACTTCCGTATGTTTACGGATGATTATCAAACACAGATATATACTGATACAAGAAGCACAAACATACCCTCCGACGTAGATTATTTGGGGTTTGAAAGGGAATGGGTTTCATCAGCAACTGCAAAATACTGGAGTTACAACGCAGTAGATCATCAGATAGAATGGGGCTGCCAAAGACAGGGTGGGATATCTGAAATTAAAGCAGCCAGCCAATGGCAGCTGGTTGGGAAGTACGCATCACCACAGCCGAAATGGAGTAGTTTCAGCAGTGAACATGTTTACTCTGGGGGTGGATGGACAAGCTTTGATACAGACACAGCATCGCCATGGTCATGGAGCTTCAACTTCCCACAAGGTGAGGGATACTATGAGTTCTACAGTATAGCATGTGACAATGCTGGCAACACTGAGTCAGCTCCAGCGAGTAAGGATGCGATGTGTCATTATCAGACAAACAACGCGCCAACCGCATCATACAATTCTGGTGCAGACCCTGTTCATTATGGTGGTAAACAGTACTCGTTTGAAACACACCATGGAGACCCTGATAATGCACATGACATTGCTTACGCTTACGCAGCGATAGGTAGTTCAAATACTGAGATTCAATTTAGATGCGATCCAAATGAAGGAGAAAACCCAACGGTAACAGTCATGTACGGCTCCAATTACTTGATCGGTACCCCAACCGCCACCCGTACACTCATTGATGATGACACCTGGGCTATAACATGGACTTACACCATCGACTGGGATTGGACACACGATGACACGAATGATATAGATTATTGGGCGTACACAGAAGACGAACAGGGTGAAAACTCTGGATGGGATCACTATGATTACAATGGAGACTACGAAAACGAGGTTATCCTGAAAAGTGTGAGTTTCACACTAAGCGACTCTGCTTACTCAGAGGATGGAAACACGGATCTCACAGAGGGGGAATGGTTCCGTGGGGGAGTCGATGTCAAAGCAACCGGTGTGATATGTTATGAGGGTGCAACAACTGTTTATCCGCCAAGTGATGCATGTGACGTGCAACTCTGGGCAGATGGTGTTGACTTAGGTGAAACCTATGATGACGATACACTGGGAAGCAACGGAGAATTCGATACCGGGTTTTACCAAACACCCTCCACTAGTGGATTAGACAACGACTATGATTTCAAGGTCACACTCACAGACTTTGTATCAGGAGCAAGCGAAGGGTCAGGTGGAGCAGACCCTGACATAAACTCTGCAAGGGACAACGAACCTCCAACCATTAGCTCACCTTTTGTCTCAGAATCAAGCGACTACATATACGCTTCTGGTACAACAATCTACTATGGAGATGACATGGGATCAGCTCAAAGTTTCACCCTTCAAGGAAGCTCAAGTGACGGCAGCGGCGTTGGACTTGATAAAGCAACGTTCCCCAGTAACGAACTAGGTTCACCAGGTGACGACACAACCCCAGCGAGTTGGTCAGGAGTTTACGATAATGTTGAAAATACAGACACATGGACTGGAACCATAACCGTAACCGTTTACGACAAGGTTGGGAACACTAACACCCAAGAGTTCACGGTGAACAGGGACACAACAAATCCTGTTTTCGGTTCATTTGCTTTGGATGCTGATACAGACTCAGATGGAGGAAACGACATCGACCCAGATACCAGTTGGTACGACGACCTAACCATCCAGGGTGATTTCTCAGGATGCAGCGACACAGGCTCAGGTATCAGAGGATATCAGATCAGAACCGACACGCACACCTGGGGAAGCGAAGACACAGATGGAGTCAACACAGGGTGTACAGCAGGAGGAGAAGGAACCTGGGACATCAACTACCGGATCTACGATAACGTGGGAAACAGCATAACCGGTGACACAACAGTTGACGTATCCATCGACACCACACCACCAACGTTGGATGACGCGATGAGTGGGTATTCAGAGAGTGGAGACACGGATGAGATGTACGGTGACATTGGAACAAACACGTTTTACTTCAGCAACTCCTTTGACAGCGATGGTACCGCTACCTTCACCTGCACCTTTACGGATACAAACAAGTGGAAAGCAGACTTTGGAAACTGGGGAAGCGATGATCCATCTGAAGACACCAGTTCACCTTACCAAGGAAGTTACACGGTGAACAACCTAGACAGTAGTGGAACCATTAATGTTCTTGTTTACGACAAAGCAGGTAACTCTGCATCAGGAACCATCACCTGCACTGAAGACACTACTCTCCCTGATACAACAGTGAACGATGTTCCCAATGGAGCAGATGGCCCAGACTCCATCTACGGTGGCTCTAGTGACAACATCATGGTTTCAGGTGTAACTCTTTACATAAAAAACACTACTGACAGTACCTACTGGACAGGAAGCGGGTGGAGTGCAAGCGAGACTTGGTTAAACGCGAATGCAAACGACAGCAGTTTCGACTCCAGCAGCGAAAACTGGAACTATGATACATCCTCTATTTTGTGGTCACCCGATAAAAGCTTTGAAATAAAAGCGAAGGCATCGGATGAAGTGGGTAACGAAGACTCCACGCCCGCTACCGATACCTTTTCAACAACAGGATCTCCATCTGTTACAACCAATGACGCAACAGGTGTTGAAGAAACCAATGCTACCTTACATGGTACTCTATATGATGACGGAGGGGAAGCTTGCACTGTTAGGTTTGAGTATGGTACAGATATAAGCTACGGAACAAATACTACCAATCAGACAAAAACCTCTGGACAAACCTTCAGTGCTGCGATTTCTGGGCTAACATCTGGTGACCTCTATTATTTCCGGGCATACGCTAACAACACCATTGGGTCAGACACAGGTGTTGATAAAACCTTCTTCACAAAACCACAACCACCAACCGGTTTAGTTGAAACAAGCTCGACAGCTAACTCACTTACTTACAGTTGGACAAAAGCAACCGTTGGTAGTGATGCAACCGCGTACACCAGAATCCAGTACAAGACAGGAGGTTACCCGACTTCGATCAACGATGGAACCAACACATACAACAGTACAGGAGCAACTGATGACACCCAAAGTCTTACACCAGGTACACACTACTACTTCAGTGCATGGACGTGGGGTACCGAAGATGGTTTAGGAGCATGGAGTGATAATTATGGTACCATGGATGCTTGGACAAACCCAGGAGACCCAACAAGTGTTGGTAGTACAGAAGGCACGAGTTGGATCAACATAACCTTTAATCACGGAACCAATGGTGAGTACACGATGGTTAGGAGAAACGCAACAGACTCTGCTGGCTACCCCGCGGATCGTTCCTCTGGTGTTCTAGTAGCGAACACAACCAATGGTTACGTCAATGACACTGGTCTTGCCCGAGCCACCACATACTACTACTCGTTGTGGACGTGGGATTCAGATGGTGGTAAATGGTGCGTTAACCGGGTTACCTACTCTACTGCTACTTTAGCTGAGACTCCTACAGTTACAACTAATGATGCAACAGGCATTGAGGAAACCAATGCCACATTACATGGTACGTTGACTGATGACGGTGGCGAAACCTGCATCGTTAGGTTTGAGTATGGTACAACAACAAGCTATGGAACCAACACTGGTAATCAAACAAAAACCAGTGGGCAATCCTTCGCTGCCAACGTTTCTGGATTGACCAGAGCAGAGCTTTACCATTACCGTGCCTACGCGAACAACACCGCTGACTCAGATACAGGTGTTGACAAAACATTTGTTACTAAACCCTGGCCTCCAGAAAACAGCAGTTTTGATGACACAAGTCATACGAACAGTAGCATAACACTTGGTTGGACAAAAGAAACAGGACACGGTGGTACAGTTTACACTTACGTTAGATATCAACAAGGTTCCACTCCACCGTCGAGCAGAACAGAGGGAACATTGCTGTGTAACACCACAGAGGTAACAAATGTTTCAACTGGTTTGAACCCTGGTACAAAATACGTGTTCTCAGCATGGACATACTACACTGAAGGAGGCCTTGGCCGGTGGAGTGACAACCATTCAACATGCACAGCCTACACCTCTCCAGGAAACCCAACAGGGTTAACCTCAGCCGGTAGAGGAAACACTTGGATCAACCTTACCTACTCTCATGGTGCCGGTGGAACCGTTACAATGATAGTGAGAAACGAAACAGGTTACGCCAACTACCCAAGCAGTAGAACAAATGGAACACAAGTATACAATGGGACAAACACATGGGCAAACGATACAGGGTTAGCAACAGGAGTCACATACTACTACTCGGCATGGACCTATGATCTAGAAAGTGGTTACTGGAGCGACGGATACGATACATACTCGACGTCAACAGGTAACGCACCACCCTATGTTACCAACGTCATAATTACTGCTGATCACAACTTCACCCTTGACGATCTCACAGGGAGCGGGACGTATCATGATGACGATGGAGACCCAGAGTCTGGTTCACTCTACCAATGGTGGACTAACGAATCCGGTAGCTGGCAAAAGATAAATGGGGCAACCTCAACAACACTTGACGCCAACCTCACCAAAGAAGGTTGTTGGTACAAGTTTGAGTACACACCCTGCGATGGAATAAACTATGGCAACCCAGTTAACTCAACACCACTAAAAATACAGCCACTTGCTGAGACGGCGACCTACTCAAACGTCTTCAACATCTCAGGAAACCTTACTGTCGCTGGAGGTGGTACCCTCAGTCTTGGAACAACTACGCTTACACTAAGCGGTACTTTGAAGGTTCAAAATGGTGGTACATTAAACGGAGGAACAGGTACACACACAATAGGTGCATTAAAGGTGGAATCTGGTGGAGCGTACACTGCCACCAGTGGAACTACTTATATCACAAGCGAAGATACTACGGGTTATGCGATAGATCTCGATGGCACCTTTACCAATAATCCTGGAACGATTGAGATAAATACCAACGGTGACACATACATCGACATTACCCCCTCATCTGGAGGTATTCATGATATGGTTATTAATTTAGGTTCTCAGAGTTATCGTGTTAATCTGCAGGATTCCTGCAATTTTAGTGGTGACCTCACCGTTGACGACGGTATATTCGATACCAACAATCATGCAATAAACGTTGATGGAAAACTATACATTCTATCCGGCGGAACATTCGACAGCTCAGGTGACACAGTTGACCACACGGCAGGTGCACTCGACATGGACACATACAGTGCCTTCCTTGGTTCACCTCAAAGCAAACTCATAATCACCTCTCAATCCAACGGACTTGCAATCAACATACTAGGAAACCTCACTGCAAACAATGGTACAATAGAAGTAAAAACCCCTGTAACCGCTCACATCAACATCCAACCCTCCTACGGTGACATCTATAACCTGATAATCAACTCTACCTCAATAATCGAATGGGAAGGAAACACAGAGATCTCCAACAACCTCATCATACAAGCTGGGACCTTCAGACCAAACACCGCTGGAGACGCTCTCACAGTCACCGGGGATGTCATAGTATCAGGTGGCACCCTCGGTGGAAGTGCTTCAGGTACATGGAGTTTTGGCTCACTAACTGTTTCCTCTGGAACAGTATCCTCAACATCTGGAACCATCACTGTAACCGGTGAATCAAACACTGGTTACGCTGTTGACTTAGATGGCGCTTTTACTAATAACAGTGGCACGATTAAAATCACCACAAACAGCGACACCTACATTGATATAGCCCCTTCATCTGGAAAACTTTACAACCTTATTGTTGACACGAACGGGTACACTATCACAAGCACAGCAGCTGCGACACTGGGTAATGATCTAACTGTTCAAACAGGAACAATGGTGATATCAAATGATCTCACAGTGGATGCTATGAGTATTAACTCAGGAGGAGTTTTCAACATAAGCAGCAGTGCCACCTTTACTATGAAAAATGTTTTAACACTTAACGGCGAGTTTAACGTTATCAAAGGTAACGCGATTTATATTAACCTGAGCAACACAAGATTCAACCTGACCAATGCTGTAAATGTTTCGCTACATACTATTCCAAGCACACCCTCTGATCCACCAAACCACAAAAGCATAGGTAAATATGTGAATCTGACAAGCTGCGGAGCATCATCAACAGTGGATTTAAACATCACTTACCTTGACTCTGACCTTGGAGATGTAACCGAAAGCACACTGGTTATTTACGAGTACAACGAAGGAACATCAACATGGACACAAGCATCAAACACTGGGGTAAACACTGTTACAAACCATGTCTGGGCCAATGGTTTAACCAGTTTCAGCATCTACGCACCCCTTGGCGAATCGCCTAATCAACCACCAGTTATCAACAGCGTAGATTTGAGGAACAACAGCGGGTCGAAACTCAACAGCAACAGTTTGTTGGATGTCAACAAGGAGTACTATTTCCTGGTAAACATCACTGATCCAGATGGATGGGAGGATATAAACTGCATAAACATCACAGTGTGGTACGACAATGGGAACGACTCCTCAGCTTATAACCAAACAAAGGGTGGAAACCTAAACATGTTTCTACAATACCAAAACACAACAGGTAACGCTGTTTACAACATGCTTTGGCCACACAACGAAGCGAGTAAAGGATCACTTGTTGAAACAATCATCAACACCACTACACGTGAGATAAAACTATACTTCACACCTCAGAGTCAGGTGAGGTACGCGCCAGGGGATGGAGTGTGGAGTACAACCAGCAATACAACCGATGATCCTTACTCATGGAATGTTAACGTCTCTGTTGCAGACAACAGCAGCATCTCCTGGGTTAAAACCGAGTACGGTGTTTACAGGTACACGAGTATTCAAGCATCCCATGACTGGGTGGATGTTTTTGCTAAACCAGGTGAAAACGACAACTCCAGCATAGTCACTCTAACATACTCCTCCAACTACGACTACAACATCTCCATCTGGTTCACGGAAAATCTTACCAACCAAACAAGTGGGGATGTTATCCCGATAACTGGTAACGTTTATCTTCTTGCTTCTGCTGACGTAGATGATGATATAACGAATGATAAAACCTTTGCGGGCATAGGAGAAAACAATGCGGTGGATATCATAAACACCTCTGGTGTGTTCCAACCAAATGGAACTAGCGGAAACGTTAACGTACAGTTCAGAGTTTATATTCCCTATGGCATCATGCATGGTTTCTACCGTGCCAGGGTTGGCATAAAAATAGAGCAGAAGAGTTGAAAAAACAAAACTTTTTGGAAAACCTGCCAAAACCTTATAAATGGCGAGATGCATTTCCTTGATGTTCAAAAAACTGGGATGCACAAGAAACTGGTTAAGCCTTATAGGAGGGGCAAGGACGTGAAAAAAGAAAAAGGCATGGCCGCCATTGTGGTGATGCTGCTGATTCTGTCACTCTTCACAAATGGTTTATTTGTTCTCATAACTCAAGTTGAAGCTAACCCTGGTGACATATCTGAGGCATGGCACAACACAAGCATCTTAACTATAACGATTTATCATGCACCCGCGGTCATAAACTGGTTTGACTTCAGAGATGCAACAAATACATCTAAAATGGATCAACAGGTTGACGTCAATCAGCAGTACAATTTCGCTGTAAACGTTACTGCACCAAACAACTGGACTGAAATAGAGTACATCAACATAACAGCATGGTATGATGATGGAAGCGAAAGCAGCACATACAACCACACCCTTGGAGGAAACAGAAACCTGTTTCTGCAATACAAAAACCTTACCAGTGGTGGCACAGGAGGAACAGCTGAGTACAACATGCTGTGGCCACATAACGAGGTAACCAAAGGAACATGGTATGAACAGGTTGTTAACGAAACCTGCCACAACATCTCCTTGTGGTTCACACCAGGTTACCAGTTCAGGTACGCCCCAGGTGATGGGTCGTGGAGTAACGTGAACAACGTAACCGATGACAAGAGATCATGGAACTTCAGGATAGAAGTGGTTACAGAGGGTGGAAATACCACTTGGGTTATTGGAGAGTTTGGTGTCTACCACTATTGTGCAATACTAAGCGCTGGTGACCCAAGTGCAGCTGCTTTACCCGCATATAACGCAACTGCTGATCCGATAACGCTTGTTCACAGAGCAAACGCGAACTTCTCAATATCCGTTAACGTGGATGACCTGCAGGAGGAACATGGTTATGATACCATACCAAACACGTCAGTAGGTCTCAAAGGAGGAGACAAAACAGGTGCATCAAACTTTGACGGCAGCAACCCCATCTACATTTACGGTGGACCATCGAGTTATCATGCGCATGATTTAAACGGTACACAGCACACCACAAACGACATCATATTCCACTGCAACATACCGTATGGTACACTCGCAGGAACCTACACCACCAATGTTTATTATCACCTTAGACTTGATTCATCGTAACGAAAAGCATAACATCACTTTTCTTTTAAGAAAGATTTATACAATATCCTATAATACTGTCCTCTTATGAGGAGAGGCAGAATTATAATAATGTTTTCCCTTCTAATCATCTCTGTTTTACTTCCAACAGTTGATGGAACACAGCTGAGTAAACAACTCAAAATATCTTTCCCAGATGATGTAGAACAAACCCGGTTTAATCTCCCAGTTTTTGTTGCAGGACGATGGCAGTGCATAAACATAACACTCAACGAAACCGTTGATGAACTCACAGTTTCACTTTACAAAGGCGAAATCTCTCCCCCATCTTATGTTAGAGACGAAACCAACTACTACTCCTGGCGTTACGAGGCATCAAGTGGTTGGTCTGCATTACACAACTATGGTGCAGACAGTTACTTAAACAAATCCTTGTGCAGCCAACATGATGGAGTTTACTGTTTTTGTGTAGGAGTTAACCAAAACGTTATTCCAACGGGTAAAGAATGGATTAACTGGACACTGCAGATTACAAGCAGAGGTGAAGAGGTTTTTTCACAAAAAATTGTTATAGAGAAACCTGAAACAGGGATAGAACCAAAAACAGGTACCCTTGTTTTTCAGGTTGAACCATTCACCATAGCGAACCTCTCCTCAAGTTTTGGTATACACAACATAGGAAACACTCCTGTTAAAATAAAACAGGTATCCTACAACAAACTCATTGACCGTATAGCAACCTCCAATCAAGGTGCCATCTTACCAGTGGATGGTGCCAGCACACACAACGTCACTATTGTTACAAAAAAATGGCCACCTGGAAGAATCATAATAGAAGGAACAACAACGGCTTCACCACTCTACTGGTTCCCCTACGGTGGTATAACATACACATCAAGCGTTCAAATACCTGTACCCCAAATATACATTTATGTTGGACACAGCGACTATGAGTTAGAGGAGATAAAAAAAGGTGACATCACCTTTCAATATAAGAGAAACATAAAAATGGTTTATGGGGAAACCAAAAACGTCACCTCCTACATTTGCGGTAACGGGAACATTTCATTCTCTCTTTCCTCAACCAACCTCACACTTCTTGGGGTATGGTATGATGGAAAAAAAATAGGAGACCCAACATCTTTCATTGTTCGTTCAACAAACACATCTGAACATCCATTGGTTGCTAAGATAGCTGCACAGAAACCGAATATCACAGGTTACATACACTACAGACTAAACTTCAACGGTCAGACAAACTCATATACGACAACAGTGCAGGTAGAAGAAACGTTTTCAGAAAAAAAACAGGGCGGTAGCAACGTAGCAACATATCTAGTGTTTGCCGGTATAATCTTAGTTACATCTTATATAATCTATACAAGAATAAAATACAATAAATAGAAACCTATATTAATGGTAAATACTTTCTTTTTCCTGCTTGGGATGCAAGGTATTTCCTTTAGGAGGGGAAAGATGAAGGAGAAAAAAACACTAGGCTGCCTTATTATCCTAATGCTGATTTTATCAACACTGATAGCAGGCTCACCGGTTTCTATACGTTTTATTCAGCTCGCTGGGGCAGGTCACGTTGACACACAGTATGACAATGACACATATCTTAACGTAACTGTTGTATCTGCTCCTGCTGTCATAAACTCCTATGATATTCAGGTTGCATCAACAGGTGCTTCCCGGAGAAACGCGATGATTGATGTTAACACAGAGTACATGTTTGTGGTTAACGTCACCTGTCCAACAACATGGCAGGAGATAGATTACATAAACATAACGGCATGGTATGACGCTGGGAGTGAATCATCCACGTACAATGGCACAGCTGGTGGAAACCTAAACATGTTTCTACAATACCAAAACACAACAGGTAACGCTGTTTACAACATGCTTTGGCCAGACAACGAGGTTACAAAAGGTGATCTTGTTGAAACCGTTTACAACGAGTCATGCCATGTGGTTAAACTAGAGTTTACACCCCTTAATCAGGTGAGAAGCGCCGTTGGTAATGGAGGATGGGATAATACCACAAATGCTACAAACGATGCGAAATCATGGAACTTCAAAATAGAGGTTACAACAAGCGGTGGCAACTCAACATGGGTTAAGGATGAGTACGGTGTGTACAGATACTGTGAGGTCTCAAGTTCCGCAAGCGTTAGTGCATCGGCTCTCCCAGGACATAGAGCAAGTACCTCCCCAGGTGATTTCACAATAACCTACAAGGCAAACACGCCTTATAAGCTGACGGTTACAACCAACGCCACGTTGAACAGGGTTGGGGGTGGTGACTCAATAAGTAGAGCATACATCAACGTGAGCGGCGGGGACATAACAGGCTATGATTCACTCTCTGATGGAATCGCTTACATACTCGGCTCCTCAGGCAGCTACCATGCTCAGGAAACCGATGATCCTCAGGAGACCATTAACGATGTAGCCTACCACTGCGATATACCATATGGTACGCTCTCTGGAACCTACAGTTCAAAACTGTACTACACACTATCGCTTGACACCACATAATAACAACCTTTTCATCATCTTTCTTTATACTTTAACAGAAAGTTTTATACCATACAATATGATAAAAGATTTGAGGGTGGTGTCTGGAGTGATGGGATGAAAAACCATGGATACTCTTTGCTTTTAATTAGCTTCATTACGCTTATGTTATTTGCTACAGTGTTTCAGGGCTTAGGTGAGGGGAATGGAGAAAACCAAGTTTCTGTCTCAATCCATATTCCCAGCGAGAATGAAAGAGAGCTTTTCAACAGCAGTGTTATGGTGACAGGGTTATGGCATTACGTCAACATCACCTTTGACGAGACAATAAACCCTAATGTGGTTAATTTAATCCTTTACAAGGGTGAAAACACTGCCCCTCTTCAGAAAAATGAGGCTACATATTACTCATGGGAATATGATGGCATAGACTGGAAGGACAACATGAACTATGGTGGAGGTTCATACACCTACATCGACCAAACACGGTGTAAAAAAACCGGGAAAACCTATGCATTCTGTATTGCCACTGATGACTTTGTTGCCAATAATAATCCTAACGCTATAGAATATGAAAACTGGACGATGGTTGTCAAAGCGGATGGAACTGAAGTCTTCTCCACACCACTGGTTATGGAGGAACCTGTTGCAAGTGTTGCTGTAACCAGGGCAGACTATAACCTAAGAGTTGAACCCTTCACTGAAACCGTGCTTAAACCGGTACAGGAGTTCATAACAATAAACACAGGGAATGTTCCGCTTCACATCAAAGTTTTTTACAATAAACTAAACGAATCCATAGTCACATCAAACGTTAACACCATAATTCATCCTGGTGAGACACTGAATCACAGTGTTGCAGTGGCAACAAAAAGATGGCAGCCAGGTTACGTCTCTATTTCAGGTACACTGTATGCAGATGCCCTTTATGTTGTCCCCACAGGTTTTATCTCACTGGACACCTCATATGTTTTCAACGGTGTTCCACGTATAGTTATACAGGTTGGTCACAGCAACTATGAGCTTGAGGAGATACCGAACAATGATGTGACATTTCAGTACAAGAAAAATATTGAGATGAATTATGGAGAAACAAAAAATGTAACCGCTTACTTATGTGGAAATGGTAATATTACAATATCTATAGCCAACAGCAACATCACCTTGTTGAATGTGTGGAGTGATGGTGTAATTGTTGACAACATTCAGAATTTCACGATGCATTCAACAAACTCGTCGGAACATCAGATTGTGGTTCAGCTTCAAGCGTTAAAACCCAATGCCACCGCATATCTATTTTATACTCTAAAACTCAGCGGTTCAAGCCATGTTTACACCAGCACAATACGGGTTGGGCCAGAAATCCCTGGAAAAAGGGAGTATGCTGAGAACACGCTTGCGTACATAGTTGTTGGTGTAGCGATTGCAGGAGTAGTGATTTACATGATCTACAATCAGTTGAGGTACAGGAGGTGAAGAAGTCATGAGATTAACTCCGATTACATTTGCATGTTTAGTCATTCTCTCAATTGTTTTATTCTCTCAGCCTGTTTTTGCTGGTAAGGCAGGGGTTGGTGTACTCAATGTCCCCCCAGAATACCGTGCCACAAGAATAATACAGGCAGAAAACCTCATCAAGGTTTACCTTGTAATCTCGGACTACAACTCTTGGCGTGACATATACCAAGTGGACCTTCTTTTGAAAAACAATGATGCTGTAGTGGCTCAATTTCGTTTTAAACAGTATGAAAGTACAATCTCATATGATGAGATAGACCTGTTTAGAGAGATTAAGGGCGATGGTTACCTCATACCTGAGAGTTGCAGTGTTTCACATTCACCGTCAAAGGAGACAGTCGATGATAGATGTCTACTTTACATTACCTTTGCCTTCACACCTATACCATATTGTACAAGGATGGAGGTTTCCACATATGATAGAGGAGGGCTTTCTGCCACTACATCAATAGATTACCCAGTTGAGGGTTCCGCACGGAATGAAAAATTGATAGTACCCTTCTGGACAGGTTCGCCTGTTGAGGTTTCGCCTGACCTAATCAATGTTATAGCCGTCTCTGTTGCATTTACAACTACAGCGGTTTTAATTGTGAAAAGGAGGGAGGTTACATGAACAAAAACAACTCGTGGATGTTTTCCTTCATATTTTTTGTTTTTCTTTCAAGTTTCGTTGCAGCGAAAGCTGTGTTCATTCTTTTCTTCCAAGCCTCCTTTGATCCCCCGTTTATACTTCAGTTGACACCCTTATACCTGTTACCTGCTGTAAACAACCTGCAGCTTTTTCTTTTTTCACTAATAGTGGTTGTCTTTGATGCCTATCTTCACATAAAAGATACTAGAAGAAATCTTCTTTACTCTCTTATTCCAACGTTGATTATGTTATCTGGTGTATCGTCGGTTATCATAACGAACGAGTTTTCTGTTGAATATACTGTACATTACCTAGTTTTCCTTTTTCTACTGGCCATACTGGTTGTTGACCATAGAAGAACCTTACCAGCGATCACAGAAAAGGTTAAACCCATGCCTTCTAAAGCTTTTAAGCACAGTGGAACAAGGGTGTCTCATCTCCCATCTTTTGCCTTTGTGCAGCCATCTTCATCTAAACTAATAAGTTTAGGTTTCATATCCAACAAACCACTTAAACCATCTAAAAGAGAGCAGGAGATTGAAGATGCGTTGAAGGAAAGGATAAAGGATAGAAGCTACAGTAAAAAGGAGAAAAAAACCCTTCTCTCTGAGGTGGAGATGATAAGTGATTTATGCAGGTTGGATGACCTAACACCATCCCATGCTGATGTTCTGATAGATGCGGGTTTTAGGTCTTTAAAGGAGCTTTCAGAGGGTGACCCCAGTACTATATTTAAGGTGTTTTCTGATAAGGAGAGGCTGCCAAATATTGGTGTCACAATGGAACGTGTGGAGGGATGGGTTGATTCAGCTAAAACACTTATTGAGCAAGAAAAGAGTCAATATTGGGTAGATTCTCCAAAATACTTAAATAGGGAATAACGGTAATATTTGTGGAATAATATATAAAAATAGGGAGATGTTTAGGTATGTTGGCGAAAAACCTAACGAAAATATTGTCCTTAATGATTTTTGTTACCGTGACCATAATAGGAGGTTTAACCCTTTTATCATCCGCTCAGATGTATGAACATGATGGAGTATTCATTGACACTTTAACCAACCAGAGCTACATAGCCTCATCTGAAAACTGTCAGTTTGTAAATAGGTCAGTAAGGATACTACAAACACCGGGGAATTTCACCTACGATTTTTCAAACAGCAACATGTCTGAGGCACGGTACAGAAACAATGCACCAGAAATGTTTCTGCCGATAATCGGTCCAAAAATACTGCTTGAACAGCAGTTCAAACCATCTGCCTTGGAAAACATTTCATACTTCGGAGATGGTAAGAAACTAAAAAACTATTCAACATCCAGCTGGCTAGTACCAATCCACCATTTTCGCATCAAAATAAATGTTTCCAGGCAGGCTGTTGATGAAATCCATTTCCTATGGAATGGCTCTTTCAACTCCGATGATGGTGTGAGAGTATTTGCATGGCGGTATGTTTCAACATCAAGCACAGCTGGATGGTGGACGTTATTAACAGCGACAAACGAGACACCGGTTGAAAAGGTAGTATACACAGAGCCACAGAGATACATCAGCAAAGAAGGCTATATAGACTTCATCGTTACACCATACAGGAGTTACACATATGAGAGGACATGTCTATCAACGGATTATGTTTCCGTAAAAGTATCGACAACCGGAAAAAACATGGTTGCAAGGTTTGACACAAAACCAATAAACCCAGAGCATCTATGGCTTTGGGAGTACGTCACGTGGAATGCGATCACACCCTCTGGAACAAATATAAGGTGTCAAATACTGAATGAAAGCGGTGAAATAGTCAGCGACAACATACTAAATGGGAACGAAGAAGGTTTCACAAAACCCTTCTGGCTTTTCTCTCTGACCGGGGGAGGCTACACAAACATAAGTCTTAGATTTCAACTCGAAACAAATGATCCAGATTTTTCACCGGTTTTAGATGAGTACAGGGTGCTATGGCAACCCACGATAAATAAATGGCAGGTTAACTTCCCGGATATAAACAATTCAAGGACAGACAAAAAAACAAGAGATTACATTATCTCAATACCTATTCACCTGCCGAAGGGTTACTGGTGGAACAAATTCTATGCGACCACCAACCTATCACAGGGTGGAAACATCACTTTCAGCGTACTAGATTTTTACAAAAAACCCCTTCTCTCAAACATAACATCAGGCGACAGTATATCCTCAGTGTGCACAAGAATCATTAGACTGAGAGCAGACTTTATAAGAGAAAACGATACACAAAACCCTGTTTTAAAACAATGGAACATCACTTTTAAACCTGACACAGAAAAACCAGAGTTCAGAGACTTTTCACCAATATCCGTCGGTCAATCGACAGAGGATTTCAGCATACAGGCAAGAGATTTGAACTCAGGGTTGTACATAGGTTCTGCACATTACATGTTGATCTACAATGTAAATGGAACCATGAAAAACACAACATGGTTACCTGCCTCATGTTCATCAGAAAACTGCACAGACTGCAGCAGGAGTTGGCAGACCCTTATTGCGTATGATGTACCGGTTTTTTACTCATCCAAAATCCCTCAATTGATAGATACAGGAGGCGAAACAAACGTTACGCTGTATGGCGTTCAGTTCTCCATAGACGACATGGCTGGGAACCAGAAAAAAAGTAATGTGTATGAAATAAACATAGATGTTTCTCCACCAAGCTCAGAGGTCACTGAGGTATTAAAGGAGGCGGAGGGAACAATAACCGTCGAGGCTAATGCAACCGATGACACACATCAAGTTGAACTTTACTACCAGTACTCAGCTGACAACAAAACCTTTTCACCGCCTAAACTGGTTGACGTAGATGAAACCATGCCATGGGAGTGGAGTTTTCTACCACAGGAAAGTGGCTACTACAGGTTTTACACCATAGCCGTGGATGAGTTTAAAAACAGAGAAAAACCACCAACCGTTGGTGACATAACAGTATTCATAGACAACAACCCCCCAGATAAACCAAGGTTCAACGAAACCATACATTGGATAGCCTCACCGACAATATGTTGCGTGAACTTCACAGACGATTTCATGTTGTCCACCATAGAGTATAGTTTAAACGGTGAACAAAACCTTTGGCGTGAGATAGCGACAAACCTCAACAGTAGATACTACAACACATCATTTAGTTTAACACAGTATGATTGGGATAGAATAGACGAAGGAGAAGATGCCTACATCTACTTCCGAGTAACAGATAAGGCTGGGAACGTTTACGAGACGGCAGACAAAGGGGATGCCCTACATATAGCTAAGGATATAACACCACCGAGGGCTGAGATAGACAAAATAACCACATGGCAATGGAACAACCCATTCCACATAACATGTTACGTTGTAGATGATGAAAGCAACATTACAAACGTAACTCTACTTTACCGTCACTCCTTTGACAACGAAAGCTGGGGGAACTGGACTGTTTATGGAAGCACAATCACAAACGGTACATACACATGGACGTTCAACGCGCCAGATGAGGGATACTACCAGTTCAGGGTTGTAGCTACCAATAATGCAGGTGAACAGGGTGAATCAGAGGTTGTAGCTACAGGGGTTACAGTGTTTCCAGTAGCACATGTGCTGGTTTTCATAGCAGCATTCATAGCGTTAATACTAACAACCATTGTCGTCGTACATAAATGGAGAACAGCCTAACAACCAGTGGGTGGTTTTGGGTGGTTTTGGTTACATTAAATTAGCCGATGTATTGAAGATCCTCAGGTTTCTCCTTAGCCATCTGCTCGAGGTCTCTCAACTGCTGAGCAATACTTTCTATCTCCTTAGCTTTTATCTCCAACTCCGATAGATCAATCTTCATTTTAAGTATATTTGAAAGAACCTTCAAAACAGCCTTTGCACTTGTAGGGTCGACAAGGTAACCGGGGGTTTCACCCATTAAACATACCCCCTCCATTCCATACAGCTTACCGATACCTAAAAGAAGACCACTTGCACCTATTATACCACCACCTGGCTCATTTTCCTTAAACAATACGCCAGCCTTTTTCATCCTAGTTACAAGCTTCTTAGAGGTTGCAGCCCCTAAAACCTTCGGTTCTTTTATCTCCTTACCAAGGCCGTATCCCCCTAAAGTGAAGATTTGAGTAACCTTGAACCTCTCAGCTATCTTAAGGATGGCGTCTGTTAACTCATACTGTCCACTTGACGACAGCCCCTGATAGTCGCCTGTCAAGAGGATAAGATCCCTGTTTTTCTTATTCTTTGCCTTCCAATAAAACAACTCGTTACTAACCAGTTTTATGGTGCCATCGGTGTTTATAAAAACCTGAGGAGGAAAATCCTTACTGTAAATCTCTGCAAACTTCTTAGCCTCTATACTCTCTATAAGATGCTCAACAGCAAGTTTACCAACGTTCCCTATACCCGGCAACCCCTCTATCAATATGGTATTCTTCAAAGTCGGTTTCCTTCCAATGTATTTAACCACAACATCCTTCATGTTCCTTCACTTCTCTCCATTCTTTTTAAAGACACACGGTATGATCCATATCTGTCTTCAGGGGAGAAACGTGCAGGTTTTTTTACAACCGTGTTCCCCCCGCATACTCTGCATTTCTCTTCAAGTGTGTACTCTTTACACACAGGGCAGTACCTTATGGAAGACATCATTTCTCCACATGTCTGCTGAACTCACAGGTTCCATACTCACCTTTAAGATAGTTACTTGCTCGTTCCACTGCCTTCTTCATCTCTTCCTCAGCAATCTTGTAATCTGGGGCTTTAACCGTTATAAGATAACTTGGAGCACCCTTATATGTTACCTCAACGGTTACATCCTCAAACTCTGTCGCCTCAACTAACTGCAGAGCCTTCCTGACATAGTTTACACCATCTGGTCTAAGTGATGTTACCTTTAACTCTCCCCTTATTGTCACAAATGGTATCTGAATATTCTCCTTTGCAATTCTTTCGAAATGTTTGAACCATTCTCCAGAGAAACCATCCTTTTTGAGCGTCTCTGGATCGTAGGCGCATTCCTCAAAGGCTGCATACAGTGTTCCATAGTTTTCCGCCAGTTTACGACCAAACTCCTCATAACATTCATCAACGTCTTTACCCAGTTTTTCTGCAACCATCTCAAAAAGCTTCTGAGCCTTCTGTTCGTTCTTCCACTCCTGAATCTTATCCCTACGTTGATGTTCATTAACCCTTTTCAAAGACAAATCTATATGCCCTTTCGTCTCGTCAACATGCATTACCTTACAAACAACCCTCTGACTTTCCCTCACATGGTCTCTAATCCGTTTAATCCAGCCAGGAGCAACCTCAGCTATATGAATAAAACCCTCTTTGCCAGGATACTCTTCAAGAGTAACAAAAGCACCAAAACCCTGTACGTTCTTTACAGTACCTACAACAAGCTCTCCTTCCTCAGGGTATCCTGTTTTTTTAACCATACTCTCGTATCCCTAACCTTACTCAATCTCTTCCAGTATCTCAGCCTTTATAAAAGCTTTTCCACCCCTGGGTTCAGCAAGGGTGGCACCGCAGATATGACAGGATACTACCGTTGATGCCCTATTGAATATAACCTGCTCGTTACCGCAATCCTCACATCTAACCCTGATAAACCTGCTTTTTGTCTCCATACTCTAACCCTCCCCTATCTCAAGACGTTTAGTTCTGATGGTTGGAGCATGATGCCTCTTACCACACACAGTGCATCTGTACCTTATAGCCATACGTCTACTGGTTTTCTCCCTGCCAGAGGGTTTAGGTCTCGGAAACCCACCATATCCTCTCGTTACTCTTCTGAATCTCCGCTGTCCCTGTTTCAGTTCGCTCGCCTTTTTTTTCTTAACCCTCTCAATCTCATGCACAGTATGTTTCCCGCAGTATGGGCAATACCGTTTTACCTTCTTTGGAAGCAACATGGATACTCCTTTGCCATTTAATTGGTTGTAAGGGTAAATATAGATGTTATATAAAAAGATGCAGGTAAGCTCACCGTACTTTTTCGGCGGCACCCCTTTTTTCCAACGTTTCTCCCATGTTCAGCGGCATTGAGATCACATCGTTCTCTCTGAGAGTATACCTTTTCATGTTGATGCCGACAAAGGTTGGCAAATCCTTTTTCATCAAAACAACTGTTCTCTCCTCATTATCCTCCTTTTTAACCTCCTCATGATGATTCGCTTCTTTTTCATCCACCTTTTTATTTATCGGCTCAGTCTCATAGGTTTGAGGAGAAGAATCCTCTGTTTTTTTATCAGTCAACGTGTTGTCTCTAGCGTTTTTTAGGACATCCACAAGCATCTCAAAAAGTACAGTCTCCTCATGGATGAGGTTTCTGAGGTCAGGGTTACCCCCTCTTACCTTTGAAAGAGCTGCTAAAACAATCTTTTTCTCCCTAAGCTCATATATCTCCCTAAACGCCTGCCTTGCATTCTTCAACTCATCCTCTATAAGTTTACGTTTCTGAGGAGAGTCTGCATTATCCAGAATCTGCTCAAGCTCCTTAATATAATCCATAACTTTAATATAAAAATCGTTTCTCAACTGGGTTATAGCTGAAGATCGCTTCTCCAGCTGATGCAGCCTTCTTAAATCCTTATACGAGAGATCATCATCGTTCATTTCCCCAAAAAAGGAAGATGCTCATGTTAAATAACCTTTGCCATACGCCGTGCAACCAAAAACACTGCAAGATACTCCGGAACCCTCTGTTTGCCTTTCCTTAGGTTAAAACTCTCTTCCATCATCCTGATTTTCAAGGGTGCAGCAACATCAACCTCCACCTTCTCATCACTAAAAACAATCGCATCGCGGAGCGGCTCAAAACCCTCCAACTCATCTATCTTTATCCTACAAACCTTAAACCCTGTTTTCCCGTGAAGCGACGAAGGGAGACGTATCAACCTTTTTATATCACAGGTCACCGGTTCATCCGTTTCCCCAGCCATACTGGAGATAGCTGCCTTTTGTATCGCAGCTTTAAGAAAAAACCTTCTAATAAAGGGCGATTGATCGATTACACCATCCTCAGCAATCCTAAGCATCCTCTCCTTAGTCAACTCCTTTTTCAACCGCTCAATGTCCTTCCTATTGATACCGTATCTTTTAAGATGCTCAATGTTGTTTCCCTCAGATGTCACCTCCTTCAACAAAGCGATTAAACCCCTTCCAACTCTTCCACGCCAACCAGGTTCGCTGGGTCTTGGTATCTCAAGACGTGAAACACTTGGTAACATCCTGCCTTTAACCTTTGTTTTCTCAACAACTCTTTTCCTGAAAAGTGTTTCCTCATCAAGATCCGCACCTGTTATGTAATCGACGATTTCTCTTCTCTCGCTGCTGCTCAACTTAAACACCTTCGGGTCAACCACATGGCAGTGGTATCCTCGTCCACCGCTGAAATAAAGAAGCAGTTTGTTTTTACTGAAGCCAAAATCATCAAGCAAGAACTCCTCGACCAGTTTCCTAAACTCCTCTTTAACAAGCTTCAACCCCTCCTCATAACTTATCCCCTCCGCACCTTTCAGATGATCAAGATCCAGATCAAAGATAAGCTCTGCACCCATCCACTCCTTCTCATCCATGGTTGGCGCATCAGGTTTCTGATAAAAGGCTGAAGAGTAATAGGCATGTGCTGGCGTCATACGCTGAATAAACGATATAAAACTGGAACGTTTTGAAAAAGCAAGGTGACGTCGCATCATTTTAGCGCCGAAGGGCATAAAAGCAAACTCTCGTTTACCAAACCTCTCCGGTAGCTCTATTTTCTCATTTCGGTAGTACCTGGCAAACCTTTTTTTTAGAAACAAGATGGAATTATCCTCCATACCTCATTTGATAGTATGCTCAACCAGGTAATTAACTTTAATCAAAGATTTTATAAGCATTGATTGGATAAACCGCCTAAAAAGAGGAGATGGAATATGGCGGAACAAGGAAATGCAGCGGAGTACATGGCGTTACTTGAAGCATATAAAGGCCAGTTGGAATCACTTGAGCAGCAATCAAACTATTTGCAAGCTCTTATCAACGAGTACACAAAGGCAAGGATAACAATTGAGGAGCTTAACAAAAGAGAAAATAACGCTGAAATCCTCGTTCCAATAGGTGGTGGAGCCTTTGTTCCAGCAGCATCACAGGACACCTCTAAGGTAATACTTGCAGAGGGTGCAGACATCTTTATCGAAAGATCTGTTGATGAGGCCATAGAGGTTTTAAACAAAAGAATAGAGGATTTACAGAACAGCTTAGGTAAACTCGATGACATGGCTCGGCAAATACAGGAGAGATCCCAGGAGATCTCAGATACTCTCCAAAACATGTTCAAAGGAAACGAGTAGGGTTTTTACATGTTTAAATTCTTAAAAAAAAGCATCAAAAAATTTGAGGATGAGCTTGAGGCTGAGATACAGGAGGCCTTAGAGAAAGAGATTAAAGAGGAAAAACCTGAGGAAAAAAAGCCTTCTAAGAAAAAGACGGTTGAGGAACGTATAGAGCGCAGCATAGAGCAGGAGCTTCAAAAAAGCGTAGAGGCACGTAAAGAGATAGAGAAGGTTGTAGAGAAAAAACCTGAAAAAACACGTAGAAAAATACCGATAGATGAAAAGAAACTTGATGACCTTCTATGGGATTTAGAGGTTAGTCTACTTGAAGCCGATGTGGCATTATCTGTGATAGAATCAATCAAAACGGACGTAAAAGAGGAGCTTAAGTACATATCTGGTAGCCGCTCAGAGATCAGCAAAACAGTGAATGAGGTGCTGAAAAAAGCTGTGTCAAGGATTCTAAAGTCCAACACCCAAGATTTCCTTGAAATGGTTGAAAAAGGAAAAAAACCGTTTATCATACTCTTCGTAGGGGTTAACGGGTCAGGTAAAACAACAGCGATAGCAAAACTTGCTCATTACCTGCAAAAAAACGGTAAAACCGTTGTTGTAGCGGCAGCAGATACATTCAGAGCAGGAGCCATCGAGCAGCTTGAGGAACATGCAAAAAAAATAGGGTTTAAACTGATAAAACACGATTTTGGTGCAGACCCAGCAGCTGTTGCTTACGATGCTGTAGAGCACGCAAAGGCGAAACATAAGGATGTTGTTATGATAGACACCGCTGGTAGGATGCAAACCAACATCAATCTCATGGAGGAAATGGAGAAGATAAACAGGGTAGCCAACCCTGACCTTGTGCTTTTTGTTGGAGATGCACTATCTGGTAACGACGCGGTTGAACAGGCAAGGAGGTTCAACGAGGTAGTAGATTTAGATGGAGTCATATTAACAAAGGTTGATGCTGATGCAAAGGGTGGAGCAGCGTTATCAATAGCATACACTATAGGTAAACCATTGTTTTTCATAGGCGTTGGTCAGGGTTACGATGACCAGATACCATTCGACCCAGATTGGATGATAAAAAGCATATTCGGAGAAAAAGAAGGTTCTTAACGGTGAGACAAAACCAGTCTTTTGTTTTCCCTTAAAAACAGTACAGGTACATGCTCTTCTCTAAGTCTTCTAATAAGCTCTTTATCGTTTGTTGCCACCAAACACCCAAGTTTCTTAGCCAAAACAAAAACAACATCATCAGTTTCGCCCTCAAAACCTTCTTCAACCCTGAAACCCTTTTGTTTAACATACTTTAACGCTGCCTTAGCCCACCGTTTAGCTGAACCCTTGCCGTGATCTGAAAGAGTCACAAGTTCATCCATAACAACCCTTGGCACTACGACACTACATTTCCCAACAACCCTACATAGTTCATCCTCAAGATCAAACGGGTGCTCAAAAACAGATAAAAGCATGTTTGTATCCAAAACAACGCATCTACTTTTGTACGATACCATAACCTATGAGTCTCCAACGACCCTCCACCTTTCTGCTGATAGCCACCTTCTGTTCAGGGAGGGTACAAACCGGTATCTTAAGGTTTACAGAGACGGTGTCGCTGTAAGCCTCACTGGTAACGCCAACGGTTGTTGCAGTACCAACAGTGAGCAT
This sequence comes from Thermoplasmata archaeon, assembly GCA_021161865.1. GTDB lineage: Archaea > Thermoplasmatota > E2 > DHVEG-1 > B18-G2 > B91-G9. Next base: position 24,343 of record JAGGZU010000121.1, read on the forward strand.
AAGAGGCTCCTGCGCCTTTATGGGTTCAACCTTCTTCTCATCCACGGTACCAACGGCTTTTTCCAGGAGATGAACATTGAGATGGAGTTTACTCTGCGGTTCAGGTAGTTTACCAGGTTTACCAACCAATTTACCAACAAACGCATCAGCCTTCGTCAACGCAGGGTCAAGGAGTGTACCAATAGCTAAAAGACCACCAGGTCCTGCTTCCTTCACCGACTGCCCACCTGTTATAATGGATGAAACCGTTGTCACTATCTCCTCCCAGTGCTGCCGTCCCTCCTTCTCCACTATCCTCCCAGGTGCTATCTCGATTTCATCTCCAACCCTCAGCTTGCCTTGAAGAAGGGAGCCACCGATTACACCCCCTCTAAGTTTCTCTGGCCTAGAACCGGGTTTATTCACATCAAAGCTTCTTGCAACATACATCAAAGGATCTTTACCCTCATCCCTTTTAGGTGTTGGTATCTTTTCCTCAATAGCCTGAATCAAAACATCTATGTTTATATCATGATGAGCACTTACCGGTATGATGGGTGCATCCTCAGCTGCGGTTCCTTTTATGAAGTTACGTATCTCATTGTAGTTTTTCTCAGCGGCCTTCTCAGAAACCAGATCTATCTTGTTCTGAACAATCACAATGTTTTTAATCCCCGCTATCTCCATAGCCGTTAAATGCTCCCTTGTCTGCGGTTGAGGACAGGACTCATTTGCAGCTATAAGAAGTAAGGCGCCATCCATCAGTGATGCACCAGAAAGCATAACAGCCATAAGGGTTTCATGACCCGGTGCGTCTATAAAGGAGACAACCCTTAGCAGCTTCGTTTTTTCCCCGCAAATTGGACAAACCTCCTTGTTGGTGTAACACTGAGGCTCCGGGCATTTGGGGCACTTGTAGAACGCTGCATCAGCATAACCCAACCTAATGGAAATACCGCGTTTAAGCTCCTCAGAGTGTTCATCGGTCCATTTACCCGTCAACCTTTGAGTTAAAGTGGTTTTACCATGGTCGACATGACCAATCATACCAATGTTTACCTCAGGTTGACGGGGCAGTTTCATTTTTCACTCTCTTCCTTTTTTTCCTCATTTTTTTCTTCAGGTTTAATTAACTCAGAAACAGGTTTTGCACCATACTTTGTTATCCTCATATTTATCTGCACAATATCCTGATTAATAGTGTTTCCACGTACGGATTTCTTTTTACGTTTACCTTTCTCATCCGGTCTAAAACCTACGCCACCGCTGAGTAGCAACCTTCTTTTCACTGAACCAGGTAGATCAGGTCTCATTGGGAAACCGCTTTTGTCGGTTCCACCGGTGATCTGTAGTTTGTATCCTGGTAGGGAGACAAATATACCGTCCACTTCTTCGCCAATCTTCTTTCCAACCAACGAGTTTGCATGATGCCCGGTCACAGGTATAGTGTAGGATTTTCCCTGTTTGCTGTCGTTTACCACAACCTTGAACTCTACCATACTTTTACCTCTTTCTTTTAGGTTTTTAGGGGGTAATAGGGTTCTATTTTAATAATCTATTGATAAACCATGAGGGTTGGATGAAAACGCTGAGTTAAAAAGAAAAGTATTTAAAAAAGGTTTTATTCACCTTATTATCCCCTGGGGTGAGGCAATGTCTGAGTTTATTTGGTGCTGGACAAAAGGCTCTACAAAGGTTTATACGAGGAACGTGAAGATCGCTGAGCAGGCGATGAAAAAGGGTTTACTTGTTATGGGTATAAAAGCGCCATCTAGGGTGATGAAGGGCAGGATGGTGTAAACGGAAGTTTTTTACCCTAGTCTCCTATTATACCTCGTTCTATGGGCGTATACGATTACAAAACATTGCTTAAACGTGTTCATGAAAACCCTTCTATAAGAACCAAGGAAGTTGAGGAAAGGTTCACGGTTCCGATTGCTGATGTTTTTTATGAGGGGAGAACAACCATAATACGTAACTTTGAAAGACTCTCTTCTGATTTAAACAGGGAGCCGGAGCATATACTCAAGTTTCTTCTTGGCGAACTTGGTACAGCTGGTGAAAAGGACGGTCCAAGGGCTGTTTTTCAGGGGAAGATATCTGCTCAGCAGATACAAAACAAGATTCAGGAGTACGTTGAAACCTATGTTTTATGTCAGGAGTGTGGCAGACCTGACACGCATATTGTGAAAAAGGATAGAATGGTGTTTCTGCGTTGCGATGCATGCGGTGCGTTTAGAAGCATAAGTACTAGAAAAAAGAGAGTTGTTCAGAAAACTGAGGAGAGGATTGAGCAGGGTAAGGTTTATGAGGTTACGATAAGCGACATAGGTAGGAAGGGTGATGGTCTCGCTCATCTTGGGAAGTATACCATATATATACCCTCTGCTGTGAAGGGTTCTACCGTTAAGGTTAAGATAGAAAAGGTGTCTGGTACGGTTGCATTCGGGAGAATAGTTTCTTAGCTAAGTTTGTGCTGTGAAACCACAAATCGAAAGATATTTAAACTAAAATACCTATTCAAGTCTGCATTTGTCAGACAAATGATGTCGTCTGTCATTGGCTGTATGTCAATGCGACTCTTTGATGACATCGGTCTGACAACTGTGTGAGGAGAAAAGATATGGAAACAGGCCGTTTAACAGTCCGCCTTCCCCTGCACGATCTTCGAGCCATCGACCTTTTTATTAGAGTAGGGGAGTTTACCACCCGCTCTGAGGTGATAAGACACGCTGTAAACGAGTTCATAAAAAGATACTCGGACGAGGTGGTCGAAAAGGCAGAGAAGATTAAAAAAGTGCAGGAACTCGAGGCCACTGTTTCCGTACTCGAATCCTACGCTAAAAAGTAGAATAACTGGATAGGAGGGAATGGGATGCCCTTCCGAAGGGTGCTTCGGCACCCTTCACAACTACCAGGAGGAAAAAGGGATGCAAGAAGGAGGAATGAGCCAAACCTTAATTGCTAATGCAATAGAAAATAAGAAGCAGGAGGAAATGAAACTTAAGAATAACGAGGATCTCTTCGGAGAACCTCAAATCGTCATCGTTGGTTGTGGTGGGGCAGGAGGGAACACCATAACCCGTCTACATAAACTTGGTGTAAAAGGTGCAAGAACCATAGCGATAAACACAGACAAACAAGCGCTTGATCTGGTAGATGCTGACGAAAAACTTCTCATAGGTGGAAACGTAACAAGGGGACTTGGAGCCGGAGGTTTCCCAGAGGTTGCCGAACGATGCGCCAGAGAATCAAGCAGGGAGATAGAAGAGGTGTTAAAGGGTGCGGACATGGTTTTCATCACCGCGGGTATGGGTGGTGGAACCGGAACAGGAGCTGCCCCTGTTGTTGCTGAGATAGCAAAGAAACAGAACGCTGTTGTAACATCAATGGTTTCAACACCATTCAACGTAGAACGTGCACGGCTGGTAAAAGCGGATGAAGGATTGGATAAACTCAGGAAAAAAGCGGATAGTGTCGTTGTTTTAGACAACAACAGGTTACTTGAGTTTGTACCTAACCTACCAATAAACCAGGCCTTCTCAGTGATGGATCAACTCATAGCTGAGACCGTAAAGGGGATAGCTGAAACCATAACGTTACCGTCTCTCATAAACCTCGATTACGCAGATATGAAAACCATAATGAACTCGGGTGGACTCTCTGTGATGCTATGGGGAGAAGCAGATATAGATGAAGGGGTAGAGAAGGTAGTGAAAGAGGCGTTGAATCATCCTCTGCTCAACGTTGACTACCGTGGTGCAACAGGTGCGCTTGTTCACATAACAGGTGGTCCAAATATGACACTAAAATACGTTCAGGATGTCTCCCAGGAGCTCACTAAAGACCTTGACAGCTACGCCAACGTTATACTTGGTGCACGTGTTATACCAGAGTTTGAAAACAAATGCAGGGTAATGGCGATAATGACGGGTGTACAATCACCGAACCTTCTTGGACCAAACACTTCATCTCAACTGCTAAACAAAACCCTTACCAACCCAAAACTAAACATAGATTTCGTTAGATAAAACACTCTTTTAACTCTACTTTTTCTTTATTTTTGTTCCAACAAAACCTTTACCGTAAAGAGTGTTCTCCAGATTCCCTAGATTTCTTCCATTTACAACAAAAACATCACAGTTTAAACCCTTTATAATACTAAGGGCGGGACCATCTACAACCACATTCTCCCCCGCCTTACCCCATTTGGAACCGCACATCCTCTCAAGCTCTTCAATGGTTACCTCATCAAACAACTTTGCATCATCATGTTTCTTTGGATCCCTATCATAAACACCATCGACATCCGTTGCTATCACAAACCTCTCTGGTGAAACTTTTGCTGCAAGCTCCGCTGCAACGGCATCAGTACTATGTCCAGGTGTAGTTCCACCCATAACAACAACAGGTTTATCGACAGCAGCAGCCTCAGATGTTGTTGAGGGGATAACATTGTTTACCTCCTCCATTAAGCTGGCTACAAGCAGCGCATTAAGACGAGTGACAGATATACCAAGCTCATCCAACCGTTTCTCGTCAACACCAAGCTGTCTTCCAAAACCGATGTACTTCCTCGCGGTTTTTCCTCCGCCAACCACTACATACAGACGATAAACCTTACTAACATTTTGAAAAAGACTAACAAGGTTTTTTAGGAAACCAGTATCATCCTCTAAATCTATCAGCGAACCACCGAGAGCCAACACAACAGACTGCATAACTCCTCACTAAGCTACCTCGGGTCCAGCTGATGGAGCAGGTTTAGTACCCTTACCTATATTCACCTGAGGAAGCGGAATAGGTGGTGGAAGCGCTAAATCCTTTGCAATAAATACAGCCTCAGGTACACAGGCATGCATTATCGCAGTATGAATCTCACTGGCTACTTTATCAGGCATCTTCTTTGTTTTACCCCACATGTCAGCCGCCTTCCTTGCCTCCTTATCCTCATAGACGAGGGAGCCTTCCATACGGATAACACCCACTGGCCCATAACTTGTTGTGTACTGAAACTCAACGGTAGCATTGTTTGCACCTGATGCAATAAACTGGGTCACAGTGCTGTTGTGGTCTATCCGAATCTGTCTAGGTCTATTCTTAAGATCAACGTAACGTCTCGCTTCAATCGCTTTCAACCTGATGGTTTTAACTGGCATACAATTAAGATAATCAACAACATGCTTTTAACACTTACCTACGAAAATTAGATAAACAAGTAAGAAATGAAGGATGATGAGGAAAACATGAGACACAGATGGTTATATGTGGCAGCTGCGATGTTAATACTTTACTCGGTACTGTCTGCAACTGCAGGGGCTTCAACAATCAAAGACCACAATATAAAGGTGACATCAAAGGACACAGGTTTCTCAACAACTGAGTCTTTTTCTGTAACCATTGGTGAGAACGAGACGATACTTCAACTATGGATACAGGATGATGCATCCAACGTCTCCATAACCTTAAATGGAGAACAGGTTATAGTCAGCAGGGTTGACAACACATACATCTGCAACATCTCATCTCTAAACACAACTCAAGCAAACATCACAGTAACCTACAGGTTACCTAAATCAACTGAAATGTTTGAGAAACAGATTCTCTACAACACCGATTCACTGACCATAACATATAATGAACAAAAACTGTTCTCAGGTAAAAACCTCAAAAAGGGTACACAGGTATCTGCATCACTCACAAAACAGGTTGTTAAACAGGTTGAAACAACAGGTGGATACCTCATTTACCTGGTAGCGGTTTTAGTTCTCATCATACTTACCCTGATTTACTATGCAGTAAAAGGAAAAGAAGCTGCAAAACCTCAGGTCTATGAGTCTAAGGAGATTCTATCCACAAAAAAAGAGATTTTGATGAATGCACTCAAAGATATAGAGAAAAAACACAGGGCGAAGGAGATATCAGATGAAAGTTACAGTCGACTCAAAGAGGAATACAAGAGAGATGCTGTTGAGGTCATGAGGAAACTGGAAAAAGAAAAGGATTAAAAAAGTGTTAACTGCTCAGTCTGCTCCTTCTTCTCTGTTTCATCATGGGATACATCGTACTCCTCTATAACATCCTCCTTTTTGGAGACACCCGTTGGTTTATACTTATACTTGTCACCAAGTAGATACTTCATTTCATCCTCAGTTAAACCCAACATCTCTTTGAAGGTTAAAGCAAACTCAGGATTACTTTGAAAGATCATTTGAAGCTCGTTGAACATCTGGTTAGCCTTTTTTGAAGAAACATGGCAGTAGCAACCGATTTTACCCGCTATACTGCTTCTGATGTCCCTCAGACTCTTACTGGTTTTCATCTCCTTAAGCCATGATGGAAACTGATACCTGCTGGTAGAGATGTAAACCCTTTTCTTAGCTGAGGCAACACCGCCGCCCATGAGGTCAACAGCGTACCTCCAAAGCACGTATGCACGGTACCTTGATGCTCTACCAAGAAAAACATCTGCGGATGCGAGGATTTCATAGGCTTTTGCAAGATCAACAACATCAAGGTATGCACGTGGCAGGTTTTCATCAACCCATTGAATAAGGCTTTTTGGATCTTCCCCGCTTTGACTCAACAACCTTGATATATACTGGGTGTTTTTTGTTTTAAACACGGTGTTAAGTACATCAAAGATTGTTTGCTCTCTGTCTCTATAGCTGAGCAAAGGCAACACCGAACGATCCACTCTTTTCCTACCCAAACAAACCGCCTGTAAATCTCTAACCGCCGACCTTACATCACCTTTACAGCGTTCAGCCAATGTTACGAGAACCTCGTTCTCCACATACACTCCCTCTGAACCACATATCCTCCTCAACAGTGCTACGATATCGTTTGTTGACACAAGTTTCTCGTTGAACCTTATCGTTAGACAGAGGTCGCGTAGTGTTTCACCTCCACCCCTTGTCAGCTCATAGAGATCATTGACTATCAAAATAATGGGTTGTTTAGTCTCCTTAACAGTATCTACTATAGCCTTTTTTCCGCCTCTATCAAGCATCCCATTCACATCGGATGAATCAGTGGAGGATCTGCGTTCATAAAGGTTGTCCGCTTCATCAAGGATAATAAGTTTTCTCCCACCTTTTTTTGCTGGAGCAAACCTTCCATCATCTGTGAATGTTTCGTTTAAGGCACCGAAGGTAGCGACTTTTTTTATCTTATCAGCGCTTCTCACATCGCTTGCGTTAAGCTCTATAACCGTCCAGTTGTACTCATTTGCTAGAGCAAGGGCGCTGCTTGTTTTACCTACACCAGGTTTACCTGCAAGTATAACTGCACGTTTCTTTGGAGGAGTACCGAGATTCCACTGAGAGGCCCAGCTCCTCAACAAAGTTTTTGCTTCTCTGTTGCCTACAACCTCCTCGAGAGTCCTTGGACGGTACTTCTCAGTCCAATCTTCCATTTGATAAAGGAAGGGTTTTGATATTTTTAACGTTTGCTCAAGCATAAGATTTTTAACAGCCTTTTTATTCTGTTTCAGTACAGCGGGGATGGCCCAGCCCGGCACGGCGATGGATTGCTAATCCATTGGTCTTATGACCTCGGGAGTTCGAATCTCCCTCCCCGCGTCTTTTGTAGCATCTGTTTAATAGGAGAAGTTAAAATATAGAAAGTATTAAATAATAACAATTATATTATCATGTAAATTATTATCCTGAGGGAATCCAAATGGTTGTTAACACCAGAAGGTGTGAAATTGAGATTATCAAGGATATTTTATCACTCGCTGTTAAAGGAGCTAAAAAAACACAAATCCTCTATAAAACAAACCTAAGCTACACACAACTACAGGAGTACCTAAAATTTCTTTTAAACTCCAACAGTTTAGAGATAGAGGAGAAGGGTAACACAAAGATATACAAGACAACATCCAAGGGATTAGAAACCCTGAAAGACATCAACAAAATCCTTAGCGATTTACAAGCCAAAACGGTTTATTAATCTTCTCTATGATTCCTTCACAAATCAGTTAAAATAACTTTTGTTTCCACTTACTGATTGAAATGGGGGCAAAGAGCAGCGGGAAAGAGATACATACGGAGGAGTTTCCGTATAGGGAGGACATGGAGAGGTTGGTCAATCTTCTTCTGAAGATGATCTTTATCGGTTTTGATGAACTCGAGATGCAAGAGAGAGTGGAGGCCATAGAATTGTTTGGTGAAAAACTCAGGTATGGTGTCTCAGAGGTATACAACCGTTTGGCATCTTTGGAGGAAAGGGTTGAGATGCTGGAAAAAAACCTGTAGATAAAAATGCATCAACAACGCGCCACCCTCCCGCCTTTTCTTCTTTATCACCCTATTGTATATTTCTTCTGTATTATGTATATATTTTTATATTATTTTTGAGAAGGTGTTTTCTCCTTTTAAAGATGTGTTTATAGACAACATGTCACAGTATGTAGTTAACCTCTATACAACAAATCTATATTAAAATTTCTCATTATTTAATAAAATAGACTGAATATTATGGTTTGGTAAAAAATGAGAGACACTGTAGATGAGGCAGGAGGTGTTGCTAAGACAGCAGCACACAATGGATCCTACGATTTAAATGTTTCTAGGTTTGCGAACGAGGTCCACGGACCAACAATAAATAGGGAGGTAAAACTATGAAAAAAGCGTTAGTAATAAGTGTTGTGGCAATAATGGCTTTAGCAGCAGTGTTGCCAGCGGTTTCAGCAACAACTTCTCAAAAATCAATAGCTGATCCACCTTATGAGGGTGGAGCAACTCCTGGGCCAGCGACAGTCCATGGTACCTTGACGCATGCTCTTGATCCTCCTAGTGGTGGCGGTGCTACCAATAATCCTGTGAAGATCGCTGCGATTTGGGAGACATCCGGTGATCCCTTGGATGATGATCTCAGTAAAGATGGGACACAGGTTGATCCACCAATGGAGTATCAGGGTGAGACAGAGGTGTGTTTCTTCGTAGCAGTATTCGATCTAGATAATTTCTATGGACAGGGTATCAATGACATTAACACTGTGAAGATAGATCTCTATCACCCTGAGAACAATGGTGACGACAACTGCGTCGAACCTGGTGACGGGTCTTTGAAGGTTGATCTTGTGTTGGATCCCATGGGTAACACGGAAGGGAGAGATGCTTTCATTGCAGCACATGGTGTAGAGAACGCCAATAACCATATTATCTGCTACTACAACGGATTCGACTACAGTTCACTCTACCACGAGTGGAATGAGAGTCACCTAATCATCTACAAGATATGCTACGACATGTATTATCATCAGCCTGCTGGTTGGTATCATGCTGTTGCTACAGCAGCAGACAATGGTGCAACCTCTGATACTCAAGAGAACTGGTGGGAATACGTTGAAGGACTCGGCTACGAGTTGGATTTCGACACCATCGATTGGGAGACGCTCACAAACGTCAACCAGTGGTACTGGAAGGATGGAAACTGGGAGTTCAGTCCAGGTGACGGTTACCCGACCATTCGTAACATCGGAAACTGGGATGTAAAGATAGGTGTAGCATTTGACAACTGGAACTTCGGAACAAGCACATATTCAAGTGGTACACATCCTGATGCAATGTTCGATGTGAGAATCGGAGACAAAAACCCAGATGCTACAAAATACAACCAATCATGGTACGAACGTAATCGCAATCAGCCGATGTGGCCAGATGGAACAATATACTCACCTATCCCAGTAGACAACAAGGTATGCTGCGATGGCAGTAACCCATATCGTGGTCCACGTGACAACGTGCTGCTACTCTGCAACACCACCAAGATAAACTTCGGTATATACATCTACAAGTTCACACACGGAGAAGGAACCTACAGCGGAGATATACTGATGTACGCGTTGGATCCAGGATACTACCCCGATGATCACACTCCATGTGGTAACTCATAAGGCGGAACAAAGTACTGAGTGGAACTCAAAGAATAAAAGATGAAACAATAAAAGATGTATAGAGA
>JAGGZU010000039.1 GCA_021161865.1 Thermoplasmata archaeon
AGTGAAAATACTATCAACCTGATGATACCATTTACGGATACTTTCATGGCTTATATCTTCAAAACTAGAGAGTATCGTTTTACATTTCCTAAGAGAAAGCCCATAATGGTATAGGAATATACCAAGTGCTCGGGTTCTTGTTTGTTTATTGTTTACGATTTCTTACAAAAACATTTTTACTCTTTAACAATTCCTCTAAATGTGATAGCATCCCATCCATATGTTTTCACCAAAAACAAGGATGGGAGCTATCATATTTAATTTCTTAAGTTGACAACCACAGATAACCAACAGAAACATTTATAACAGGAGGGTTTTATGTGGCTCTGTCCTCATACAACGGTGGAGGCGTATGAAAAAGATAAAAGAGAAGTTTCTGAAGGTTGCCGAGGCTTTTCAGCAGGATGTTGGGTATGGAAGAGCAAGAGTGGACACCCAAACCAGGATAGAGCTTGATCTCTCCATTGGAGACATAGTTGAGATAGAAGGGGAGAAGGTAACTGCTGCTACGGTATGGCGGGCACATCCGAGCGATGAAGGAAAAAACGTCATCAGAATAGACAACCTGACGAGAAAAAACGCAAAGGTTAGCCTTGGAGATACTGTCAAGGTTAGAAAGGCAACCGTTAAGGATGCTGTTGAGGTTGCTCTTGCGCCTCTGATATCTGAGGGACAACAAATTCAGTTTGGGGTTGGAATAGAAAATCTCATAAGAAAAGGGCTTATGAAAAGACCCATTGTAAAAGGGGATACCGTTATAGTGCCTGGCATAGCTCTGTTTGGTAGCGCTCTCCCATTTGGCATAGTGAATACAACCCCAAAAGGTGTTGTATCAATAACAGAGGATACTCGGTTAGTTGTTAAAGAAGAGGCTCCTTCGTTGGAGGAGTTGGGTGCACCAAGGGTAAGCTATGAGGATATAGGTGGCCTGCATGACGAGTTGCAGAAAGTCAGAGAGATGATAGAGTTACCGTTGAAACATCCGGAGCTTTTTGATAGATTAGGCATAGACCCGCCAAAGGGGGTTCTACTTCATGGACCACCTGGAACAGGAAAAACTCTGATAGCAAAGGCTGTAGCAAATGAATCTGGCGCAAGCTTCTACACCATAAATGGTCCTGAGATAATGAGTAAGTTTTATGGGCAGAGTGAGGAAAATCTACGTAAAATCTTCAAGGAGGCTGAAAAGAACTCTCCATCCATAATATTTATAGACGAAATTGATGCGATAGCACCAAAGAGAAGTGAAGTGCATGGAGAAGTAGAGAGGAGAGTGGTGTCGCAGCTTCTAACGCTTCTCGATGGATTGAAGGGGCGAGGAAAGGTTATTGTCATAGCAGCAACCAACATACCAGACTCCATAGACCCTGCCTTAAGGAGACCTGGAAGGTTTGATAGAGAGATCAGAGTTGGTGTACCTGACAGAGAGGGGAGAAAGGAGATTCTGCAGATTCATACAAGAGGCATGCCAAAGAGTGATGATTTTGACATTGACTACCTTGCAGATGTAACCTATGGTTTTGTAGGAGCTGATCTCGCAGCACTTGCTAGAGAGGCTGCGATGAACGCTTTACGCAGGTATCTACCTGAGATAGATTTGGAAAAACCTATACCCACAGAGGTTCTTGAGAAGATGGAGGTTACAATGGATGACTTCAGGAACGCGATGAAGGGTATTGAACCATCAGCTATACGAGAGTTTTTCGTTGAAGTGCCTAAGGTTAAATGGGACGATATAGGTGGCTTAGAGGGAATAAAACAGAGTCTTAGAGAGGCTGTAGAATGGCCTATTATAAAACCTGATGTCTTTAAACGTATGGGTATAAAACCGCCGAGGGGCATACTGCTCTACGGTCCACCCGGAACAGGAAAAACACTCCTCGCAAAGGCTGTAGCAAACGAATCTAATGCAAACTTTATCTCAATTAAAGGTCCAGAGGTTTTGAGTAAATGGGTTGGGGAGAGCGAAAAAGCGATACGTGAGTTATTCAAAAGAGCTAAACAGGTTGCCCCAACCATCGTTTTTCTTGATGAACTGGATGCATTAGCGCCAAGGAGAGGAACGTATAGTGGCTCGCATGTCACAGAAAGCATCGTCAACCAGTTGCTAACAAGTATAGATGGTTTGGAGAGCATGGAAGGTGTTGTGATTATAGGTGCTACTAACAGACCAGATATAATAGATCCGGGTTTACTTAGACCTGGACGGTTTGATAGGCTGTTACTTGTTCCCTCACCAGATAAAAAGTCAAGACTTGAAATATTGAAGATACATACAAGAGACATGCCTCTTGCAAAGGATGTGCATCTGGAAGAAATAGCAGAAAAATGTGAGGGATATTCAGGCGCTGACATCGAAGCGCTATGCAGAGAAGCGGCTATGATGGCACTACGTGAAAATGAGAAGACCAAGTTTGTTACCTCAGCCAACTTTGATGAGGCTTTCAAGGTTGTAAGAGGGACGCTGACAAAGGATATAATTAGTTACTATGAAAGGGTTGCAGATGAGTTGGGAAGCAGAGTAGGCAAAAAGGATAAAAGAGAGATGGAGATTCAGTATTTATAATAAAAAAATGGGTGAAAAAATGATGAGAGTTGCGGAGAATGAGGTTCGTGGAAAGACTGTTATGAGTGAAGGTGGACTATTTCTTGGTATATTACGTAACATTACAGTTGATCAAAAGACTGGTGAGTTAAGGAATCTACTTATTGAGCCTTCTGAAGACATAGATACGAGACTTTATCATGTGGATGAACATGGACACATTGTACTGGATTTTGACACGGTTAAGTCGGTTAAGGATGTAGTTATAGTAAAGGATTAAATCTTTAAAATATGGTTTTTTTTTGTTTTTTTCTTTAACTTAACAAGTCAAGTATTATTAGTTTTATAATTTACTTTGTTATTTTGTTACCTAGTATGTCTGTCAGTTTTTCTAATTTTTATTTAATAGGGAACCCCCCTTACTTCGTGTGGAAAGTAAATATGAAATATCTTTCTGTTAGCTAAGTTAGATAATATAATGAAATATAGTCTGACAGATATACCGCTACCGATATATAACCTTTGCTAAAAATATAGAATATAAATTTCAAATAT
>JAGGZU010000050.1 GCA_021161865.1 Thermoplasmata archaeon
CGAAATGGGGGAAAAAATAGAGAACTACGAATGGTACTTCGACCTCAGAAGATACGGCTCAGTACCACACGCAGGCTATGGAGTAGGTGTCGAAAGACTAGTTGCATGGATATGTGGTTTAGACAACATCAAAGACGCGATACCGTTCCCAAGAACAATGACAAGATACAGACCATAAAAAAAAGTGGGGGTGATGCCTTTGAGGAAGAGAGCACACGTACTCATATCAGGTAGAGTGCAGGGAGTATGGTTCAGAGGAAGCACCAAGGATAAAGCAGAGCAACTTGGGTTACACGGCTGGGTGAGAAACACAAACGATGGCAAAGTAGAAGCGGTTTTTGAAGGAGAAGAAAACGCAATCAATGATATGATAAAATGGTGCCACCATGGTCCGCCACTAGCCAAAGTAGAGAACGTTGAGATTAACTGGGAGGAACCAAAAAACATTGAGGAGGGTTTCTCAATACGGTACCATTAGTCACAATCTGCTTACTTCTTCTCTCCAGGCATCAACCATATCCTCATTAACATCAACAAAAACTATTTCATCAAAATCACCCAAATATTCCCTGGCGACATCCACCATTACACGAGCAGCATCCCTAGTATCGACACCACCAACACCTGTTCCCATACCAGGAAAGGCAATGCTTTTCAAACCAAGTTTTTTTGCAACAACAAAAGCAGCCCTTGTAGCCCTCCTAACCTTTTCAACACTTGTTCTCATAGCCGGTTTCTCCATAGTAGGAGCATGAATGACAAACCTACAAGGCAACAAACCAGCTGTTGTCGCAACCGCGGAACCAACCGGTATAGGTGCTTTGCTTACAGCCTCCTTTTCAATCTCCAAACCACCAACCCTCTTTATAACCCCAGCAACCCCACCACCCATATAACCCAGAGAGTTAGCAGGGTTAACAACAGCATCACAAACCACTCTTGTAATATCCCCTTTCTTTACAGTCAAAGACATAAACTCACTTTGACTTCTTCTTTTTCTTCTCCTCTTTCTCCTTCTTTTTCTCCTCCAAATGCCTTTTCTCCTTAGCCATACCGCCCTGAAGAATCCTAATCCTGGCCTTCATCGCATTAACCTTATCCTCAATATGCCTCTTCTTAAGATTAAACTCAGCTTTCGTAATCTTCTTACTCTCCAACTTCTCATGCAGCTCCCTGATCTTCTCCTCCTCCTTCTCTATTCTTTTCTCCAGCTTCGCGATATTTTTCTCCAATCTTTCAATGAAACCCATCTTATTCGCCCCACAAATCCTTCCTATGTGCCTCCAGCATATTGTTTTTCTCACCTAAATACTCTGCGAAAGTTTTCACTCTACCCCCACCAACCAGGTATGGTTCAGGGAAACGTTCCCTGTACTTCAAATCCCTCAACAAGTGATGATCAAGGATAACCTCACAATCAACACTCTTCAAAATCTCAACCAAGTTATCAGAAGCATCCTTAAGGTTTTTAACACTAAACTTCCAACCAAGAAACAACGTCGGAGGGCCATCCATAATAAGAAGATCAGGTTTCTGCTCCACAATATAATCCCTCGCCTCCTCAGTCACAGGACCCTGAACATCAGACGCATGAACCACTCTTTTTTCACCATCATCCACAGTTGTCATTATCACGTATCCAAGCCTGACGTTAGCGGGGCCATGAAAAAAAGGCGGTGAAAAAATAATCTTTGTGCCGCCAACCTTCGCAGAGCTATCGTCGCAATAAATCAACTCACACCTATCCTTAACCAGTTCTCTGAAATCTGTTCCCCTGCCCTTCTGCGACTTGTTTATATTCTGCTCAATGTCCTTGGCAAACACCTTTTTTCCATCATAAAAACCCGCGGAGGGATCATAATGATCATAATGGTAATGGGAGATAACCAGAACATCACAACCCTTTGCTATCTCGGCAATCCTTTTTTTTGTCTCATCAAGCATCTCCAACTCAACAGGATGAGGAGGCAAACCATACCTGCTTGGTCCAAGCGCCGCAGAAGGGTCAATAAAAATCTTGCAGTCCTTTGTTTCCACATAGGTGGCCATCGATCTAACACCAAGAGAATCAGATGCAACAGGAACAATCTTCATAACGTTATATTAGAAAGAAAAACAGACTAAAAAACTTACCTAACGTCGCTTATTCCAACCGTAGGTGCGAAGCCTCTTTGATTCACCGAAACCACATGCAGCGCACCTCTTCTTCCTAACATGATAAGCGTGTCTACCGCATCGTCTACACACGATATGTGTTTTACCTCCACCAGATTTTGACGGAGTACCTTTACTCATAACCACATCCTCCCTTATGGCGAAATATATATTATATTATCCCCACGTACTATAGCGGTCTCCCTCTTCGTAGCAACCTCACCGTTTATGATTTCATCAGCGTTCTTAAGCACCAAGTTCATATGAGGCACATCATAACCATTAAGTACCCCACGGTAACCCCTGTTACCCTTTAACTCAACGATCACCCTGTTGTTCAAACTTTTATGTAAGACCTCTAATGGTTTAGGCATAAATGTCACACCTGTAAATACCCTGAAATAACAGGTTATTTATAACTGTTTGCTTAATAAGATTAAAGATGTAGCTGTTAATTAACCTTCTTCATGAAACACAGACACGCCATAAAAACAAAAGAGAGAAAAAAGTTTGTTTCACAGATAAACGAGTTTTTCCCGGAAATAAATATCTCACCTAAATCAAACATAGAAACTGCAATGATAGAAGACTACGCCGTATTCCTAGTGGATGGCGAAGTCGAATTCATACTAAAAAACGATGTTTTCATCCCTACTATACCCTTCATACTAAAACACAACCTTACCTCAAACTTTGTTACAGTTGACGAAGGAGCAATACGGTTCATAGCAAACGGTGCAGACGTTATGATACCAGGAATCGTTGACGCAGACCTCAACATAAAACAAGGAGGCCCAGTGTGGGTTAAAGAAGAAAAACATGGTAAACCACTGGCAACAGGAATAGCTTTAACCTCTGGTGAAGAAATGAAAAACAAAAACAAGGGTAAAGCCGTAGAAACCCTCCATTATGTTGGTGATAAACTTTGGAAACACATCTCCAAAAGTTTATAAGCACAAATATATTTTAGAGTAAAAGGAAATCAGAGGTGACAGTTGAGATGGGATTAGTGAACAAAATTTTTGGTGAGAAAAAAACATACGGTGGAGGGGCAGAGGGAGAGTATCTGGATTTAGAGAAATACGTTGAACAAACCCATCCTGGTGAACAGGCTACTATGCATGTACGAGTCGGAGAGATACAGAGGTATGAGGATCTAAAAACCCTAACGGATTACGTATGTGGAGGCAACGTACTCATCCTAGATTTTTCACCACTGGCAGATGAGGAGGTTATACTGAAACGCGTAACCAACGAGATCAAAAAAATGGTTAACGACATAAACGGTGACGTCGCAGGCATAGGAAACAACCTCATGATCATAACACCCACAGGGGTAAAAATAGATCGAAGAAAACTCAGAGGCGAATACGCCTAAGTTGTTTTTATCGTCCCCAACACTGGTTCATAAACCAAACCCTTATCCATGAGAGAGTTTATAGACTCCTCCACAGTCTCCCTATCTAAACCGGCTTCCATACATTTCTCCACAATATCATCCCAAAGAGCACCCTCCTCACTTTCAATCTCCTTAATAATCGCTAAAACCGTGTCATCAACATCATCACTCTCCTTGTTCTCCTCCTCGGTTTTAACGTCAACCTTCGGCAGCTCCTCACCACCCTTCTCAGGCACAAGATAGTTAAGAGCCTCCTTCACCAAAGCAACATACTTCTCAACATCCATGTTCCTATAAAAGTTTATAGCCTTCACCACACCCTCAGCGAGATCCCTACTGTAACCCATTTTTGTTAGATCATAGGCGTTGGGTTGAGAAAGCTTCAAACCCTCTTTAACGGCCTCTATCCTATCAAGTGTGCTTTTACAAGTCTCCAAGGTCCACCTGTCCCTTGCATCAGGGTTAACTTCGTAAACACTTTCAGGTCTAACAGAAACATAAACCATACCCTCCTCAGGTTCAAAGGTTCTTGCCTTACCAACAACAGCAACAAAAGCAGGCACCTCAATCTCAAGCAGACTCTTAGTGACATCAGGCTGAAACTGACCAGAATACAAGGCAAACACACCCGTTGGATCAGAAACATGAGCACGAACAAGTTCATTGTTTTCAGCAAGAGACTCCACATCGGTTAAAACACCAACGATAAACAACCTGTTAATCTTAGCACCCAAGGGCGTGATAACATAAGATGGAACACGTTCTCCATCACCCTTAACAACCGCTGATGCATCATTGTACTCACCAGCGAAAACACGCCATGCTGTAGACCTCCTCATGACTCACCCTCCATTTTCTGAAGAAGCTCCAAAGCCTCCTTCCTAACATCCAAATCCACAACCTTTGCATCCCTCGCTATCAACGTTGTACCAAACTCATCCCCAAGGGCGTTACCTCTTAACGCAACACGTTTAGTGAGAAGCCTCTCCCTGAGCAACCTCAACACAGCCTCACCACCCTCCTCAGAGGCGATCCTTTTACACTCCTCAAAGGTTTTACCTATAAGCTGCTCAGTGAGCTCCCTACCAACAATCACTCCTATACCAGCCGTGCCATCATCCACAACAAGTTTCGCTCTGAGATCACCAACACCCTTCACCTTACCATGAACCTTACACTCGCCGTTCTGAATGAGACGTTTACATTCAGGGCAACGTTCAATGA
The DNA here is from genome assembly GCA_021161865.1 of Thermoplasmata archaeon. Lineage (GTDB taxonomy): Archaea > Thermoplasmatota > E2 > DHVEG-1 > B18-G2 > B91-G9. The sequence goes on from JAGGZU010000050.1 coordinate 4,778, forward strand.
AACCAGAACCTTCCCTCACCTCAATCACAGTCCCCTCAACGGAAACATCCAAACCACCTCTTCTCTCAACCAACTTATGCAGAGGAACAGGTTTATAGGATACCTCAACCTCCTTAGAGACCTTCTCCACATTGGCCCTGTCATCAAAGGTAAGCTGAGGAATCCCCTTCCAAAACCTTGTGTAACCACCAACTACACGAACAACATCCCCTTTCTTCAGTTTAAAATCATGCCATGCTGTAAACTGAGCCTTACCAGTCTCGTCACCCAAAGTACCAACATAAACCTTTTTTTTCTCACCGTTAACATCCACCTCTTTCTCAGAAACATCAAGGATTTTAACAGTAACATCAACCTCACCAAAAGCAGTATGGAGATCAGCTATCTTACAAGGCTTAGGCTCATGAGAAACCTCAGGTAACCTATCATCCTCAACCTTCTTCACAGAGGTACGTTCACCAAAGTTAACCTGAACAACACCCTGCCACTCCTTAGTATATGCGTTACTTATCTCCACAACATCGCCCTTCTCCAGCGAAATCGAGGAGCTCCAAGAGGTAAAGGGTATAACACCGGTTTCATCACCCAAAAGGCCATAAAAAATCTTCCGAGGCTCACCTCTAACCTTAACCTCTTTGGGGTTAACGGTTACAACACGACAGAGAAGATTAACATTTGACTCATTCGGTTTAACCTCACTAAGCTTCCTAAACTCAACCTTTTTACCATTTGAAAACTTCTTAACAAGCGTTCTCTTAGCCTGATCAGGTGGCACACCATACTCAAGAAACCTTCGAAACTCCTTCTCCAACTCCTCCCTCTCAACCTCGGCATCCTCACCAATCATCGAAACAATATCGTCTATGTAGGACGAAACATCATCAACCATAGTCCTCCCACAGAGAAAATAATAAGCAAATATAAGAATGTATGGATTCACCCAAAAAAGCTAACATAGTTTTTGTAAACCTCGTTCATACTTCTTACATAACCCTTCACGTCACCGTTAACTAAAAGTTTAACAGAATCCTTATGACACGCAAACCATCTAATGAACCGTTCATCCACGAAGTTATCAGATCTGAATATCTGCGTGTATATTTCCCATACTTTTTTTGTCACATTTAATACCTCATCAACAACCTCTTTTTTCTCTGTAAAACCACACTCGACCCATCCTCTCACCCCAGGTGAAACCCTTAAACCAGACAAACCTTTTTTTTGATTCAAACCCTCCTCAGAAAACCAAAACCATGGTACCGAACCACCATAATAACTAAGACCATTACCTGCGGTTTCCTCATCCTCTGGGTAACTTATCCTCAGCAGGATACAATGCGTTGGGTCATCCGGAAACCTCCCAGGTGTCCCTTTTATCCACCCATACCCAGGTAGAAAACACTCAAAAAAATAATGCTGAGCATCCATCCATCTACTTTTACCATAAAACATGCTAGTCCCTATCAAAACCCTGGCAGGTATACCTATTGATCTCAACAACGCAACCGCAAGGTTTGTTTGCGCATTACACAGCCCCCCCAGTATCAGAGAAGACAATGCATCAGATAAAACAGGCCAATACTTATCAGGCATGAAGACTCTATTAAGTAAAGAATTTCTCTCCAACGCATGTCTCACCAGAGTGAAAAAAAAATTGTGAAAACAAGAATAATACGAAATTCTTTTTGTTATCTTCATCTCATCATGACTCAACCCCTTCAATATCCTACCCACAGTTTTTATCAGCAGATTATTAGACTGCACAGATGCAGAAGGTTTTTTCCAAATCTCAACATCTTCAACGTTAACCACTTTTTTCTCTCCAACAACATCGTCCCTAATGACAACAAAATAATCAAAACGTATAGTTATTCTATCCCCCCTACTCATCCCTCCTAAACCTATTTTTAGGAGTCTGTTTGGAGGATTCACATCATCAACGAATTCATAGTCAACCGATACCGGGGAGTTTATCTTGCTGATGTTAAAAATGATTGGAATCTGATTATCATACGCAAGAGGTATGGAATGAAACAGATGTAAATAAGGCAGATCATTTTCAGCTGTTACATCAAGAAGATGTTCACCATATAATATACTGAATTTCTGATCCTTTAACATTCCTACTCACCGTAACAGGAGGGAGATATCATTAAATAAATCTTTCCTGATACATTGCTCGAACAGCATGAGTATATTATTTATAAATCTTCATTACGAACCTTTTAATCCGCTGTCAAAGGATGCTGAGGAAAACCCTGTTGGATGTACACTTGACACTATTCCCTTACCTCCCCTGACGGTCATGGATCTTGCCGCTTTGACACCAAATGACTATGATCTCAGATACAGCGATTCCCCAGAGGACATCGATTTTGAGATGAATTATGATATGGTTTGTATTTCAACCGTCACACCCTCCGTGGTTGACGCTTATAAGATAGCAGATAGATTCAGAGAAAAAGGCATAAAGGTTGTACTCGGTGGATACCATGCTTCTGCTTTACCGGATGAAGCGAAACAACATGCTGACAGTGTGGTTATAGGTGAAGCAGAGGAGACATGGCCTCAACTGCTGAAGGATTTCGAAAAAGGCAAACTTAAACCATTCTACAGACAAACCAGAC
>JAGGZU010000119.1 GCA_021161865.1 Thermoplasmata archaeon
AGGCAATCAAAAGGCCTAAGTCAATGAAAAAAGGTGCTATTATAAATCACGAAGAATATTAATCTTAATGGTAATAGCTATGTCAAGAGAAGACTTCAAATCATTTATACCCTCTGAGAAGACTGTACCTGAGCTAACGCTCAAGGCTATTTTGGTAGGAATTATCTTGGCAATAATACTAAGCGCAGCAAACGCTTACCTTGGATTGTACGCTGGAATGACCGTCTCAGCAGTTATACCAGGGGCAGTCATGGCGTTTGCTGTTTTAAGACCATTCAAGGGAACCATACTAGAAGTGAATATATCTATGATGGGGGCTGCAGCAGGTGAAGCTTTAGCTGCTGGCGTAATATTTACAATACCAGCGCTTGTCATACTTCACAGGATGGGATTCGCCGCTGGATGGAGCACTATACATTACGCTGAAACAGCAATAATAGCAATGATAGGTGGTATCCTTGGTGTACTCTGGATGATACCACTTAGAAGAGCATTAATAGTTAAAACAGACTTACCCTTCCCTGAGGGTGTAGCGGTCGCAGCAGTACTCACAACAACGGTTGGTGGTAAAAAAGCGGTTGGCAAACCAGAGGTGAGTGCTGTCTGGCTTCTCGTCGGGGTTTTCAGCGCCGCATTATTCAAGTTTGGGCAACTCTCTCTCAGAATATTCAAAGGAATGATAGAAGGGGTTGTAAGCATAGGTAAATACGCCATAGGTGGAACACCACGAGAAGGATGGCTTTATGGCGGAGTTGCAACCTCACCAGCACTCCTTGGAGTTGGCTGGATTATTGGACCTAGAATAGCATCCTTTGTTTTTGTAGGTGGTTTACTTGGATGGGTGATAATTCTCCCACTCATCGCCCTTGTAGGTGGTCTCCCAGTTGATGCAAAAACCCCATTGGAGGGCATATACATGATATGGGGTAACCAGATACGTTACATCGGCGTGGGGGCTATGCTTGTCGGTGGTCTATGGACCATATGGACTCTTAGATCCAACCTTGCCAGTGGTATACACGAGGCGGTGCTTGGGATGAAAAAAGGTGCTGGAGTAGAGTCAAAGAAAAGAACGGAGAGGGATATCAACCTGAAAACCGTCTTCCTTCTCATAGGGTTAATAACCATCCCCATCTTCCTTATATACATCTGGATTTCACAGATGTATGCCCTCTCAGGGTTTATGGCAATCTATGCTGTCCTGTTTGCATTCATAGCGAGCGCTATCGCGGGTTACATGGCCGGTTTACTGGGTTCATCCAACAACCCAATATCTGGTGTAACCGTGGCTGTTCTACTGGTAACAAGTCTGATTCTCTTCGCAACAGGCATAGGTGTAGAAGGGATGGCGATAGCTATACTCATAGCCGCTGTAATATGCACAGGAGCAGCCATCTCAGGAGATGTGCTACAATCCCTTGCCTGCGGACAGATGATAGGAGCCACACCAAGAAAACAGCAGATAATGGAGATGATAGGTGTAATAACAGCTGCTCCAGTAATAGCCTTTGTAGTGCAGATGCTTGACAACGCCTTTGTAATAGGAAGTAAAGACTTACCTGCCCCACAGTCATTCCTTATGGCAGGGATAGTTAAAGGCATACTTGGTGGAGAGATGCTGTGGCCATATGTTATAGTTGGAGCTGTACTCGCTTTCGTGCTGATCCTAGTTGGTCTCCCGGTTTTACCGGTGGCAATAGGGATCTATCTGCCTTTCACTCTATCAATCCCAATCTTCGCAGGTGGTGTTATAAGGCATTTCACCAACAAGGTTATAGAGAAAAAGTATGGCAGTGCTGAGGAAGAAGAGATAAGCGACTGGGAGCTTGCGATTAAACAAACCGACATTAAACCTAAGGAGAAAGCTATTAGAACGGGTTTACTCCTCACAGCAGGGTTCGTTGCAGGAGAAGCGTTGATGGGTGTGATAATCGCTGCCTTGTACTCACTCAACATACATATAGAACTATTCCCAAGCGGACAGGAACCTTGGTGGCCTGCATTACTTGTATGGGGTTACCTGGGTGCACTACTCCTCTACATACCAATGAGGGAGATACTTGGGAAAAAAGCGTAATCTTTCCTTAGATGAGGTTCTGCAGTTTAAACCTAAAAGGAAAGAGTTTAAATGGGTTGCCGGTGATGATGAAACCGTTGTCATCACCATTCCAAAATTTAAAAGCAGGATCGGAAGATGGTTCTGTAAGGCTATAGGTAAGGATCTCTTCTTTACAGCACACTTAGACAATATAGGCTCTGAGGTTTGGAAGCGATGCGATGGCGCTACAACGGTTGGTGAAATACTGAACATTCTTAGAGAAAGGTTTCCCAACGAAAAGGAGCTTGATAAAAGGCTGCTTTACTACCTTTACAGGATGGATGAGCTGGGTTACATATCTATTTAATTTAAACCTTCTCTGTTTTCCTTATAACCATATAACCGTGGTCACGTTTCCAGACAACTTCAGCATTACTAACCCTTATCTCTCTATCATAGAGCGGTGATTTGGTAACAAAGGTTTCAAACTCCCCTCCTTCTCCAGCGACATGAATCCTGTTTTTCTTGCAGTGTTCTATGAAATCTCCAACGTTCTTTTCGTTTATCTCCGCCCCAAGCCATTCCCTGCCAAGCCCCTCTGCAGATATGCTAACGATTATGAATCTAAACCCAGCCTCCACCTGCCATCTTAACAGCTGCTCAGGGTTTTTATGCCAAAGCGGTGTAAAGGATTTTAAACCAATTTCATCACACACATGGTTTATACGGCTACGTTGGTAGTCTGATGCAACGGCACCGCTTATAACGCCGTCAATAGGTAAATTTCTTAAAACCTCTTTTAGGTCATCCAGCTCCCTTTCTTTCTCACCCCCTGTACGTTTCGTTATCAACTTAATACCCATGCTGTCTGCAACAGCCGGTAAAACATGGAGGTTTAGACTGTGGAACATCCAAGAGTCTTTGTTGAAAGGAACAAGGTTAACAAGACTGGTTACATCCCATCCATATTGAATTGTTATATACACGGCGTATATGGAATCCTTTCCACCGGATACCAAAGCAGCGACTCTCATTGAATAGTGTAATGCAGTAGAGGGTTAAATGCACAACGATTAAAACACCCCTTGTGTATTCTAAAACACGTGTGAACATGAAGATAGGCATCATAAGCGGTCATATTATAGATTCCTTCGTATCCAGTGGAGAGGAGATGAAGGTGGAGACACCCTATGGAAATGTTTTGCTTTGGCACACCAAAAGAGGGAGCAAGGATGTGTTTTTTTTGAATAGACATGGCAAGAAAGGCAACCTGCCTCCTCATAGGATAAACTACAGAGGAATTATTCATGCCTTTAAGGCCAGTAACGTCGACTGCATACTATCATTAGCCACAGTGGGTTCCCTCAAACCATCGATAGAACCAGGAGATATTGTGATACCAAACGATTTCATAGATTTTACAAAGAATAGATGCTACACGTTCTACGATGATCAGCGGATACACGTTGATCTATCAGAACCTTTTTGCCCCTCATTACGTGACAAAATAAATGAGGTCTGCGGAAGGATGAAACAGAGATGCCATGCAAAAGGAACTTACCTTGCCACAGAAGGACCAAGACTGGAGACACCAGCTGAGATAATGATGTTTTCCAAGTTCGCTGATGTTGTAGGTATGACCGTTGTACCTGAGGTTATTCTAGCTAGAGAAAAAGAGATATGTTATGCATCCCTATGCCTAGTATGTAACATGGCAGCAGGGCTGCAAAGTAGTTTATCTGCCGATGAGATAGTTAAGGTTGTGACAAAAAAGAAACCGTTGCTTACAGACCTCTTGAACAACATTATTGAGGGTATCGTTGAAGGCCGCTCATGTACCTGCAGAAATTCTCTTGAGAAGGCGAGACTATGAAGGATTTTGAGATAATAGAGCACACGGCTGATGTCGGGATAAGAGCCTTTGGAAGAAACCTTGCAGAGTGTTTTGAAAACGCGGCAAAAGGCATGTTTCATCTTATCACCGATGGCTCAGAGATATCATCCATTGGGCAGTATAACATAAAACTCAAGGCAGAGGACCTGGAGCAGTTATTGGTTGATTGGCTGTCTGAATTGCTTTTTTTACAGAGCGCACACAACCTTGTATTTGGGAGGTTTGAGGTTGAACTTGATGAAAAATCTGCAGCACTTTCAGCAAAGGTTTTTGGTGAGGAGTACAACCGTAGAAAACACCGTTACGGTGTTGAGATTAAAGCCGTGACATACCATATGCTTAAGGTGAAAAGGGAACCACCCTATGAAGTGCAGGTTTTGTTTGATATCTGAAGAAAAAGGTTAAATCTAACCTATTTAATATGGAGAGGATAGGTGAAACCATGGAGAACATACAGAAGATAACAAAAGATATGACCATACGAGAAGTTATTGACAGATACCCGGAAACTGCGCTTGTTTTTTCCAAGTACGATGTTGGCTGCATAGGTTGTTTCGCGGCGTCCTATGAAACCTTAGAGGACATCGCCCGTGTTCACGGCACAGATATCAAAAAACTCATCAAAGATTTAAACGAGGTCGTCAAAGACAGATGAAAGGAAGTTATGTTCTAATTTTAAAGGTTAAAAAGGATGTGAACTGTAACATCGGTCGGCTTGGCAAAACACTGTTTAAAAAAGGGTTCTACGCATATGTTGGCTCAGCAATGAATGGTTTAGAACGGCGTGTGTCAAGGCATCTATCCAGTAACAAACGTTTCCACTGGCATATCGATTATCTCTTGAAATGTTCCAACGTTGAAGAGGTATTTTACAAGGAGAGTGAAAAAAAGGAGGAATGCACCATAGCAGGTGCATTCAATGGTTTCATCTTCATCGAAGGGTTTGGTTCATCCGACTGTAAATGCCGTAGCCATCTTTTCTTCTCAGAATCCAAGGAAAAACTTGCTGAGGTGTGCAGAAACATCGGCATGAAACATTATATGGTTGATGAGTGATTTAGGTAAAAATCATGGAAACAAAAATGTGTTTAATTTACAGCACCTTTGAAAACGAAGATGAGGCAAAACGTGCAGGTAAAACACTTATTGAGAAAAAACTGGCTGCCTGCATCAACATCATTCCAAGGATTCATTCTATATACAGATGGAAAGATAGAATAGAAGAGGCAAAGGAGGCGGTTTTAATAGCAAAAACTACTAAGGACAAAGCAACCGATGCCGTTGCTGAGATAAAAAATCTGCACAACTATGAGATGCCTGCTATCCTTGTTGTCCCTGTACTTGGTGGGTTAGAAGAATTCATCACCTATGTACACAATGAGGTTACATGAGGTTTGTCTGCCTGACTTCAACCGGTATAGATTCACCTGTCGCCACATATATGATGGCAAGGTATGGCGAGGTTGTCATGGTTCACGCTGACAACAGACCTTTTATAGATGAAAAGGAGATTGAAAGGTTCAAGGCATTGGTGTCTCATCTTACAAAAAAAATCAACAGAGAGAGCAAGATCTATGTCCTAGACCATGGAAAGGGTTTGTCGGCAATAAAAAAGGAGTGTAGAAGTGTTTACACCTGTATTTTGTGTAAAAGATTGCTGCTTAAATATGCCTCACTCCTAGCAGAAAAAGAAAAGGCGGATGCAATCGTGACAGGAGACTCCCTGGGTCAGGTTGCTTCTCAGACTCTCAGAAACATGATGGTTGAACAGCATGGAATCAAAACACCGGTTCTTAGACCACTGATAGGTTTTGACAAGGAGGAGATCGTTGGTTTAGCCAAGGAAATAGGTACATACGATTTATCCATCAAACAGAGTGTACCATGCAGTGCTGTACCAAAGCATCCATCGACAAGGGCCGATTTGAAGAGAGTTCTTTTTGAAGAAAAAAAATTACAAGTAAATGCCTTGGTTGAATCAATAGTTGATGGAGCAAAGGTGTTTAAACTTTGACAGTACAATTCCCATCAGATGCTGCTTTTATGGCTCTTATGTCTCTCAGCAGAACCTCTTTCAAAGCAGGGTTGTAGACAGCTGCAGCAGGATGATACAACGGTATAATTGTTATGTCTCCAAACAGTGTTTTTATTTTAAACACCTTTCCATGAACCCCTCCAACGTTTTCTAAATCTAAACCAAATTTTTCAGAGATATACGATAAAGCAAAGTTTCCCAGTGTTGCTATAATCTCCGGATTCATCAGCTCTATCTGCCTATCTAAATAGGGTGTGCATGCCTCTATCTCGCTCTGCAAAGGGTTTCTATTGTTTGGTGGTCTGCATTTAAGTATGTTGGTTATGTAAACCTCTTCTCTACTTAGATTTATTGACTCCAGCAGCTCATCAAGAACTCTACCTGCTCTGCCGACAAATGGTCTGCCCTTAACATCCTCCCAGTAACCTGGCGCCTCACCTATAAACATTACTTTTGCATCCTTTGAACCGCCTCCAACAACAGGGTTGCTCCTTGTTTTCCACAGGCTGCATTTCCTGCAGTTTGCCACTGCATCCTCCAATTGCTTCCATATCTCAAGGTTCATAAACCCCCATCCTCCAATACATACTATTTTGCACAGTTAAAAGCCCAGTATGAAAAAGATGGCGCCGATTCCTAATCCAAATATTAGGTTAAAGAGTTTTATCAGAACAGAATCCTTTACACTATATGAGAAGAGAGGGAGCATACCATGTCCATCCTGGACTATAGAACTGGTTAGAAGCACGGAGAAGGGTATCAAACCGCTGGCAAACAAGGTCACAAACACCATATGCGGTCCTGATTCTGGGATTAAACCAACTACAGCGCTTATTATGAGTACAAGCCCAAGGTTGGCTGTGACAAACTGTTCGAGATTCCAATAATGAAGGCCAATCCCTACAAACAGAAGTGCAAAGAATGTCCACAGAAAGACCTTCCAGATATGTTTTTTAATAATATGATTAACTATGTGTTCCTTTAGATAATGTTTTGATGATGTTAATACTATGAAGATTGCAACAGCTGATAGAGAAAACAGTATATATCTATCAGGTTTTTCAAAACTCCAAACCTGTGGCCCCCAAAGACCCATAAGATTGAGTATCATTGCCACTACAAATGCTGAAACTATTATGTATCTCGCCGGCAAAAGCCTTGGGAACTCCCTTAAAACAGAGGGTTGAAAAGGGTTCTTGCCTTTCACCTCATGGATTTTTTGCAGTCTGCACTCCTCACATGGAACCATATTGAAAAATTTAGCTATTCTATCTGCAAACCAAGCTCCAGCAACTCCAAGGATAAACAGTATTGTAAACAAGATTAAAGCTTCCCTTGGGAACATCGCCAACATAACGAAGGACTCATCACCCGATGTTGCAATCATGCCACCAACTATTGCACCAAAGGTTACGAGACCATGAACATAGAAGGATACGTTCATGAAGGCACCTAAACAACCTGGTGTAGCACCTAGGAAAGAGGTTACAGTGTACTGCCTGAGTTTACCTCCTTTTATAGCCTTCTCCATTCTCCCCTTTGTTAAAACATCAAAGTAATCCACTAGGAGCATCATGACGAAAACCAATATAGAGATTGTAATGGACTGGTTGAATATCTCCATTGCCTCAGACAATTTTTTCTTCCTCCCGCCCAACAAACATATGTTCAATTAATTCTAAAATCTTTCCCTCAACAACCGATGCGACAGTAGTGTAGAAGGTCAACAAGGCAACAAATGGTATGCCGAAGTAGAATATCATCAAAGGCAGTAGAGGTATCTTCACGGCTCTGTTGTACAGAAACGCTGCGAGTAAACCGGTTCGCATCCCATGCTCATGCAATTCCTTCAACAGAGGATACCAAACGTAAATGGAGCCATGGCTCAGTATGCCGAAGGAGATTGCTAAAAGCCATCCTTTAACCCCAGATTCCTCTCCAAGGTGTTTTATCACGGTTTTTGGTTTCAGTATGTAGTTTAGGATACCCATAAGGATAATAACAGATATAATTACAGGTGTAATCTGGATAAATATATGCAATGCTATCTGTAAAGAGAAATAAATCTTCCCCGGGTTTAACAAAAACAGGATAACATAAAACATTATTACAAAACATAAGAAACAGAAACCATACAGTAATGTCTTGTTACCTTTCTTTGTTTCCTTCTTCAGGTTATCGCCCCCAGGGTTAAAACAGTTGCAACCGCAACCACTATCGCCAAAACAAAGCTTAACGCATTTCTTGCAAATGCAAACCTTTTCCCAAGAAACAACGCCTCAGCTGGGAGTTGAGTTATTCCAACAGTAACCCAGGACATTATGAATGCGGTAACCGCAAACAAACTTACACCATCGTCCAGCAGTTCTCCACCTATTATATAGCTTGTAATCGGGTTTCCTGTAAGAATGCTACCAAGCATTGAGCCGACTAACGTATCTCTGAAGGGTTCCCCTGTGAAGATAGAGGTTATTATCCCTGGTGTAACAAAGGTTTTAAACAAACCAAGGAGTAAAACCACTCCAGTTATTACCTGAAGTGCTGATAAGAAACTTTTAAATGCTCTGTAAAAAGCGTTTGCAAAACGTTTCGCTCTGCCGTCAACTTCTTCTTTATTCATCTATGCCTATTCCTCTTCCAAAACTCTATAGGAATGAGTTATCTCCACGGTTTTTTTCAGCATCGCAGAAATCGGACAGTACTTCCCTTGGGAAAGCTCTATTGCTCTCTCAACATCCTTATTCTGTATTCCCCTACCCCCAAAGACGTATTCTATATGGATTTTCGTGAAAACCTTTGGATGTTCCTCTGCCCTTTCAGCTCTTAGCTTCACATGAAACTCCCTAAGATCCACACGTTTTTTCTGGAGTATAGCTGCAACATCACTTGCTGTACAACTTCCCAGTGCAATGAGTAATAACTCCATAGGTCTTGGTGCCGCCTCTGAACCAAAAAACTGCTTTGGTCCATCTATTGCTATCCAGTGGTTGCTATCAGCCTTTGCAACAAACGTTAAACCTTCAACCTGCTTTATTATTGCTTCCACAACATCACCCTCTATCGCTCTCTCCCTAAGAGATTCCTTATGTAGAATCTTTTACCTCTATATTTTACCTCCACAATCCTCTTCTCATTTTTAAGGGTTTCAACCACATCCCAACCAGTGTTTGCCTTCTCCAGCAGCTCCCTCATACCATCTTCTCTTATCGGATGAACAGATGCGATACTCAATATATCATCTTTTACATCCCCTGTGGATGCAAACGCGTTACCCTCATAACCGATTAGAAGCTCAACATCTATGTTTTTCTCCCTGAAGAGTTGATACGCCTTGTTTAGGTTTTTCTCATCAGGTGCCTTAACCCACTTCTCAGCAGGAGGTCTTATCGGTATTGAAATATAGCCTTTGTCTGGGGATAATTTTGAGATAAAACCTGCAATTGTTTTCAGGTTTTTTTCATCATCATTTAAACCCTTCACCAGCATAGTCTCAGTACAAAAAATACCATGAAATGTTTCCCTGAATTTAACAATCCCTTTTTTTATCTCCCCGATATCCAATGAAGGGTGCGGCCTGTTTATCATTCTCCAAACCTCCTCATCTAATGCATCAATTTTAACGGAAACCCAGTCAGCATCCCTCAAATCATCCATCACATCATCCCTCCAAATAAGAGAGGCGTTGGTGATAACAGCTACCTCTATACCAAACTCTTTGAGTTTTCTTATCTCCTCACCAAGGTTTATATCAAGGGTTGGTTCACCATCGGGGACAAAGGTTAAATAATCTATCCGTTCATCCTTCTCCTCAGCCTCTTTCAACTTGTTTTTAACCTCTTTAAACAAAGCATCTGGCTCGTAAAATTCTTCCCTTTTAACCCCCATCTTTATTGTCCGACCAAGTTGACAATAGACACAGGAGTAGCTGCATATCTTTGGCGGGATATTGTTTATACCGACACTCCTACCAAGCCTCCTCGATGGAACTGGACCAAAAGCAATCAAATTATTCTCCCTCCTCAACATTATCTTTTGATGCTTTTATCACAACAAAACTACCCTCACCATAACCGTCCTTAACGTTTCCCACCATCTTCTCCTCACTGAAAAATACAGTTTGTTTTATCACATCAACCTTGAAACCCGATTTTTTTAGGAAAACGATAACGTCATCGGTAGAGTAGAAGATAGCGCTACTGTAAAACCTGCTTTTCTCTTTTTTTGACATATACTGTTTCCCTAATCTGCTCTCACGGTCAACAAAGCCAACGACGATAAAACCTTTTGTCTTCAAAACCCTGTACGCTTCTCTGAGGGATTCAAACAAGTCGTCAACAAAACAGATGGTTGTAACCATCAAAACAAAGTCGAAAACGTTGTTTTTAAAAGGCAGTTTTTCAGCTACTGCAAGTAAAACCTCTAAACCCCTCTCTTTCGCCACATCCACCATTTTCTTAGAGGGATCAACACCTATATTTACGTTTAAAGGAACAGCAAATCTGCCGGTCCCAACACCTACCTCTAAACCAAATTCTTTAGGCAAAATCAGGGGTTTTATAACGTTAACCTCTGCCTGATAAACCTCTCGGTTTCTCACAAACCACTCGTCATATTCCCTACTATACCTTTCAAAGGGCTCTATTCTTGGCATGGCTATCTTACTTTCTCCTAAAAATTTAGGATGTAAATCACCTTAGCGTCATGCGTTACCATTTTGTAAATTTTTGCTTCAAAATAGTCCTTTCCTGACCTCACAGGAGTGCATTTAGTCTTTCAACATCAAACCCAACAACCGCCTGTCCCTTTACCACGGTCACGGGTGTTCCAGTCTGCCCAGATACCCTCACCATGTCTTGTATAGCCGCTGGGTTTCTTGACACGTTTATCTCTTTGAATGAGATACCTTTTGATCTAAGATATTCCTTGGTTCTCGCGCACCAGGGACAACCCTCAGAGGTGTAAATAACAACCCCAGAGCTGCCGCCGAAACTCTCCGTTTTGAACAACGGTTTAGCACTCAAAACCTCATCGGTTCTTAATATGTTTGTAACAGTCTCCTTAGCCCTCCTTAATTCAGAGAGAAAAACACCTGCCGGCAGAGCATACCTCAACCCATCTGGTTTATCTAATGTTGCCTTCTTTGCTGAAGTCAATGCATCAATGGGGTCCATTCCTGCATTTTCAGAGAGAGTCACATACAGACTCTCCATTATATCGGCCGTCTTCTCCATAGCAAGTGACTGTTTTTTGCCCTCAGAGATTGCTTCCTCTCTTACTCTCCTAGCAATCAACAGGTATATGAGGCCATCACCTGGGAGAACACCTGTTTCAAGAGCGTTTAACCCGTTTTTGATACCTTTTCTCACCAGCCTCTCCATTCTCGCTTGATGTTTACTGGATACACCATAGAGTATTATCGTTGTTTTGTTTGTGTTTTTAACGTTGTTGAGCAACACCATCCTTTACCACCTCATGTCCTGCATACTCCGCCAACACATCCCTCCTCCTTGCTGTCGTCCAATGTACCAACGTAACCGAGGTCGTCTTTTGATAGAAGAGAGATGTTTGCAACTCTTGCACCAGTTGTTTTAGCCAGTGTCTTCATATCATCATCCTTCAACTTTTGAAAAGCAATTATCCCCTCTCTTGCCATCATATCTGCAGCTCTTGGGTCTATCTCGCCTTTGGCAAAAACCGCTTTCACTCCAAGTTGTATAAGTTTGTCAACAGCCTCTCTTAACTGTTTATCCTCCATTTTTGCAACATTACTGTATCTGTTTGCAAGAGAAATGCCTATTTTGATGTCGATGTTTGTTTTTCTTGGAGTTAGTTTATCTATCAACGCCACAGTGACATCGTTTAGTTTATCAGGCATGTCCTCTCTAATTCTGTTGTAGTCCAGTTTAACCCCTAGAATTACCTCGTTACCCTCTCCATCCTCCTCTGCCAGAACGGAGATATCCTCTTCTTTCGGCTCTTTTAGGAAGAGTATTGCATCTCTTATGGAGGAGATAATCGCTTCTTTATCGGCAATGGTTCCCGCCAACGAATGGTGTATAACCTTCTGCAGAATGTCGACATCATCCGTCTTTATCCTTTTTATTTTCTTTTTCGTGACCTCAATGGCTAAATCAATCGCCTTCTCGTAACCGGAGATGATCGTCTGCATCTCCACACCATCTGTTGAGAGGTTATGAGCCTGTATCATCATCCTAGATAACAGAAGAGCTAATGAGGTTGTTCCATCTTGAAACTCTTTATACTGGGCGTTGATGCTCTTCAGTATAGGTTCAGCAAGTGGGCCAAGTTCTATGTTGTCTAGAACATCCTTCCCAGTGCTTAAGATCTCACCATCTGCTGTAAACTTGTGCATACCGTGTGGACCAAAGATTGTACTCACAGAATGGTTTATGCTGCTGGCTTCCTTGAACCAGAGATTGGTTGGTTTTCTAACCTGCTGGATCTCTTCCTTGTAGAGGTTGAATAGAGGCATAGGATTCTGGTAATACAGAACACCGTATATAACGTTTGTGCATAAAATATACACAATCGGTTTAGGCTAACAAAACTGCCCCTGCCTCAACCCAACTTATCGACCTAAATCTCAACAACCATACCAACACCACACTTGCCACAGGTATCAGGATACAAATCCATAATCCTACGTTTATACCTAGTACAGTGGCAAGGAGAGATAAAATCTAAACCTCTCAATATAGAAAGATTACTGAAATCATGAAAACCACCCATTAAACCCACAACTTCACCATACCGTTTAGCAGCATCAAGTATCCTCTCAACGCCAGGATGAGAACAACCAACCAGAACATACAAGCCTTTCCTACCCCTGAGAACCAGAGCCTGCTCATCCACAAAACCCTCTAACCTGCCCGTGGTGTATACACCGTCAACAATAACCTGAGCATCTTCTACCAATACAAGATGCATGTTTTCACTGGGCGCCTCTCCACCCAACCTATAAAGCTCCACCTCACCAAGAAACGATTCAAGCGCTTTTAATCCGCCGGTGTGATCCCAATGCTCATGAGACAACACAACCTTGTTAATTCTACTTGGGTCAATGTCCAAGTTCCTCATGTTGCTCAATAGAATCTCACCCTTCGCTCCAGTATCAAACAAGATGACTTCATCATCCTTCTCTATTAGACAGGAGAAACCCCAGTCAGATTTTAAACCAGCGTCTCTCCTATAAACCTCATTATCATAAACCACAGTTAACCTCATCTAAACCACAACCTAACAAAATTCACCAAGGATTTAAATTTCACCATTAAACCTCCCTCGCCATACTTGAACACTCAATACAATCATTTTGGCCACTCAAAATGTGAGTTTTTAAAGAAATAAAAATCTAGGTTACCCCAATCATCAAAATCCCCTCTGCCATGCGAGCCATCAGAATAATCAATCACCCTATATGTATAAAGATAATTCATGCAACTCCTATAGTTTCTGTACCTCCACCACTCCAATGACAAAATCTTGGTGTCACCCATGTTGTCTATACCATCATGGTCATCAACAAACAAACCAAGGGTGTGACCGAGCTCATGTATGGATCCACCAACAATCAACCTCTGCCTGTCAAGAAAACCATACTTGTTCTGCAGCATCTGAGCTGAGATGTCAAAACTATCTAGATGATCCCATCCAACAAAAGCAAAACCAGGGCCAGGTCCATAAAAGCACACAATACAATAATGAAATATGCCCTTCCTCGGGTTGTCTAAATCATTATGCAAAAAATAATCCCAGTATAAATCCCTCAAATCTGCATAAGAGAAATTGGATACATATGGTATCTCCTCTCCCCCACCAAGAGAGCTGTCGTCAACATGCAGAGTGATGTTGTGCTGCTCAAAAACCATCTTCATCTCATCAAGATACCTAGAGATGGGTTTATTCTCTGTGTCTCCAGGAAAACGACCCATCCAGTCAAACTCCAAAAATAAGTCTTTATGAAAAGGGTTCGAGTTGTATTCATAGGTGTAACATTCCTCTATGTTGTTTAAACCATCGTTGTCTGGGTCAAGATGCACATGGTCGTCCCAGATAAATGGATCATAGCCATACTCCATCTCCCACCAATCTGGGACCATATCGCCATCTGAATCTTTTCCCTCCAACAACAAAGGTTTATTCATCACATGATATACACCATACTCTGGGTTCAACCTCCATCCTGAGCCAACGGCCTCAACAGGTTTTGCTTCCCAAGGAAAATACTGGATGAACCTATTCCTCTGTGTGACTCTATCCCCAAAACCCATCTCAGTGGCTGAGGGACCAAAAAAAGAACCCCACCAGTTTCTCTGTGCATCCAGAGAACAGTTTTCATAAAAAACACCGTAGAGAGAGTTCAAACAGATGTTGCTGTAGTGAATAATCATATGGCCGCCGTCTCTCACATAAACACCATAGCGGAAGTTACTTGAAATGTTACATTTAAAGAGAGTGATATCGGTTGAGCTTCCATCAACAATCACAGCAAAATGGGTGTTCCATGTGAGGTTACACCTATCGATCCATACCGAGGAGGAATGCAGAAGTTTTACTCCAAAACCATTGTGATAAATGTTACAATCCTCCATGAAAACATGATTAGAGTCGAAAATGCATACCCCGCCCTGGTTGTCGTTGTTGTCATAAAAAGCACTATGAGTAAGATTCACATTTGATGAATCTTCAATGTAAATCCCCACACCATTATTGTTTGCAAAGCTTTTGAATACAGAGATGTTTCTGGCTTCCTTAATGTTTAAACCCAGTGCATTATGTGAGAAAATACAGTCATCAACCTTATCATAAGATGATGAATCTATAAAAACACCCTCGCCATTGGTGTAAAAGATACAACCCCTGATATGATTGTAATCTGTGTCGTTTATGTAAACACCTGTTCTCGACCTGTAAACAATACAGTTTGCTATGGTAACGGAACTTGCATTTATCTTGATTGCTGAGTCGCCCTTAAAACCGCCAGAGTTTCTAATGGTGAAGTTTTCTATACTAACGCCTTTCCCTGCAACACAAAAGACTGAGTCTGAGTTCATCCCATCCACAATGGTTTTCTCTTTATCCTCACCAAATAACCTTACCGACTTGTCTACAAAAACGTGTTCATAGTATATGCCTTTGAAAACATAAACCATGCCACCGTAACCCACATTGTCTACGCCATCCTGAATATGTTGATAGGGATGCTCTATTGTTCCATCCCATGGACCTTGAGTGTTACTGCAGTCAACATAAACTATACTGGTGTCTCTCTCCATCATCTCTGCTGATTCTGCAAACAGTGGAGGTAGCGGCAGTGTGAATAAAATAATAGTGAGGTAAAACAATACAACTCTGCCTCCTCTAAAACTTAAATAAGTCATATTTTTAAAAGGTTTTCAAGATAAATAAGTTTAACGTACAGTTGCCCTAACTCCTCATAAAATCTTCTTACAGCAACTCATCTATACTGCCATCAGGCAACATGTTATCTGGATGTGGGATTCCTCTCTCTTCAAGCTGGTATCTCCTACAACTCTCCCAATCCCCTCTACAGTAAAGCTCAACCCATTTTTTATTTAACCGTCCTGCATCATAAAACCTTTTCATCGGACATACCTCGTACCATTTACATTCGGTAGAAAGCACGCTTAGTTTATGGTAGTTTCTAAGCATAACCTCCTCAAGTTCTGGGTTATAAATTAATGCTGCAGGATGTTGCAGTGGCAATATCTTTTTGTCTCCTGAAAAAAAGAGTTTTCCATATACCTTATAAAACTCCTCCGATGTTGATAACTTAATCCCATACTTTTTGAAAACATAGGTGGTCGCATAACGCCCAAGTGGAACCAGCACTCTTGGATTTATCAGTTCAATCTCCCTGTCAAGATAGGAACTGCATTTCTCGATTTCATCCTGCTTTGGTCTTCTGTACCTTGGAAGCATACATTTGACTAGATTGGTCATGTAAACCTCTTCTCTTTTAACATTTGCTGATGTTAACAGTTTATCTAACACCTTCCCTGAAGGGCCCACAAACATTCTCCCGGTCTCATCCTCTTTTTCACCAGGCGCCTGAGCTATAATCATAATTCTAGCATGGAGATTTCCCTCACCAACAAGCGACTGCTTCCTTGTCTCAGATAACCTACACCTTGTACAACTCTTTATCTCCTTGTTTAAATCTTGAATGTTCAAATGCAACACAGAATCAACTGGAGAAAAGGGTTATTTCTTTAAAAGCTTGTCAATAGTGTCCTTTATATCACCAACAGATCTTGCACCTGTTATACTCATGATTTTTTTACCGTAACGAAAAAAACCGAGATGAGGGATACCCATGATTTTGTATTTTTTTGCAATATCCCTGTTGTCCTCAGTATTTAACCTCCCAACAGCCACCTTTCCTGTATAAATCTTTGATAACCTTCTCATACGTGGTGCCATAGCCTTACAGGGCCCACACCATGGCGCCCAGAAGTCAACCAAGGAAAGAGGATATTTGTTTATGAAATCGTTAAAATTTTTTTTATCCAAAGACACCACATAATCCGGCCAATCTATCTTCTCCAAGGACTTCTCAGATAGCTTCCTGTCTTTAAATATCTTAAAACCCATATCTCATCAACCACTCTTCTTGTAGGGTATCAGGCAGAGGAACCTCAGCAGCCCCTCCCCCTCCTGTTTAAACTGATGCCACTCCATTGGTGGAACAAAAACGAAATCGCCTGGTTTAAGTTCCTCCTCACCCTCCTCTGTAACAAGTACACCTTTACCCTCAAGAATAAAAACCTCATGCTCCCAATCATGTTGATGCCATGGACTGCAACCACCTTTTTTTAATTCAAAGAGTCTCATCGCAAAGTTTTGTGCACCATCATTTTTGGTGATAAGCCACCTTATGCTAATATTCTCCGCTCCTTTTTCATCAGGTATCTCTGCCTTAACATCCGTGTAATGCATATGTTTAACCTTCATGGCATCCCTAACCTTTATTCTATGATTTTAATTTTTCTTCGATTTTTCTCCACATATCCATCAAAACCTTACTCACCCTGCCTGAGCTGCTGTACTCTACAATGGTTTTTTCTACAACCATCGCCTCAGTCACCTCAGTGTCGTAGGGAATTCTTCCTATCACCTCAACATTGTTATTTCTACAATAAACCTCTATCTTTTCTGTGTTCTCACGGTTGATATCATACTTGTTTATACAGACAACCGCTGGAACAGAGAAATGATCTGCAACCTCAAGCACCCTCTCCAAATCATGGATAGCGGAGAGTGTTGGTTCTGTTACAATCAAAACAAGGTCAACGCCTGTTATAGATGATGTGACAGGACATCCTATGCCTGGAGGTCCATCAATCAAGATATTTTCCATATTCTCCTGCTCTGCCAACTTTTTTGCGTTTTTTCTAACCTCCGCCACAAGTTTACCCGAGGTTTCCTCAGCAGTGTTTAATATAGCGTGAACCATTGGTCCAAACCTTGTTTCAGAGATGTAAACAAAACCAGAGTCTCTATCAACCACATCTATAGCATTCACAGGACAAACATAGGTACAAACCCCACACCCCTCGCATCTTTCCTTGATGACGTTTATATCCTCATCTATTGCATCAAACTTACAGGATTCATAGCATCGTTTACAATTGGTACACACCGCCCTATCTATAACCGGCAGCTTGAGTCCATGAAAACCTATGGTTTCCTTGATTTTTGGTTTGAGAATTAAATGTAAATCTGGTGCATCCACATCACAGTCTGCAAATACTGTGTCCTTCGCAAGTGATGCAAATCCAGCGGTAATTGAGGTTTTACCTGTTCCGCCTTTACCACTTATAACGACGATTTCCCTCATATAATCTGAGCTCTATAAGCTGCATCTTGAGCCGCCCTCACTACAGGGTATGTTGTGGGGGCACTTGTAAGATATGGATGAGTTGCCATCTGTAAGGTTTCAAGCTCTGTAAAGGACATTCTCTTTTGTATTGCCACACCTATGAGATTTATCAACTCCCCACAGGACAGCCCTCCAGCAACCTGCCCGCCGAGGATGATACCTGACTGCTTCGAAAAAATCAGCTTTATTTTTATCTTATTCGCATTTGGTAAGGTTGAAGGATGCTTGTCAAAACCCTCAAAAACACCCGTTATAATCTCAAAACCCTCTCTCTTTGCACTCTTCTCAGTAAGACCTGCAGAGCCGAGAACCAGACCGTCGATGTAGGTAGAGTAGATGGCGATCGTTCCCTTGTTCTCTCGAACCACCTTTAGTTTATAGAGGTTTGAACCTGCTATTCTCGCCTCTGCTGTAGCTATCGATGCAAGTAACACAGGGGCATCCTTTCGAGTGTAAAAATCTCTCTTTCCAGCACAATCCCCAACAGCAAAAATATCTGGATCAACGGTACGCATGTACTCATCAACCCATATACCCTTTCCTTTACCTAAATCCAAACCCGCATCTGTTGCCAGCTTTGTATTCGGAACGGCTCCTATCCCCAAGACAACGGCATCAACATTCATCTCTCTTCCATCACCAAATCTAACACCCTCCACCCTTTCACTTCCAAGAAATTCAGTCACTTTTGTATTTGTCAGAATGTTGACTCCCTTCTCTCTCAATCTCTCCTCAGCCAACATCGAGAACTCTCCATCAAAGGAGTTGGCAAGAAGGCTTGGAAGGATCTCTACAATGTGAACCTTTAACCCCTCTATACTCGAAATCTCATCTGCAAACTCTACTCCAATAAAACCTCCACCAACTATCACTATCTCCTTCTGTTTCTTTATCTCAGATATCACCCTCTTGAGGTAACTCATATCTTTATAAATTGGATAAATCCCTTTTTTATCGATCCCAGGTATTGGTGGCACCACAGGACGAGAACCTGTGGCCAGTATCAACTTTTCGTATAGATACTTGTCACCCTTCTTTGTCTCAACCGTCTTATTGACCCGATCTATCTTTACCGCCTCATCCACAATAACCTTGATACCGTTTTTCTCCAATACCTGAGTGCCCAGTCTATTCTCCTCTGGATCCCTAAGACTGAAAAACATGTACGGTATCCCACAGGGAACCACGCTATCCTGCACACTCTTCATCAGTAAAATCTTTTTATCAGGATAGTACTTCTGAGCCGTTAACGCGCTTATTATCCCTGCAGGCCCTCCCCCTATAACCAATACGTTTGCCTCTTTTTCCATAACGCTGCCTCCTCAGCCAGATGCATAAATAAACACCTTATTATATCTATCGAAAATCATTTCCAACTCCCTCCTCAATCGAAAGGAGGAGTTTCCTAAATCTCTCACGCCAACCCGATAGCTCTTTTACGAAGGGAACGCCTCTAGAGTACAGTGTGGATATCCTTTTATCATGGGGGATCTTCATCAAAACAGATATCCTATTGCTGTTACAAAACTGCTCCACCCTGTCGTCACCTATGCCATCACGATTTATTACAACACCAAAGGGGATGCTGAGATGCTTCATCACCTCCACTGCAAGTTTAAGGTCATGTAAACCAAAGGGTGTCGGCTCAGTCACCAGTATACAGTAATCCGAACCCTCTACTGTTTCCATAACAGGGCATGCTGTTCCTGGAGGAGCATCTAGAACAACTATTCTGTCTTTGTCCATCCTTCTTTTTAACGCTTTAATCAAAGGTGTAGCTGTAGCCTCTCCAACATTCAAAATACCTTGGTAAAAATCGGTGCTCCCAGATGAGCCGTGCTCGATTTTTCCAATTGGTCTCTTTTTCCATTTGATTGCATCTCTTGGGCAAACCAGTTCACAGCCCCCGCAGGAATGGCAAAGCTCTGGGAAAACGAGAACCTTGGATGGAACAACAGCCAAAGCATTGTATGCACAGAAATCGGCACATTTACCACAGAAATCACATCTATCATAGTTAATCTCAGGGATCTCAACCGTCACATCCTCTCTTTCAGTTATCTCTGCCTTTAGAAAGATATTTGCATTCGGTTCCTCCACATCACAGTCAAGGTACTGCACATTATCAATGCTAAGCGCTAGGTTAACCGCAACCGTTGTCTTACCCGTTCCACCCTTACCGCTAGCAACAGATATAATCATTAATTCTTCACCTTCAAAACCATCTTCCCTACATCCTCCTTTATATCCCTAGACACAAGTGGACATTTAACCACCAAAAGGAAAAATATCCTACGGTTAACATCACTTAGAGACTCGTAGTTGCCCTGACCCTTTGATATAACCATATCGCATGTATCCAGTTTCTCCAGGAAAACGGGCGATGCATATTTTAATAATATACCTGGTGCAGATTTATCACTGCCCTCATCAGCAGCTATAACCTCTGCTATCCCATCTATACCGGCGGTTTTTGCGTCCTCTAGTGTAACATCATTGATTATAGGATTGGCTCTAACTACATAGGTTATCTTTTTATTTCTGGCAGATAATTCCTCTAGCAATAGTTTATCGAAGTATATCTCTCCACAGTTGTCAGCAATATATAGAACTGTTTCTGCATTATCTAATGTTTCAACAAAATCTCTATAAGCCTCATTAGATATATGTTCATGCTTCAAAGCTATCTTTATCATATCATTGATATTAAATCTATTTGTTGTACCAAAATCTATAACATTCCCAACAATAGCTAATTTAATAGCCATCAACAGAGGATCATCTGCATCTATAACCATTTTTTTGAGAGTGGGATAAAGTTTCTCTGCTGTTCTATTAGCCTGATCTTTAACTTTCCTATAAGGATCTTCTGTATCTGTTATCTGCCTTATTATGTGATGAACCTCTCTAGAGGTTTCTGGTGGAGGAATGTCAAAAGATATGGTCTGCAGATAGTGCATTACTTTTTTTAAAACCTCTTTATGTGTCTCCTCATCATCACTGCTCATCCTTGCTGCCTCCAGCGATTGTGTGAGAAAACAAGGTATGCAGTCAAGATAGGTCTTCATATTCCCATTCAACCCTAAAACGTTATTTTATGGTTATAGTGATTCATCTTCTACCAAAATGGCCGCCAACTGTAGGGGCATCGGTTCTATCAAATTCGCCCTTTTTATACCTCTCAAC
>JAGGZU010000035.1 GCA_021161865.1 Thermoplasmata archaeon
CCTTAACAATCTTCCGAATCTGCTCCTCCGTTGGATTATCATCACTAAGGTCTAACAAAGGCATAAAACGTAATCAAAACATACTTTATATATAGTTTCTGCAAAAAATTTTTTTGCAACCTCCACCAAAAAAACAGCCAAAAACTTTATATGTTGCACCTCACTATATTTACATACAAACTTGTTTTTTTAGCTGCTGACCTTAGTGTAAACTATCTTCCGCTATTTTATGGAGATGAAACCATGAAAAAAAATGGTTTAAAACCCAAAATGTGTGATGCACACGAAGACACTCCTCAGGAGAAGGTTGACGAGTATGAGGAAAAAAATGATGTTTACCTTGATGAGCCAGATACAGATGTTGACTTAGAATTGGATGGTGATGACGCCATAGTGCATCCAGTTGATGGAGTGTTCATAGGAGGAGACGATGAGGAGATAAAACTGTGGTTTTTCTATGTTAAACCTAACGCATACTCCAAAGACGACACACTCAAATGCAAATGCATAGCAGAGTTCCGTGTAACCCCATCCGCCTTCAAATACATAGTCGAAGAATTCAACGAAAGACTACAAAATCTAAAAAAACATCGAAAAACAAACAACAACTCTCCAGAGGAGGAACCAATGTTCGCCTAAACCCCTTTTTTCCTTTTTAAAAAAACATGCGTTTACAAAGAAAGTATGCGTTCTTATTGCAAATAACGGATACCAAAAAAACCAGTTAAGTGACACACAGAATAACTAGGACTGGTTTTCCGAATGAAGTTTTTTAAACAAGTAAAACCATAAAAGGTTCAAACTGAGGAAGGAAACAAAACATGTTGTGCAAAAAAACCATGACATTAACAGTGATTCTGCTCATCTTCTCAACGAGTACAATCGCACAAGGTTTCCTAGTTTATAAACCCAAACAAACACTTTTCTCACATGATAAACAAGTTTCTTGGGAGGTTGTTGTTATACCAGACAACAACCCCTTCTACGGTGTACTTGGAAACAGTTTAGCATGCTGGTACAACAAAGAAAACAACAGAACAGTATTACTTCCATTGCTTGTTCAAAAAAACGGGTTGCTTACTGAGCAGCAAAAACGTTTCCTTAACCAGTATCTAGCAAAAAACGGTACACTCCTAGTAGTAGGGGAGCATCTTAACACCACCTACGGCACAACAGAAATACTTGGTTCACCCGCGGAGGTTGCTGCTGAAGTCTCAACAAAAGTGTTTAAACAAAGTTCAACAGTACTCATACTCCCCTATGAGGGTAACAGTAGTTACAAGCTTAGTCTCATAGCAGCTCCCCTCGCAAGCTACCTCAACATCCCTATTCTCTTCTACGACAACAACGAAGAGCAGCTTCAACAGATTTGCAAAAAATTGAACTCAACCAAAGCATTTGTTGTTGGAGACATCCAACTAAACTTACCAAACATAAGCATAGTTGAGTTGAAGGATGAGGATGCTGTACAAAACCTTGTTTTAACCAGTATAAAAACAGTGTTTGGAGAAATCAACTACATTACACTCACCAACCCCTCTGACATCATCCCGCCACAAATCATCGATTCTTATGAAACAACAACCATGGAACACATCGAAAACATTAAAGTAACTGTTCTCGGGAGGGAGATAAATATTATAGGGAAAGACACCAGGCAACAACTTGTTTACATTCCAGAAGGCATCAACTGGGTTCGAATCCATGGAGAAGTCAATGTAACACAGAAAGGTTTCATCGATCCAATCATCTCACTCTACCTGTATGATCCCCAAAAAAATGTTGTCGCTTACTCTTTAAGCCCTGGTTACGACATCGGAAAAACGTACGTAGAAAGCCTGACCTGTGATGCACCAGGAAACTACACACTCACAGTTAAACTATACAATGGTGTAAAAGGAGGGTATTTCCTACAAAGAGGACTTTCTATGGTAGACACTGACGTTAAAATAACCATAAACGTTTCCCGGTTAAAGAAACCTCATCTACCTTTTGTTCCAAAACTCTCCATGACCGCTCCTTATCTCACTGCAGCTCATGGAGGAATCCTTGTGGCAGACCAAAAATTTGAGCTCACCAGTGATGAATACGTTTCTGCAGCAGAAGGCTTAGGAACAGGTCCATGGTACAACGAGAAACTACAAAACTTCAACAACAAAAAAGTCAACTACACTATTACAGAGTTGAAACATGTTCTTGATTTAATTGAAAACCATGGTATGCTAACAGGTTACCTTAACGGATCAGCATGGCTTGCAATACTAGGGGACACCAACATGATACCCATGTACTACTACAATCCATCCCAAAAAGGACTATTGGAGAAGGGTTTACCATCAGACAACCCCTACACTCTAAACTTTAACCTGTCAGTTGGCAGAGTAATAGGTTACGATGTACAGGATGTCTCCCTGCTAATGTCTAGAACATTATTCTACAAAAAAATCTGCGGTCCACCATTGGAGGAAAACGGTTGGCATAACAGGTTCAACTTTGTTTTCGGTGAAGGATTCGGTGAAACAGGGGGTTTATTCCACCAGATACCATACGCTGCTGAATTAAAAAAGTATGGTTTCAAACCCCATGTTTATGGTGACCTGAGAAACAGTAGACAAATTACTAGTCTACTACAAGTTTACACTAACGCGAACTACATTGAATACCTTGGTCATGGAGACTGGCTCTGGTTCACACCCTCACTGTACGGTTTCGACTACATCAATAAAGCGGTTGATGTTGCTCACGCAAAAAACTGGGTTTACAATAAACCAAGTGTTTTCCTCACATCAGCGTGTCTCATGGCTCGCATCGATGGTATACCATCATGCATGAACATAGGGGTTACGATGCTTCACAGCGGCTGCAACTGTTTCATAGGAGCAACCAGAGCAACCGGTCAAGAAGCAGGTTTAACAACCTTAGAAAATCATTTGATTGTTGACGACTTAAGCGTTGGTGAAGCATTAAGGGGAGAAAAAAGGGTTGACAAAGAACCACCCACCTACTACGTTAGAGTGCTTTATGGTGACCCAGCGTTTAACCCATATGAGCCCAACAACGGATTCAGCAGCCAAGGAAGACCTGTTATCCAACATGCTTCGAGGTGAAAAAAGTTGAAACAGGTTGACGAACTAGACTTGTTTAAAAAGTTTATTGTCGAACAAGGTTATTCTCTTGTAGTTGTTAAAAACGGTTTTGTTTTACATAAAACTAGAGGAGAAGGATTAAAGCCTTTTTTAGAAACCATTGATAAACTGCAACACAAAATTCATTATTCAACTGTTTTAGATAAAATACTTGGTAAAGCATCAGCGTTACTCTGTCTGCATTCAAAAACTGAGAAGGTTTATGCTTTAAGTGCAACCGTTGAAGCAAAAAATATTCTAAAAAAACGTGGAGTAACTGTTTATGTTTCTGAAACAGTTGATCACGTAAGAAACAAGGCAGGCGATGGTTTATGCCCATTTGAAAAACTACTTGAAAACATCGACTCGCCAGAACAAGCATACAATGTTTTGAAGGAAAAAGTGTACACTAAACCCCTATAAGCGTATCTTTTTAATATGAGTCCTTATTACCAATAGGCTTCTGAAGCCTTTATAGGGTGAAAACAATGGTGAAGCAACCTCCACAGCAGTACAAGCCTGCGGTTCTAGAAAAAGAGATTCAGCGGTTTTGGGATGAAAACAACATATTCCATAAATCAATGAAAAACAGAGAGGGACGTAAACCCTTTGTTTTCCTAGAAGGACCACCAACCGCAAATGGTTCGCCGCACCCGGGTCATGTTTTAACAAGGATAATGAAGGATACGATTCTAAGGTACAAAACCATGAGTGGTTACTATGTTGCCCGTAAAGCAGGGTGGGATACACATGGTTTACCTGTGGAGATAGAGGTTGAGAAGAAGGTTGGTTTAGAGTCCAAGCAGGACATTGAGAAGTATGGGGCAGAGAAGTTCAATGAGGAATGTAAAAGAAGCACCTTCAAGTATGAGAAGGAATGGGTTGAGATGACGAAACGCATAGGCTTCTGGATAGACATGGATAACCCGTACATAACACTCAAAAACGAGTACATTGAATCGGTATGGTGGTCTTTGAAGCAGATCTGGGAGAAAAAACTGCTTTACAAGGGACATAAGGTTGTACCTTATTGTCCAAGATGCGGCACGGTTTTATCTGCACATGAGGTTGCCCAGGGTTACAGGGAGGTTAAAGAGCCCTCTATCTTCGTTAAATTCAAGGTTAAAGGCGAGGATGCATATTTTCTTGCTTGGACAACAACGCCATGGACGCTTATTTCAAACGTTGCTCTTGCCGTTCACCCAGATGAGGCTTATCTTAAGATAAAGTATGATGGCGATGTGCTCATTCTTGCTGAGGAAAGAGCTGCAGCAATACTCAAGGGTAAGGAGTATGAGGTTCTCGATCGTTTCATGGGAAAGGAGTTGGAGAAAAAAGAGTATGAGCCTTTGTTCACCTTTGAAACTCCTGACAAACCAGCGTGGTATGTTATCTGTGCCGATTTTGTTACCATGGAGGAGGGCACAGGTATAGTTCACATAGCGCCAGCATTTGGTGAAGAAGACTATGAGGCTGGCAAAAAATATGGTTTACCTGTTATACAACTGGTGAAAAAAGATGGGACATTCCATGAAAAGGTTACACCATGGACGGGTTTGTTTGTCAAGGATGCTGACCCAAAAATCATAGAGCATCTCAGGGAGAGAAACCTGCTTGCAGGGGTTAGAGAATACACCCATGACTACCCATTCTGCTGGAGATGCGAGTCACCTCTGCTTTACTACGCCATGGAGTCATGGTTTATCGCGATATCGAAACGCAGAGAAAACCTGGTAAAAAACAATGAGCAGATAGAGTGGTACCCTGAGCACATAAAACATGGTAGGTTTGGTGATTTTATTTCGGAGGGTAAGGACTGGGCTTTATCGAGAGACAGGTACTGGGGCACTCCTTTACCCATATGGACTTGCACAGAATGTGGTCACCAAGTCTGTGTTGGAAGCGTTGAGGAGCTTAAACAACTCAGCACCAATTTCTCAGAACCTTATGATCTCCATAAACCCTACGTTGACCAGCTTGATGTTAGATGCCCAGAATGTGGTGCTAGGATGAAAAGGGAGGAGGAGGTTATTGACTGCTGGTACGATTCTGGTTCTGCTCCGTTTGCACAATGGCATTACCCTATGGAGAACGAAGAGGTTTTTGAAAAAAACTTTCCAGTTGATTTCATCTGCGAAGCGCTTGATCAAACCAGGGGATGGTTTTACTCGCTGCTTGCTATCTCAACGCTTCTGTTTGACAAACCAGCATACAAAAGAGTTCTTACTCTTGGCCTGGTGCTTGACAAGGATGGGCAGAAGATGAGTAAAAGCAAAAGAAACTACGTTGATCCCTCCATGATATTTGAAAAAGAGGGAGCAGATGCGTTACGTTGGTATCTCTTGTCCACAAATGCGCCATGGATGCCAATCCGTTTCTACGAGGATGCTGTTAAGGAAACCTTGGGTGGTTTCATACTAACATTATGGAACTCCTACAGGTTTTTTGCGACCTACGCCAGTTTAGATGGTTTCAACCCTGAGAAACATAATGTGGCTGTTGAGGAAAGAACATCTCTTGATAGATGGATACTGAGTAGGTTACAGAGGGTTACACGGGAAGTAAAAGAAAACATAGAAAGGTTTGAGGTGCATAGGGCAACAAGAGCGATAGAGGATTTTGTTGTGGAGGATTTAAGCAACTGGTATATTAGACGGTCAAGGAAACGATTATGGCTTGAGGAGATGACCAATGATAAGGCAGCATGTTATTCAACAATGTATGAGGTTTTCCTAAACCTTTCAAAACTTGTTGCACCCTTTATACCATTTTTGTCGGAAAATATTTACCTTTCAATAAAGGACAATGGTATGCCTGAGAGTGTTCATCTATGTGACTACCCCGAGGTTACTAAGGAGCTTGTTGATGAAAACCTTGAGGAAGCCATGAAAACGGTTCGTGAGGTCGTAGAGCTGGGGAGAACATTACGTAGCAAGGTTGGAATAAAAATAAGGTACCCCCTCAGCAGGGCCGTTGTTGTCTGCAGCAAAAAAGTAGAGGATTCAGTGAAACCACTCGTTGACCTTGTAAAGGAGGAGATTAACGTCAAAGAGGTAATCTTCTCAAGGGATAAAAAACCGTTTCAGCAGCAGATAGATAACAAAGAAATGGTAGATGTTGAGTCAAAGGAAGGTTTCCTGCTTCTTGATGTTGTTCAAACACCTGAGTTGATTGCAGAGGGGGTTTCAAGGGAGATAGTGCGTAGGATACAGTCGATGCGGAAGGGTTTGGATCTCGCTATAGAGGATAGGATATCAACCAAGATTATGGTTGACAACGCTGAGCTTAGAGAAACGCTAGAGGAGTGGAAAAACTACATTGCTGAGGAGACGAGGTCAAAGGAGATAGAGTTTACTGCTAAACCAGAGGGAAATCTTGTTAAAAGTTGGAAGTTAAACGATACAGAGGTTACCATTGGGATAGCAAAAATCTAACCCTCTCTTAGTAGGAATCTGTTTAGAAAGACTTTTTAACCATTTATGCGATGGGAAAACGGAGGTATATGCGAAAAATTATCTTATCCTTGTTTACACTGCTGTGTTTTATGTCAATACTTACTCAAAGCCTCGGTTTGCTAACTGTTCCTGTGAGACAGGAGTATTCCTTTGATGCTTCCCCAGAGTATCAGCTTGTGGATACTGAGAGAATAACCGTTGAATCAAAAAGATTCACAGGATGGTTGTTTGATAGAAACGTTGGTGACGGAGTGGTTAAAGGTTTTTTTATTGTAGTGAAAGGTAGATCGACGGCGTGGCTACACATGATGTTTTTTAAAATAGTGGTTCCAGGTCAAGTAGCTCTTGATTTGTTCTGCAAAAATCTTTCCATCATTGTTAGAGACTCTTTTGACGAAATCTATTATAATGTCATGGTTGACAAAGAATATAGCTCCTTGTTTGTGAACAACTGGTTTCATTTACTAAAGATAATGAAACCCAGCTACGGAGATTTTTTCAGAGTAGAAATCAAAATATTTGGAAAATACAAATGATTTACCAACAAATATACTAAAAATTTTTATTAACTTAACTAACGTTGCAATATTTAGACAACAATCAAAGAAGCACCTTTAACGATCCTACCAATAAGAGTCCACTCCAACACTATACCGCTGCTGCAGCTTAAACCAAGAGCAAAACTAAAATAACTTAAATACCCATAGGCTGTGAAATCAAACAACGTAAAAATAATCGAGAAAAGCAGAGAAAAAACGGTTACCAACAACAGATAATCAATATTTATGATTTTCTTAACAAAGGACAAAGCGGATGATGAGCCACCCAGCTGAGAAATAACCCTTCTCGACCTCTTTTTCTCATCGTTTTTGGATTGACCATCAAGAGACTGCACCATGTTCTCAATCATCTCAATAACCCTGTTACCCTCTCTGGAGATTATGAGGGAGTAAAAGATAGCTATAAAGGTTAAAACACCTGTTGTGGCAAAAATAAGCTTCTCATTATCCAAAGAGAAATGAAGAAGAACAGGAAGCATTGTCACAACAAAAAACAGTGTAATCCACAAGTATATACCATTAATAATCTTCAACAGCACACCAAACCTAGTGTTGATATCATCCTCAGCCTTCACATCCACCAAAAAACATAACGTGGTAAACGTTTTAATAAATTACGCTGCTTTACAAACAACCAAAGAGGAATCGTTTATGTTAAAAACCAAAATAAAGGTTGGAAACTACTACCAGCTAACAGTTGACGACAAAAAAATAGTTTTCGCTGTACTATACGGGAGACTGTCAAGAATTAGATTTTAGAATCCCCTCCCGATTACTGTGATCAGGAGGGGATACAAGATGCTGCAACAGTTGTTGGAATTGGTTAGAAGGAAAAATATTTTTCGATGGAATTTGA
>JAGGZU010000025.1 GCA_021161865.1 Thermoplasmata archaeon
CTATATATCTATGTATCAAAATATGCTCTCAATGCTTATTAATCTTTTTATACAAATAGCTCCCATTTATATATTCTTAACCATGTAAACAATCTTATCTGGAGAAGAATCATTAAACTTATTGACAAGCGATATCAATTTTTCCACCTGCTCCGTCGAACCCAAAAAACACACAGATAGCCCCCTCTTAACCGCATCCAAGGAAGATTCCATAGGAGCAAACTCAAAATCCGGCTTCCTTCTCAACCTCTTAACAACAGACAAAGCGACCACATCACCTACAGCCAATACATCATACTTTATCTTATTAAGTAACCTCTCAACCTTATCAACCGGCACGTCCCTGCTCCCCCTCTCAATAGAATAAGACAGAGGAATGACATAGAAATCACCGAGACGATGCCTTACAATTCCTTCAAGATCACCGACAGGTACATCTTCTCCAATTCTGGCATCCCTAAGTGCAACACCGGTTGATGATGACTTCTTTCTTGGAAAAGCAATGAGATAACCCTTTTTCATAAAAAGGCCAACCCTCTCACTCTTTTTCACATCACCTCCTGCTAAAGCCAAACACCTATCTATGATATTCAAATGCCTAATCCTTTCCTCTGTAAACCTCTTGAGTTCCAGAAGATTGGAATGAACAAAATCAACCCCCTCCTTGGTTACATAGTATCTCCCCTCCTTCTGTACAACAAAACCCTCCTGAATCAATCTTTTTATATAATCAGATACCGCCTGAGGGGTTATGCCGACAGCGTCAGCAAGGTACGTAAGCTTAGCCGGTTTCCTCGAGAGTATCTCCAAAAGAAGCAGAAGTTTAGTGGCAAGAGACTTCTCCCTGAGAACCCTCATATATATCAAGAAAATATTTTCTCATTTTAACGTTTGCCAAAAACCTTTTATTCTAAAGTTTATTTTCTTTTTGTAAAGTAAAGTTTAAAAATGGAGTGACGTGGATTGAAACAAAGCTACAAACTCATCTTGATCCTATCCATTGTACTTACAATAACGGTAGGTACAACAGTTGCAATAAACACAATCACACTAAACGAAAAAAAACCTGAGGAAGTCACAGCAACGGTTTCCATCTACTTCGGAAACGGGATACTCTGGACATACAAAAACATAACAACAACCAACGCAACCGTATTCGGATTACTAATGGAGGCAGCATCAAAAGGTAACTTCACAGTAAAATCAACATACTACAGCCAATATGATAGCATGCTCATAGATTCTATAGCCTCAGTAAAAAACGGTGAAAACAACAGCTACTGGCAGTACTACATAAACGGAAACTACGGAACCGTTGGTGCAGATAAACAACCGGTGAAAAACGGTGACATAATAGAATGGAAGTTTGAAGAGTTTGGATAGATTAATATACCGCTAAGAGATTTAAGGCAGGGG
The DNA here is from genome assembly GCA_021161865.1 of Thermoplasmata archaeon. Lineage (GTDB taxonomy): Archaea > Thermoplasmatota > E2 > DHVEG-1 > B18-G2 > B91-G9. Next base: position 1,417 of record JAGGZU010000025.1, read on the forward strand.
TAAAAATGTTGAGTAAAATCCTTGATGAAAAAGAACGTTTATTTGGAGCAGTCATACTCATCACGGCAGGGGTTCTTGGGAGAATATACCTCAGAGGTTTTCTTCCAAACACACCCTCATGGTATATCACGTTAAACGGTGTAACACAACCTGTGTTCATGATGGATCTGTTCTTCGTGGTTGCAGCAATATCGTTGCTAAGTGGTTTGCTATTGGGTGGGTACTACACATTTATCGTCCCACTTTCAACAATGATAATAACAGACCTCTACTACGGCAACACCTACATCTTTCTATTCACATGGTCCGGTTTTGTTATGCTTGGCCTCCTAGGTTTTATCCTCCAATCAAAAACAAAACTCTCACTGAAAAAAACCCCCTTAATCCTTGGAGCAGGAGTAGGTGGCGTACTGCTCTACGACCTATGGACAAACTTTGGATGCTGGCTTGGATGGTATCCGCATAACCTAAGCGGTTTAGCATTATGTTACACAGTAGCTATACCATTCACGCTATGGCACATACTCTCCACAACAATGATACTATCAGCTACTATAATACCTATACTCTACCTAAAAGAACATGGAATCCTAAAAATTGAACACACCATCAAACCCTTAGAGAAAACATTGACAGCCGTGCTCTCAGCTACATTAATAATGATTACACCACTTTTTCTATTCCTTTAATCCATAACAACCGGTGTCCTTTCACCACAAACAGTGCATCTACCATCTTCGAGATTTTTTATCTTAGATGAGAAGCCAAACCGCTCTATGAGCAACGCACCACATTTTGGGCAGTAGGTGTTGTCATACTTACCCGCCTGAACATTACCCAGATAAACAAACCTCAATCCCTCCCTCTGCGCAATGTTATAGGCACGCTCCAATGTTTCAAAGGGCGTCGGAGGGTTGCCCAACATCTTATAATACGGGTAGAAACGGGTGAAATGAACAGGAGTATCAGCACCAAGCTCGTCATAAACCCAACTACAAAAACTTTTTACCTCATCAACAGAATCATTCAAGCCAGGAATAACAAGGTAGGTTACCTCAAGATGTATACCCAACTCCCTTGCCAACCTGCAGGTATCTAAAACAGGTTGTAAACGTGCACCAGCTACACGCTTATAAAAATCATCATTAAAGGCCTTCACATCAACATTAATGGCATCAAGATACCTACCGATTTCCCTAAATGGTTCCTCATTGATAAAACCATTACTAACATAAACAACATACAGACCCTCACGTTTCACCACTCTAGAAGCATCCAACGTGAACTCATGCCAAATAGCGGGTTCATTATAAGTCCATGCGACACCATCACAACCCCTTTCTTTAGCAAGCAAAGCAGGCTCATCAGGAGAAAACTCTCTAAGTGGGTAATCCTCCGGTTTAGCCCTCGATATAGAGTAATTCTGGCAATGCTTACAAAAAAGGTTACAACCAACCGTTCCAAAGGATAACGCATAACTACCTGGATGAAAATGATACAAAGGCTTCTTCTCAATAGGGTCAGCGGCAACAGATGAAACAGAGCCGTATATCAGGGTGAAAAGTTTACCCCCCTTATTCTCCCTCACCCCACATATGCCTCGCCCGCCATCAGACACAACACATTCATGGGGACATAGAAAGCACTGAACCTTGTTTCCAGCCTTCTTCCTCCAAAAAGAGGCTTCCTTCCTCATCAAAAAACAATACTTAAGAGCATCTTATAAACATTATGTGCCGAGAAACATCTCACCTCTGTTTCCAACGGGTGGGTTGCCAGGGTACCTGTCATTCATCTGCGGCTGCATACTCCTATAGTCCTTGAACTCTTTGGTGGTAAGCATGTAGCGGGCGAAATAAAAAGCCTCTTCAACAGAAACCTTACCATCCTTAAAAAATCTGAGATGTGTCGCCCTGCCTTTCTCAAAAACACCTTTCCTGAAACCATCCGCCTGCCCGGTTTTAATCCCGTTAAACCATAGCTGAGTGAACAACGGTCCAGTAACAGTACTTGCGTAACCAGTGGTAAATTTACTGGCACCAGTGATAACGATACGTCCCTTCTCAGGTAAACCTGAGTTGAGAAGAGTCGGGAGATTAAAAACAACGCGGTTTGCAAAACCTCCACTGTAACAGGCGTCAACAATCAAACAAAGTTTTGCCTGTAGAGGGTTAAGGATGTCTCCAAGCTGGTAATCGGATAAAACACCATCCCAAACCAAGATTTCACTGTGTTCCAAAACCTTACCGCCCGTTAACTTGTTCTCCGGGTCACCAACACCATGATTAAACAACCAGATGAACACCTCGCTATCATCATATTGATTAGCGGTTTCAACAACACTATTAAGGATCGATTTCACGGTGTCAAGGGTTGCTGCACCATAGGAAACACCAGTTAAACGCTCCGGTCTCTCCTGAAGGGTAACAACACGTTCCCCTTCACCATTGTTTGCTCTAACCCATCCATCATCAAAAAGAATCGTTATATGATTAGCAGGGTAACTAAAGTTGTTTATGAAATAACTTGCCATCTCCTCAGCAAGAACTAAACCACCGTTACCCAACTTAACCTTAACATCCAGTCGATTTGCGGTTGCAACAAAAACAGCCCACCTGTGAACATCCTCAAACTTGTCACTATTGTCAACAAAAAAGGTTAACTCAACGTTTTCAGAATAAGAAACATTGTCAAAGGCACGAGTATAAAACTCATGTTTACCATCACTATAAAGCGAGGTATCTAACTCAAAGCTCCAGTTGCCGTCACCATAGGCCTCCAACCATTTACCATCATCCACCTTCACCTCAACCGTAAGCAACGAATCATTACCGTCTGGGTCAAAGGCTGTACCACTAAAAATAACAATACCAGATACAGTAACACCATCGTTTGGGTAATCTATCTTGACAACAGGTCTCTCATTAACAGGAGTCTGCTCAAGACAACCAGAGAATGAGACAGTAAGAAGCATAAGCAACAATGCACAGGCAACCAATGTTACTCTACCCTTTGTCATCCATTAACAACTTTAACATACTGGCGTATAAATGCTTTCTTTTACATCCGTTACCTGCTTGACTTGAAATGCTCAAAACCGCTGTTAACCAGCTTTTTAACCCTTCCACCAAAACTCACATTCAAACCTCCCTCAGTAACCCTACCAACCACGGTAAGCTTTGTCTCTCCAACAACATCACATGCCTCACCTACATTCTCCTCAGACAAAGTAACAAGGAGTTCATAATCTCCACCATAATCCATAGAAACAGAAAAAGGATCTAAACCAAGTTTTTCAGCCACAACAAAGGCGTCTCTTGCAACCGGAATCTTATCTCTCTCTATTAAAAAACCTACCTTGTTAATTTCAGCAAGCTGATAAAGAGAATTAACAAAGCCATCCGATAAATCCATACAAGTTGATACCAGCCTGTTTTCGGCAAGCCCTCTCCCCTCAACAAGCCTTGGAATCGGTTTAACCAAACCATCAAAGGACACACCATCCAAACCATGTTTCAAAGCAAGAAAACCAGCACCTGCTTTACCAAGAGAGCCTGTCACAGCCACAACATCACCAGGTTTCATCCCTATTCTTAAAAGAATCTCCTCTTTAGGTACAACACCAACTGCTACGCCACCAATTGTCACCTCATCATGCTCCTTAGTATCACCACCAATTATACTAACATCATAGCGTTCAACACACTCCCTAGCACCTCTTATTATCTCCAAAACCTGGTTTTCATCCATACTCTTAGGTAAACCAAGAGATAAAAGTAAACCCAATGGTTCACCACCCATCGCAGCGATATCACTGAGGTTAACAGCAGCGGCAAACCATCCCATCTCCCAAGGTGTCATAACCTCAGGGAAATGGGTTTTCTTCCTAACCATATCGGTTGTGACAAGCAGATATCTATCATCAAACAATATATAAGCGGAGTCGTCAACCAAAGAAAAACCTTTATTACCCAAAACCTCGCGAATCCTATTTAACAAGGCTCTTTCCCCTAAATCCAACAGTTTCACAAACCTAAACAGACTTTAGGTGTTCAAAAAGTTTATCATAACTAGATGATTATCGAGGAGTTGAACCAGGGTGAAAAAATGGAGAAGATGAGTTACGCCGAAAGCGGGGTCGACATATTCAAAGAAGAAAAAGCGATCAAGGGTTTACTCTCAAAGATATCTTACCAAAGAAAAGGATTGGGTAAACCCCTGGGAGGAGAATACGCCGGCATGGTAGAGTTTGGAGAACACGCTCTTGTGCTCTGCACAGATGGAGTAGGAAGTAAAATAATGATTGCAAACAAGCTAAAAAAATGGGACACAGTAGGAATAGACTGCATAGCCATGAATGTAAACGATGCGATATGTGTTGGAGCAGAACCAATGGCCTTCGTTGACTACTTGGCAATAGAAAAACCAGACCCAAATGTAACAACTGAAATAGGAAAAGGCTTAGCCGAAGGGGCAAAAAAAGCAAACATATCGATAATAGGTGGAGAAACCGCTACTCTCCCTGAGATAATCAATGGTTTAGATCTCGCTGGAACCTGCCTGGGTTACGTGAAAAAAAACCAGATAATATCTGGAGAAAAAATAACACCTGAGGACTTAATTATTGGTTTAAGCAGCAGCGGTTTACACTCAAACGGTTTCACCCTTGCAAGGAAAATCGTGGAAAAAAACGGTTACTCATACCATGATGAGTTCCCATACGAAACATACAAGGGTAAAACAATCGGTGAAGTGATGCTTACTCCAACAAGGATTTACGTCAAAGAAATACTCGCTCTCCTAAAAAGTGTTGATGTTCACGGGCTTGCCCACATAACAGGCGGAGGAATGAGAAACCTACTCAGGTTAAAAAAAGATGTCTCCTTCATCCTGAACAACCTTTTTGAGCCGCAACCAGTCTTCTCATTTCTACAAGAGAAAGGGAACGTGGAAAACAAGGAGATGTATCAGACATTCAACATGGGAACAGGTTTCATGGTAATCATACCAGAAAAAGAGAAGAAAAAGGCTTTAGAAATATTAAAAAAACACTCTGAAGCTGAGATTAAAATAATTGGAGAAATAGAAAAAGGAAAAGGAGTGCACATACCAGAGCTGAACATACACTACAGCTAACAGACTCCTCCATCCTATATTATTTCTCCTGTGAGTTTCTCCTGAACGATTATGAACACGTCACCAAACCCTTCTCTTCCAATCAAACTGTTAAGGAACTTTTTTGGTGGCGCGCAGCCCTCTGGTGCATACACACCAGGTTTGTTTATCTCATTTTTTGCTAACATCTCAGCTCCAACAGCAGCAGGAGTTGCTGTACCAGCATACTGATACATCACTGGTTCACCATCTCTCTCACCCGTTACCTTAACCATAACCGAACCGCCAACAGGTGTTTTTAAACCACTTGACAGTATACGTTTACTTAATACTCCTATAAAAGATGCTGTGAAACAAAAAACCATTGTTTGACATTGGTCACATTTCTAGCCTGTCTAAACCATAACCGCTTTCAACCAAATCATTAAACCTGCTGACGAACCTCGCCAAAGGTGCACCATCAACCAAATCATGATCAACCGTAACAACAACGTGAAGATACTCCCTTACCTTAACCTTGTCATCAACCACAGCAGGCTTCTTTTTTATACCACCAACGGCAATCAGAGTTGTAAAAACACCGCCTAGAGGTAGAACCCAGCTGTCTATACCGGCGGCGCTTCCAACAGATGTTAAACCCACTGTTCCAAGGTGCTTTTTTTTGAAAATACCGTTATTTCTTACCAGAGACAACAAAAACCTTTTAACAAACAGGGGGGCATTGAGAATAAACCTTTCAAAAAAAGAGAGCTTCTGCCCAAGAACCTCTCTAGAAGCATCTACCTCCTCCTGCTGAAGGGATCTGATTTCTTCAGAGATTTCCTCAACGGTTTTCTCATTAGCCTTCCTAATTACATGTCCCATGGGTCTATATTCACCTTCAATAAACCTCTCAACCGGAATACCGATGTCAACATCATCAAAAACCACTATTTTTCTTCTCCCCTGCCTGAATGAGTTTAACTCCTTATGTTCACTAACAGCCTGTGCCACACATTTAATAAGCCATCCTGTGAACGAGATCTTCTTCCCTATTTTATCTCTATACTTTCTAATAAGCTTCCTTGCATCTGTAACATCAAGTTCAACCATAGCATGAATACTATGCTTACGCCAACCCTCAGCAGCCACTAAACTAATGTTCTGGCGTTGCCTAGAAAAAGGTTTAAACGTGTAACCATCAACCTCGCCCATTGTAAACCTACCGTTAAACAAAAAACGTTCTCCCTTTATTTAAGGGTTATCAACAAAAAAAACAGTAGCGGGGGATGGATTTGAACCATCGATCTACGGGTCTCTCAAGCCCTTTAGGGTAAAGCCCTTTTTTAAAGGGCTTTATGGGCCCGTCGGGATTTCCTGGCTACCCCACCCCGCTATTATTTTCTGGAATAATGCTATAATATTTATAAAGTTATTCCTCAAAGTTTTTCTCGCCAGCATAAATCGGCACAGAAAGCCAGTTCTCTGGTGGAACAAATGGGCAAACATAGTTTTCACTGTACGCACACCAGGGATTGTAGGCTTTGTTGAAATCTAGAATCCATTTTCCTTCAACAGTTTTATCTCTATCCTCATCAAGGTCTATGTATCTCCCGGCACCATAGGTTTCCTTACCGTTTGTCTTATCCCTGAACGGCACAAACAGTCTTTTTTCCCCAGGCTCATCCTTATAAGCTTGAAGTTTCAGCTCTTTATCATCTATCTTGAATCTAAACTCTCCCCATCTGATGTACTCTCTAACATTTCCACCTGTGTCTGTAATCTGCAGGCTCTCCTTCTTCTCATGTTCATGTAATGGGATCTCAAACCTATAGTTTGGATCTGGTGGGAAGTATTTTAAACCTTTAAAGGAGGTTCTTTTTTCGGGTGGAATAGGTGATTGCCAATGCTCCGCAAAAAACCTATCCTTGCCTCTCCTTAAAGCCTCTATCTCTTCATTCCAACTGGACAAATCCATGTTCCCGCCATTATCCGGTAAGAAAAAACTTATAAATAAACCTGTGCAATGATGAACTGGATGGAAACAAGGCTTGTTAGAAAAAAGGCTGTGGAAAAAACCGTTTGCACAAACTGTGGTAAAATAGTTAACGAAAACAGCTGGTTCTACAGGGAAGAGGGAGTTGGTTTTCATCTACACTCTTTGATAGCAAGAAACTACTGTGAGGAGTGCTACAAAAAACATGGGGAAAATGTTCTGATAAAAACCCAGCAAAGTTTTTGAAGAACCGATGTTTTCCCAAAGTGTGCAGGGGTACCCGAGCTGGTCAAAGGGGCAGGGCTTAGGACCCTGTGGCGTAGGCCTTCGTGCGTTCGAATCGCACCCCCTGCATTTTAGGTTGTGAGGATATGAAAATCGTAGCATTTACAGGTATGCCCGGCTCAGGTAAAAGCGAAGCAGTAAAGATTGCTATGGAACTTGAAATCCCAGTTGTCAGAATGGGGGACTGTGTGTGGGAAGAAACAAAAAAAAGAGGGTTAAAACTCACCGATGAGAACGTCGGAAGAGTGGCAAATGAGATGAGAGAGAAACAGGGTATGGACATCTGGGCGAAAAAAACCATTGAAAAAATCAATCCCTCTTGGAGTAAGGTGGTTATCGATGGTGTCAGAAACCGGGAAGAGGTTGACTATTTCAGAAACAGACTTGGAGAGGATTTCACGTTGGTTGCAATCCATGCATCCCCAAAAACTAGGTACAAGAGGTTGCTGAGCAGAAAAAGAGAGGATGACAACCTTTCAACTGAAAAAATCAGGGAGAGGGATGAAAGAGAGCTCAGATGGGGGCTGGGTGTTCTAATAGCTTTTGCTGATGTCATTATAATCAATGAAGGCTCCTTGGAGGAGTTTAAATCAAAGGTAAAAGAAGTGTTGAAATAGAATAGGAGCTGCTATTGTTAAAGGCTACCATGAGAACGGCTTCCTGATTGTTTCTATAAATCCAAAATCGATACCTTAATCAACAATGTTTTGTTTTCGGCTTCTGTTATGTTCGAGGCTAAGGTTACTATTGGGTTGAAAAAGGGGATAACCGATCCGGAGGGAGCGACGACGTTGAAGTCTCTGCATCTACTTGGTTTTGACACGGTGAAGGAGGTTAGGAGTCAAAAAACGTTTCTGATAAAGATGGATGAAAACGATGAAAAAAAAGCGAGGAAAAAGGTTGAGGAGATGTGTCAAAAACTTCTAACAAACCCGGTTATTCACAGTTACACCGTTGACATGAAAAGAGTTTAATGGGGGGAGGTAACGGTTTGGAGAAAAAAGGAAGGTTGTTTCTGAAATGTGATGTGCCTTTTGAGCTGTACGATATTGACCTGCAGAATGCAAACGATGAGGACCTGATTTACATCAGTAAAAACATGGGTTTAGCACTCTCTCTGAAGGAGATGAAAAGGATAAAAGATTACTTCAGCAAAAAGGGAAGAAACCCTACAGATGTTGAACTCCAAGCCTTGGGTCAAGCATGGTCTGAACACAGTTGTTATAAGTCATCAAAGGTTCCTCTTAAAAAATACATATATGGGATAGAGGAGGATAAGATAGTTGCCAGAGAGGATGCTGGGGTGATAGAGTTTGATAAAGACTATTACTATGTTGTCGCCTTGGAATCCCACAACCATCCATCAGCGGTTGAGCCATATGGGGGAGCAGCTACTGGTATAGGTGGAATCGTCCGGGATGTTGTATGTATGGGTGCTCAACCGGTTGCATTTGTTGATCCGCTGTTTTTTGGGCCATTGGACCTTCCATTCAGTAGGGTTCCAAAGGGTACAAAACATCCAAGGTATCTATTCAAGGGCGTAGTTGACGGAATAAGGGATTATGGGAATAGGATAGGTATTCCAACGGTGGCTGGTCAGGTTGTGTTCCATAACGGATATATAGGTAATTGTCTGGTGAATGTTGGGTGTATAGGAATAATGAGGAAAAAGAACCTCGTTCACAGCAGAGCGAAGGCGGCTGGGAACATATACGTCTACGTTGGTGGGAAGACAGGTAGAGATGGAATACATGGCGTGAACTTTGCCTCTGAGGAGTTGACTGAGGAGAGTGAGGAGAAAAGCAGATCCGCTGTTCAGGTTGGCGACCCTATAACTAAGGAGCCTTTGATTCATGTTACCCTTGAATGTGTTGAGAAGGGATTGCTTGAAGGGTTGAAGGATTTTGGTGGTGGTGGGTTATCGTGTGTATGTGGTGAGATGGCACATGATGCTGGATTTGGTGCTGAGATATATCTAGATGAGATTCCTCTGAAAGAGGAGGGTATGGCACCCTGGGAGATATGGGTAAGTGAGAGTCAGGAAAGGATGATGTTTCTCGTGGATGAAAGAAATCTCGATGAGGTTCTTAAGATATGTAGAAGGTGGGATGTATTTGCAGTACCTATTGGAAAAGTTATAGAGGAAAGGGTAACAAAAGTATTTTATAAAAACAAAAAAGTTCTGGAGTTAGACACGGTGTTTCAGACTGGGGGACCGGTTTATGATGAGAAAGAAAGGCCCTATGTTTTCAGGAAAAAACGTAATGAAAAAGACCTGTTGTTTGACCTGCCTGACCTAAAAAAGGTGTTCAAAAAGCTACTTTCTTCTCCAAACATAGCATCTAAGGACTGGGTTATAAGGCAGTATGACCATGAGGTTAGAGGGAACACGGTGATAAAACCATTGCAGGGTGTTGTTGGTAAGGAGTCGCATGGCGATGCGGCTGTGATAAAACCTTTGGAGGGATCCTTCAAGGGTTTAGCGGTTACCGCTGATGTGAACCCCCGGCTGCTTGAAATTGATCCATATTGGGGTGCATGTTCTGCTGTCGATGAAGTCTGTAGAAACCTGGTTTCTGTGGGTGCAAAACCCGATAGTTTAGCCGATTGTTTAAACTTTGGCAACCCTGAGAAACCTGAGGTGATGGGTGATTTTTATGAAACTTGCAGGGGTTTGAGGGATATGGCTAAAGCGTTGGGTTTACCCTTTGCCTCTGGCAACGTAAGCTTCTACAACGAATCTGCGGCAACCGCTATACCGCCAACTCCTGAACTTGTTGGAGTGGGTGTTGTTGAGGATGTAAGAAAATGTGTAACCATGGATCTCAAAAAGGAGGGAAACCATCTCTATTTAATAGGTGAAACAAAGAAAGAGCTTGGTGGTTCAGAGTATACTCAAATACTTGGTTTAACAGGTGGTGTTGTTCCAAAAACCGATGTTTCTCTACTTAAAAGAAGCATGGAGACTCTACTGAGTCTAATGGAAAAAGGTTACATCAAATCCTGTCATGATGTGGGTGAAGGGGGTTTAGCTGTTACTCTTGCTGAGATGAGTATAGGTGGCGACGTTGGCATTGAGGTGGACATAGATGGTGTTGCTGGGGGGAAGCTGAGGGAGGATGTTGCTTTGTTTTCAGAGTCGAACACGAGATGGGTTGTTGAGGTTGAAGACAAAAACATGGTTGAAAAAAACTTGAGAGACAAAAGTATACCGTATGTTTATCTTGGAAGGGTTAAAGGGAAAAGTTTAAGGATTTCAATGGGAGACAAGCTGTTGATAAGTGAGGATGTTGATGAGGTTCGTAGGCTCTGGAAGGAACCGATTTGGCATTACATGGGTTAGTGAAAAGAGTTAAAAGCCTTTACACTATAGGTTTCTCTGTGATGAGCGAACCCTCTCTGAGCCGTTAACCGGCAATGATGATGATCTTGAGTTCTGAAACAGTTTTATAAGGGGCCAGGGTTTATCAGCCCTGATGAAACAGTCCGAGATAGTCATTGATGCAATAAAGGGTAGAAGAAGTGTTAGGAGTTTTGAGGAGAAAAGAGTTGACCGGGAGATTATAGAGGAGATCCTTCAAGCAGGCAGATATGCTCCCTCTGCGGAAAACAGGCAACCTTGGAGGTTTATAGTTATAACAAATAAAGAAATGATGGATGATCTCTCAAGGTTGATCAAAAATGAGATAAAAAAACTGATTAAACATCGTTTCATCAAAGGTTTCTCAATAAAGGAGTTGAAGGAAGAGGATACCTTGAAGTTCCTGTATGCAGTCGCCTACTCTGAAAAGGATGTGATTTTCTACAACGCACCTGTTTTAATTTTTATAGTAACGGAGAATAGATTATTTAACGATGAATCCTGTGCATGCTGCGCAGAGAATATGATGATTGCAGCCCACGCCCTCGGTTTGGGGAGCTGCTGGATAGGTTTCGCAAGCATACTTGGGTTAAACAAGGAGATAAAAAAGAAGGTAGGTATACCTGAGGGGCATCATATATCGGCGGCGCTCGTGTTTGGTTATCCAAAGACAAAAAAACAGAGGATTGCTCCCAGAAAAAGTGGTTTGGATATACTGAAATGGATTGACTAAGTGTTTTTAACAAAAAAAGGAAAAAAGTGGAGGTTTAGACGGCTTTAGATATCTCCTCAACAGCCTCTGGGTTAGCAAGCGTTGAGGTATCGCCAACGTCTTGACCAAGTGCTTTTGCCCTGATTACTCTCCGCATTATCTTACCGCTTCTTGTCTTCGGCAGATCATTTACAAACCAGATTTCATCAGGTCTCGCTATCTTACCCATCTGAACGCCGACATGCTCTCTAAGCTCCTTTTTGAGTTCCTCACTTGGCTCAACACCTGATTTAAGTGCAACAAATGCGACAATAGCCTCTCCCTTTAACTCGTGTGGTTTACCTACAACCGCTGCCTCAGCAACCTTTGGATGACTTACCAAAGCGCTTTCTACCTCGGAGTTGCCTATCCTGTGACCAGAAACATTGAGAACATCGTCTGCCCTACCCTGAATCCAGAAGTAACCATCCTCATCCTTCCTTGCGACATCACCCGCAAGATACACATCCTTGAACTTGCTCCAGTATGTTTCCTTGTACCTCTCAGGTGCCTTGTACAGACCTTTTAACATACCAGGCCATGGTTTGAGTATAACAAGGTTTCCACCGGCGTTGGTGATGGATTTACCGTTTTCATCAAATACATCAGCCTGTATACCCGGGAATGGTTTTGTCGCTGAACCTGGTTTAAGAGGTGTAATGGGTAAGGGTGTTATCAGGAAATGGCCTGTTTCGGTCTGCCACCATGTATCCATTATCGGGCATTTCTCCTTCCCAATATTCTTGTGGTACCATATCCATGCCTCTGGGTTAATTGGTTCTCCAACAGAACCGAGTAACCTCAACGAGCTTAGATTATGCTTATTAACCCACTCTTCACCGTACCTCATAAACAACCTTATACTTGTGGGTGAGGTGTAAAGAACAGATACCTTGTATTTCTCTATAATCTCCCACCAGCGGTCAGGTTCTGGATAGTTTGGTGCACCCTCATAAATAACCGAGGTAACTCCAAGAATTAAAGGTGCATAAACGATATAGCTGTGACCTGTAACCCATCCTACATCTGCTGCACACCACCAGACATCGTTTTTCTTCAAATCGAAAACCCATTTCAAGGTGGTTGCGATGCCCACTGCATAGCCTCCGTGTCTATGTATGATACCCTTTGGTTTACCTGTCGTACCAGAGGTATATAGGAAATAAAGTGGATCGTTTGCATCCATCTTCTCTGTCTCGCATTCCTCAGGTTGGTCCTTAACTATATCATGCCACCACAGGTCTCTACCTTCATTCCATGGAACCTCATCTCCTGTTCTTCTGTAAACTATGCAATGTTCAACACTTGGTGCATCCTCAAGGGCCTCATCAGCTTGCTTCTTAAGTGCAACCTTATTTCCTCTTCTGTAAAAGCTGTCGCAGGTGATTACAGCCTTCGCCTCACAATCGTTAATCCTGTCCCGCAGAGCGAGGGCACTGAAACCTGAAAACACAACAGAATGAATCGCTCCTATCTTAGCACAGGCGAGCATCGCTATCGGTAATTCAGGTATCATTGGAAGGTAAATCCCAACACGGTCTCCCTTCTTGATACCCAGCTCCTTCAAAGCGTTCGCCAGTTTATTAACCTCGACATAGAGGTCATGGTAGGTTAACTGCTTTGTGTCCCCTGGCTCCCCCTCAAAGATGTAAGCAACTTTATCCTTAACATCGGTCTCCATGTGTTTATCAAGGGCATCATGAACGATGTTGTACTTTGCTCCAACGAACCACTCAGCGTAAGGTGGGTTCCACTCCAACACCTTCTTGTATGGCTCATACCACTCAACAACATCCTTAGCAACCTCCGCCCAGAACCACTCTATGTCCTTTGCCTTCTCTAGCAACTCCTCATAGCTCTTTATACCGTGCTCATCCATCCATTTCTTGACGTTGCTGTTTCTAACAAGGTCCTCTGGTGGATTAAACACCCTCTTCTCCTCCAAAAGAACTGCAATGTTTTGTTTCTCTTTCTCTGCCATTATTTCACCCTTTTTATTTTTATATCAAATACTATATATTTCCTGTTGGGGCAACTTAATACAAAACCATGTATATATACTATTCTGTGTAGTTTCCAAAAACTAAGACAATGATTTAGGTTAAAACAAAAAAAGTTTGGCTAAAATAGACAAGCCCAAGACGATGGTCAACACGCCAATAAAAACCCTCAAGGAACGCTCATACATCCTTTTCACAATAAACGCAGAAAATGGAACAGAAACCGCTGCTCCGACAACAAGGGAGGGAGCAAGACCCCAATCAGTACCCTTTGAAAGCACGAAGTAAGAGAATATGCCTGTGACACATGCCAAGCTTTTAGCCAATGAGGTAATAGCAACGGCCTGTTTACCATTCAAACCGGTTAAAAGTTGGCCACCTGTAACAAGTGGACCATAACCGCCACCGCTTATACCCTTGTTAAAGGCTGCAAAAACACCCAAGGCAAGGATTTTACTCCACGAAAACCTGAAACGTTTATCGAGAGTAAACAACATAATAAAGCCAACAAGTAGAATAAGTACACCAATATATGCCTCTAAAATCGTTGTTGTAAGACGAACAGCAACAGCAACAGCCGCCACAACCCCAACCACACTGGATGCACCAAGCAATAAAGCTACCCTCAGATGATTTGAACGCCATCTGAAATCCACGTTGCCAAGCCTGTGATGAGCGACACCGATAAGAACCCCACTAACCACCTCAGCTAGTAGAACAGCTGGAACAACCGAGAGAGGTTTAAAACCAAGCATAATAAGAAGGGGAGTAAGAATAGCACCATGCCCCCCACCCAACAAAGCATTGATTAGCTCCGCAGCAAACGCTAAAACAATAACCGTGATGAAGAGATGTAAACCAAAGACCTCAACACCGGTTAACTGTATCATGCCTCTACCTGCTCGTCAATGTAACCAAGTTCTCTGAGTTTATCAAAAACCTTATCTACACTTTCATCAACCGTCTCCTTATCTGTTTCAACTACAAGCTCAGGATTCTCAGGCTCCTCATAAGGATCATCAACACCTGTAAACCCCTTTATCTCACCATTTAGCGCCTTCTTATACATACCCTTAACATCTCTCTTCATACATACCTCCAACGGCGCCTTAACATAGACCTCCACGAAATATTCATTTAACTCACGAGCGAAGTCCCGATTCTCCCTGTATGGGCTAACAAAGGAACACAGCACAACAACCCCTCTCTTCGAAAGCAGCTTAGCCATCAACGCTATATAACGAAGATGTTTGTTTCTACCTTCCTTAGAAAAATCCTTGTTCTTAATGTAACCTCTAACTGTGTCACCATCGAGAAGCTCAACATCCACATTTATACTCTCTAACCTGCTTTTAACCTTCTTAGCTATAGTTGTTTTACCACAGCATGGCAGACCTGTAAACCAAACCGTTACACCTTTCATATTCTTTTACCTCCAAAAAAAACCAACAACCTTCTCCAATAAATCCTCGGTTTTGTTCTTTGGAACAACAACCCCCATCACGTTACCCTTTCCACCAGCGTAAAAACCAGAGTTTTTTAATTCACCTATCAAACTTGATAAGTCAACGTTACTACTTCTCACATACAACTGATCCTTGTCATCATAGAAACCCTTGTTGACCACCACAACGTTTTTACCGGTTTCCCAAGCAAACCGTCTCGTAACCGTTGATATAATGTTGTAGGGTGTGTTTATCCGCATAACTGCGATGCTGTTTCTCTCAGTTATCAACGTTTCATCGCTGAGAATCCGATTAACCTCCCCCTCCAAAACTCTGAGGTTACTGTTCCACTCAGGGTTCTCAAGGATTTTCTCTGCGACATCACCCTCCATCAGCAACCATGGAATGCCCTCAACCTCCCTCTTCCTCTGCATCTTGTAGTTGGAGTCGATGAGGTACACCATCCTCAAAAGGTCGTCAAAGCTCAGAGAATGCCCTCTGCAGTACTCTTCAACTATATCAAAAAACCTTTTGTTGTCCTTTATCTTATGCTCATTATCCCCCACTATTCCAAGAACAACAGGAAGTGTTACCTCATCCTTAAAATACTCTTTAAGAACCCATGTGGCGGATGGATACTCCTGTTGAGATTTACCATATGCCACAGGATTGTTATGGTTTACACCTTTTATTGGTTTCTGAAGATGATGATCAAAGATTGTAACCTCTGAGGAAACACATACATCTTTAACGTTTTTCTCAGGTAAAGCCATGTCCACAATAAAAACATGGTCAAAACCTCTGCAAAACCTTATCTCGTCTTTAGACAAAAAGTAGTTACCAATCTTTGGCGTCATCGTCTCCACTTTATTTGCATCTAACTGGTTAAGCAGAATAGATGCAGAGCACACGCCGTCAGTGTCCCAATGATGGAGGACCAATGCTTTACCTTCAACATCAATGGATTTCATTGCCTCACACTACTCTAAAAATGGGTGGCTGAAACTTAAAATCGCCTCAGCGACCTCCTTACGCATCATCTCAGGCGGAGGAGTCTTTCCCTGCCTGAACAGTTGACGTATCCTTGTTCCACTGAAATTTATCCTCTCCTCCTCACTATGTGGACAGATCTTCTCATTCACTACACCCCCACATCTCCTACAGTAAAAAAACGATCTGAAAAACAATGGTTTGATACCAAGGTCAGGAAACTGGGAGAAGATCTCATGGGCAGCATAGGGAGAATAGAAATCTCCGACACCAGCATGATCCCTGCCAACAATAAAATGGGTGCAACCAAAGTTTTTACGCATAATGGCATGATGAACTGCTTCCCTTGGACCAGCGTACTTCATGGATGTTCTAAGTATAGACATCATCACTCTCTCGGGTGGATAATAATATTTCAACAGTTCCTCATAGGATGCAAGTATAACCTCATCCTTGAAATCCCCCTGTTTTTTCCTACCGATAAGGGGATTGATAAACAATCCATCAACAAAGGTTAAAGCGGTCTTCTGAACATACTCATGCCCAATATGAGGAGGGTTTCTTGTCTGAAAAGCAACGATCTCCTTCCAACCCTTCTTGCTAAACAACTCCCTTGTTTCCTTTGGCCAAAGCATGTAACCATCAAAAGGGTGGTCACCAACCGCTAAAAGGGTTATATTACCTCCAAGTAGAGTGTCCTTCATTTTGTAGGTATTTGCAACACCTGGATGTGAAGCATCTGTAGTCCCATAAACAACCTCAGCGAGTTTTTTCTTATCCATGGTGTAAATCTCCTCCACATTCATCTCAGCAACAACACCTTTTTCCTTGTTTTGCAGAAAAACAGCGTCTCCCTCCTCAACGCCTTTTATGGCTTCTTTATTGACATCCAATAGTATGGGTATAGTCCAAGGTGTGTTATCCTCCAACCTCATATTCTCCATTACACTATCTAAATCATTACGGGAGACTGTCAAGAATTAGATTTTAGAATCCCCTCCCGATTACTGTGATCAGGAGGGGATACAAGATGCTGCAACAGTTGTTGGAATTGGTTAGAAGGAAAAATATTTTTCGATGGAATTTGA
>JAGGZU010000106.1 GCA_021161865.1 Thermoplasmata archaeon
CTTTTCAAATTCCATCGAAAAATATTTTTCCTTCTAACCAATTCCAACAACTGTTGCAGCATCTTGTATCCCCTCCTGATCACAGTAATCGGGAGGGGATTCTAAAATCTAATTCTTGACAGTCTCCCCATCATCTATCAAACCGAACAAAATATTTTAAGAATCTAAAAAAATTTTTAAAACCAAACGGCAGGGTAATCATAATCGAATACAAAAAAGGTAGACCCTTCACATTCAGAGGAATATGTGGACACCATATTCCTAAAGAAACCATCAGACAAGAAATGAAGGAAGCAGAGTACATGCTAACAAAGGAATTTGATTTTCTACCTGAACAACATTTTACAGTTTACTCAAAACAAGCCGATGAGACTCATAAAACATAACCTTTATACCATTTTTGAACTCTTTATATCCCTCAAAACATTGAATAGAAAAGTAACTTAGATAAAACCCTCTTTGTTTATCTACCATCATGCCATCCACAATTGTAGAAAAAATACTGGCTCACGCATCAGGAAAAAAAAGTGTTTCTTCTAGTGACAAGGTTTGGGCGAATGTAGATCTTGTTGCAATGCGTGACTTCGGGGGACCAAACGTTATCCTGAAATATGAGCAGGAGTTTGACGATGAACCGGTTTTCGACCCCAACAAGGTGGCGATAACCTTTGACCTACATATACCACCGAGGCAGATAAAAGAGGCAAACAACCAAAAGATTTGTAGAGAGTTTGCAAGAAAGAAAGGGGTACATCTCTTTGATATTAACAAAGGTATAGGACAGCATACCTTACTTGAGCATGGTATGGTTAAACCCTATGATGTTATCATTGGAACAGACAGTCATATGAATCTACTTGGAGTTGCAGAGGCATTCTCAACAGGAGTAGGGATAACAGATATTGTTGCTGCAATGAGATACGGTAAACTATGGTACAGGGTTCCAGAAACAGTGAAAATCAAGGTGTCTGGAGAACTAAAAAAACTGGTGACTCCAAAGGATGTTATACTTCACATCATCTCAAACCTTGGAACCGATGGGTTATCATATAAGGCTGTAGAGTTCGAAGGAAACCTTGTTGAAAACATGGGTGTTGACGGAAGAATAACTCTATTGAGTATGGTTACAGAAATGGATGGAAAAATAGGTTTCATAAAACCAAACAAACTGGTGCTTGATTTTCTAAAGGAAAAAGTGGGTGATGAAGTAAAACCCATAGAACCAGATAAGGGTGCTGAGTACAGTGATGACTTTGAGTTTGATGTGACAGATTTAGAACCACAAGTAGCATGCCCACATTCACCTGATAACGTTAAAAACGTTAGAGAGGTTGAGGGTACACCTATTGACCAAGTCTTCATAGGCTCCTGCACAAACGGAAGGTTGGAGGATTTAAGGGTTGCTGCGAGTATACTAAAAGGTAAAAAGGTGAAAAAAGGTTGTAGGCTCATAGTAACACCCTCCACCATGGAGGTTGCAAAAAAAGCATTGGAGGAAGGAGTTATACAGACAATACTTGAGTCAGGTGCTGTTGTTACAAACCCAAGCTGCGCTCTATGCACTATAGGGCATCCTGGGGTTCTTGCAAGTGGAGACGTAACGTTATCCACAAGTAACAGAAACTATCCTGGTAAGATAGGTAAAGGCGGGGAGATCTATCTGGTTAGTCCAGCAACAGCTGCGGCAAGCGCGTTATATGGAGAAATAATGGATCCAAGGGATGTTAAAGATGAGTAGTAACAGTTACAAGATAGTGCAGGATCCTATACATGGTAACATAAGGTTTAGCGGCATCTTTTTGGATCTCCTTGAATCACCTGAACTTCAACGTTTACATAACATAAAACAGTTGGGTTTCGCTGACAAGGTTTTCCCGGGGGCAAACCATACTAGGCTTGAACACTCCCTTGGAGCATATAAGATGGCTTTCACTGCTGCAGAGATACTCTCTCTTCCCAAGGAGGAGAGGTTGCTTGTTGAATGTGCTGCCTTACTCCATGACATAGGTCATGGTCCATTTTCTCATACCCTTGAGTCCATAATTAGGTCATGGTTTGGGGTCGATCATGTGGATATAACAGAGAGGATTCTCTTGAGGGAAGAGGAGGTTTTTGAGGAGGGAGAGAAAAGGTTTATAGATTTTCCATCTGCTGTTGACATCCTTGACCGGCACGGGGTAGACAGAAGGGATGTTATATCTTTGATTAGAGGAGACCCTAAAGGGCGGAGGAGGTATCTCGCTCAGCTTTTAAACAGTCCAATAGATGTTGATCAACTGGATTACCTTCTCAGGGATGGATATTACACTGGTGTAGCCTATGGTACCATAGATGTTAACAGGTTTTTTCAAACCCTTACTATACACAACAACAGTCTTGCAGTAGAGAGGAAGGGTGTAAATGTTGTTGAAAGCATACTGATGGCAAGGGGTTTAATGTATTCCTCAGTTTATTTCCATAAAACCGTTAGAATCGCTGAACTAATGTTTTCGAAGGCTATAGAACTCATGGAGGATGCTGAACCCTTTGAGTTTTACAGGTACACCGATGCAGAGATGTTTTCACTGTTGAAAAACAAGGGTGATTTTCAAAGGGAGATGGTTACGAGACTAAAATACAGAAGGCTTTTCAAACAAGCGTACATGGTTAACATGGTTGACCATGAGAGAGATGAGGAGGTTAAGAAACTGGAGGTTCCATCTTATAGAAATGAGAAGGAGCAGGATTTTGAAGAAAAACTTGGTATACCAAAAGGGCATGTGATCGTTGATGTTCCTCAAAGGGAGCTTTTCCTTTCAGAGCCAAGGATCGATCAGGTTGATATACCGGTTATTGATGAAAAAGTGGTGAGAAATATCAGGGAGTTTACACCTATGACCGATGCTATAAAATCGAGATCGATACCTGACTGGTCGATCATGGTTGTGACGGATGAAAAATACAGGAAACAGGTTTCAAGAGTTGCTGAGCGCATACTTTTTGGATAGAAATAGAAAAAGTTTTAAAGGCTATGCTTTTACTCTCACTTAGGAGGTAACTGGTATGAAGAAAGAGTTCAAAGGTGGAGATTTCGTAATAACCATAGACTATGATAAATGTACAGGATCTGGTGAATGTGTTACATCATGTCCTGTTAATATTTATGAGTTGAAGGATGGGAAGGCTGTAGCAAATAATGTTGAAGAATGTATAGAATGTTGTGTTTGTGTAAGCGCCTGTCCAAACAACGCAATAGAGCACAGCTCCTGCTAAACTAACTAAGCTACAGGGAAGATCACTACCCAAAACAGTATCATAAGAAGTAGTATGCCGTAGAGAAGCACGGTGGCTATTCTTTCCTTTACTTTTTCATCCAACCACATTGTTTACACCTTTTTGGTAGAACACGCCGATTCCAGGCATCATATTTAAGATTTTTGATTTTGTGTTCGTCGTTTGCCGTAATTTTTTGTTTTATATAGCTCAGTGTTGATGCTTTTCAACGTCACCAAAGTATATAGAGATAATCACAAACCTTTTAAATAGAAAGGGAATACGCTATCGAAAAAGGAAAACTCTAAATACCAATATAGAATTTGTCTGAAAAGGAGGTAAAAATTATGGCTGAAAAACCACACCTGAACCTAGTAGTGATAGGTCACGTCGACCACGGCAAGTCCACACTGGTTGGAAGAATCATGCTGGATACAGGTCAGTTCCCGGCACACATGATAGAAAAGTTCAAGGAAGAGGCTAAGGCGAAGGGAAAGGAAAGCTTTGCACTGGCATGGATCTTTGACCAGCTGAAGGAAGAAAGGGAAAGAGGTTTAACCATTGATGTTGCACACAAACGTTTTGACACAGATAAGTACTACTTCACAATCATTGACGCACCCGGTCACAGAGACTTCGTGAAAAACATGATCACAGGTACAAGCCAAGCAGATGCTGCTATACTGGTTGTCGCCGCTTCTGAAGGAGTAATGGCTCAGACCAAAGAGCATGCATTTCTTGCAAGAACCCTTGGCGTACCGCAGATGCTTATCGCCATTAACAAAATGGATGAAGTCGGTTACGACAAAAACAAATACGAACAAGTGAAAACAGAGGTTGACAAGCTCTTAAAAAGTATAGGTTACAAGGATGAACAGCTACAGTTTGTTCCAGTATCCGCTTTCAATGGAGACAACGTTAAAGAAAAGGGTAAACTTGACTGGTGGGATGGACCAACGGTTCTGGAGGCTGCTAACAACTTTAAGGTACCTGAGAAGCCCGTTGATAAACCATTGAGATGGCCAGTTCAAGACGTTTATACAATCACTGGTGTCGGTACTGTGCCTGTTGGCAAAGTAGAGACAGGCGTTATGAAACCAGGTATGAGGCTTATCTTTAAACCAAGCACAAAGCCTGGTGGTGCCACAGGTGAGGTTAAAACCATAGAGATGCATCATGAGCAGATACAGCAGGCACTACCTGGAGACAACGTAGGCGTCAACATCAGAGGTGTTGGAAAGAACGATATAAGACGAGGAGACGTTGCTGGTCCAGTGGACAACCCCCCAACCGTCGCGAAATCATTTACAGCGCGTATAATGGTGTTGAATCATCCATCGGTTATCACCAAAGGTTACACACCAGTATTTCACTGTCACACAGCACAGGTGGCATGCAGATTCGAAGAGTTACTGAAGAAGTTTGACCCAAGAACCGGCGAGGTTAAGGAGGAAAACCCCGAGTTTCTGAAAACAGGGGACGCTGCACTGGTTAAAATAGTACCGACAAGACCCATGGTCATTGAGCCAATCAAAGAATTCCCGCAGCTTGGACGGTTCGCAATAAGAGATATGGGTCAAACCGTAGCAGCAGGAGTCTGCGTTGAGGTGGAAAAGGCTTAATCAAGCCTTCTCTTTATCTTTTTAGGTGAAACTTAAGATGGCACAGAAAGCGAGAATCTCATTGACAGGGACGGACCCAAGGAAGTTAGAGGAAGTCTGCACTCAGATAAAGATGCTTGCTGAGAGAGCAGGTGTAGCCTTGAGTGGGCCGGTTCCTCTGCCGACAAAACGTTTGAAGGTTCCTTGTAGAAAAAGCCCAGACGGCGAGGGCTCAGAGACATGGGATCGCTGGGAGATGAGGATACACAAGAGACTCATAGACCTTGATGCAAGCGATCGAGCGTTGAGGCAACTCATGCGTATACAGGTTCCAGATGGCGTACACATAGAAATTGTTTTGAAATCCTAGAAACCCACACCTTTTTTATCTAGTTTGTTTATTAACCCTTCTATATTTGAGTTTTTAATTTCCTGCCGAGGTAGCAAAGTCCGGCCCACTGCGCCGGCCTTGAGAGCCGGTTCCCCTTTTGGGGAGCGGGAGTTCAAATCTCCCCCTCGGCGTAACATATTTTCTACAAGTTTTTCTTAAAAAGTCAAAAAAGGTTAAATAAAAGTTTTCTTTTTTAAATAAAAAAGAGGTGAGGAAAGAAATATGGTAACTGCAAAGGAAGCAAAATCAACAATAGCAACCGCTATAGCAGCAGCCTTCGGCTTCATCATAGCGCTTATCTGGAGGGACATAATCGTTGGTTTGATGAACATGGCTGGGTTGAACGTAAATAAATTCACTGACCCAGTTAATGCCATGATAGCCGTTGTTTCAGCAATAATTATAACATTGATATGTGTATTTGGTATACTGTACATCTCTAAATGGGGTGGAGTAGGCAAATAATCCCCCATTTCTTCTTTTATTTTTTAAAAAAACTTTAACCACTATATGGCAGTCGGCAGTTGTCAACAATTTTTTTGCATCCAACACAGAATCAAAATACCGCATCAAAAAAATTTAGAAAAAAAGTTGTCTTTATCCGATTACCGCCCAATCGTCGCAGGAGCCAACTACTATAAATATCAAATCCAATCCTTTGAAGTTGTAAAGTCTAATGAATTCTCCTCTGCTGAAACTGAAGGTTTCTCCCCCATACACTACAACAGCAAACAGTTTAACCTCATAGTCTCTATATTCTGGTGTAGTATCCAATGTTTTCATGACACCAAATGCTAATGCTGGTGTAACCAATGATGTTTTTTCAATGTTTTTCTCTTGAACAACTGCATCCACGGTTGCACCTGAGAGTCCAATAAAGACAAACAAGGCACAACAAACCATTACAAACAATTTTCCCATTACAATACCCCACCTACCATCATATTGAGACAGTACATATAATTTTGCAATGTTAATAGCAACAAACATGGTATATAACTGGCTGTATTAGTCATAATTAGTTAAAAAAAGTTTATACTTACGAGCTCTATGTGATATCAACTTTCAAGAGAGACTACATTTGAAGAATGGAAAAAAGGGGTTTTCAATACTATAGTGGTAATCGCTCCTCTAACGGGAATTATAGATAAGGTTATGGATTCATCGTCTCCCATGGCAAACTGATCTGGTAATCTAATTGCGATAAAGGCTAAATCTTCGTTCATAATACTGTGATCAAGCAATGATTTATCTTTGTCGATGAGAACAATCAAACTGAATGTATCAACAGTTTTATCCCATATTTGATGTTCAAACAAGGCGGCCGAGTTTCTTTGCATGGCTCTTCCACTGTAGCTAAGCAATATTACATCATTGCCGTTGTTTATCTCTATAGTCAACTCTGAGATGTTGATAACACTTGGAATTAACGGTTTTACAAGAACAACAATCTTCCTAACCTTAGAGACACCATCTGCATTG
Organism: Thermoplasmata archaeon; assembly: GCA_021161865.1. Lineage (GTDB taxonomy): Archaea > Thermoplasmatota > E2 > DHVEG-1 > B18-G2 > B91-G9. The sequence continues at coordinate 6,727 of JAGGZU010000106.1, forward strand.
TAATAGTATTTACCCATGGCATCTTTTATCATTATGTAGGTGGCTATTTCCTCTACAACATCGTTTACTGTTTTTTCAGCATCTTTGGATAGATTATTTGAGTTTTCGAATATGTTTGTTGATGCGGCGCTGAACACTAAAAGACTGGCAAGTAAAGGTACAGTAATTATTCCGGTGCTTCCTATGTTGTTCATCTCTTCACCTCACTAATATGCATTGCATTTATGCATTGCCTAATATATACTTTGTTGTTACTTGTATTTATAATTTCCTGTTTTTGCATTGCTAAACAGCATTGCAAAATAAAAACACATAAATACAACCCAGAACATAACGAAACCCGTGACACAGAATGAAGATAGATTACCATAAAGAACTAGAAAAAATTCTGGAAATCATCAAAAAAAACCCAAAAGGTTCCACAATCAAAGAAATCTCAAAAAAAATCGGCGTAAACCGTAACGCCGTAGCAAAATACCTGGACGTTCTCCACGTTGCAGGACAAGTAGAAGTAAAAAAGTTTGGCCCCGCAAAAGTATACTTCCCATCAAAATCAGTTCCAATCTCAACACTATTTGAATTTTCAGACGATTTCATAATCATAGTAGGAGAAGACATGGCCACAGTAGAAATCAATACACCCTTCTTAGAATATCTGGAATTATTAAATAAAAATAAAGTCATTGGAAAACCTGTCAAAATGCTACCATTCGCCAAAGCCTACCCAAAAATGACAGATAACATAAGAGAAGCAATGGAAAAACAAGAAATCTTAGAAGACAACATCGAATACAGGAGAGACAACACCTCAAAACCAGAACATTTCAAAGTCAAATTCATCCCAACCACCTTCAACGATGGTGGATCCGGTGTCGTCGTCATGCTAAAAAGAATATAATTAATAACACCTTATTCCAACAACTCCAAAAACGGTAGGTTTTTGAAAGAAAAACTGTTTCTCCTTATCTGATGGTAGAGATAGACCCATGGAGTTCAACAACATATAAAAACTATGCTAGACTGAGGGATGAGTTCGGCATCCAAGAGTTTACAAGACAACTATGGGGTGACCTCCCTCATCCACATAGATTGCTCCGCAGAGGCGTTGTTTTTGGACATAGAGACTTTGGAAGGATAAAAAGAGCTATCAAAAACAAACAACCATGGGCTATACTTACAGGACTTATGCCATCTGGAAAGATGCACCTTGGTCATAAAATGGTGATAGAAGAGGTGATTTATTATCAGAGCATAGGAGCGGAGATATTTATTGCGGTTGCAGACATCGAAGCGTTTGCTACCAGAGGGTTCACGTTAAATGAAGCGGAGAAACTTGCTAAGGAGGAGTACATTGCAAACTACATAGCACTTGGTTTGAAACCAAAAAACTGTCAGATATACTTTCAATCAAAGAGGAAGGAGGTTAAGGATTTAGCGTATCTGCTTGGGAAAAAGGTGAACTGGTCCCAAATGGTCGCAACCTACGGTTTCTCAGGCTCCACAAACATGAGCCATATATTTTCACCGCTCATACAAACAGGCGATATACTGCATGTGCAACTTGAGAAGTATGGTGGAGTTAAACCAACGCTTGTACCTGTCGGCGTCGATCAAGATCCGCATCTAAGATTATGTCGTGATATAGCGCAGGCTCATAGGTTGTACAACGTTAACCTCACAAGGGACGGACGTATAGGTGTTTTTGTAAAAGTTGATAGGAATGTGGATGATCTATTGGATGCTGCTGAGAATGTTGCTGAAACCATGGGTTTCAAAGAACTTGAGAGGATCACAGAATACAAGGCGTTGTATATTGATGATGCAAAGGTTGATGATATAGAGAAACTTGATGAATCACTTGCTTTTAGAGAAACAGAGTTTGGAGGCTACGGGTTCATACCGCCATCCTCAACATACCATAGGTTCATGACTGGTCTCACAGGTGAAAAGATGTCATCCTCTAAACCTGAGAGTGCCATCTTTCTATCGGATTCACCTGAGGATGCAAAGAAGAAGATACTTAATGCAAAAACCGGTGGCAGGGTAACGCTTGAGGAGCAGAGGAAACTTGGAGGTGAGCCGGATAAATGTATGGTTTATGAGCTTTTCCTGTACCATCTCATTGAGAAGGACAACGAGTTGGAGGAGATATTTAATTCATGCAAAAACGGGGAGCTGATGTGTGGAACCTGTAAGAAAAAGGCAGCATCTCTCATAGGCGAATTTCTTGAAGATTTAAGGGAAAAAAGAGAGGCTGCCAAGGACTTGGTTGAGGAGTATATCGTTGATTAGTTAAATTCACCTCTCCTTTATCCAATTTTTTAGATGTTTCTATTCCTTGCTACAACTGTAACAAAAACTATATATATTATAATAAAAACAGATTTATAGGATAGGCGATAGAAGTATGAGAAACGGTTCAATTATTGCATTGGGACTAACATTGTTCTTCATAGGTCTTGCATTGCTTTTCTCTTTTGTGTACCTACCAGAGTATCCTGTTTCGTTCTTTAGGGTAGGTGGTGTTTTAGGTTGGTTTTTTATAGCCATGGGATTGGTTGCTACATATATAGGCATCTACAGGTATGTGCACTCTGGTTTACCTGAGTGGGAGGGAAACAAGGAGAAGGAGATTCCAAAATGGGTTGAGGTTACTGAGGGTGAGCATAAAAAACCCGAGTCTTTGATGGCAAAAAAATCGAGCCGTTTGTCTACCACGGATACACCATCTATAAGAGGATGGTGAAACTGTTGAGTGGGAAATGGCAGACCATCTACTTTTTCAGTAAACGTTTACCAAAAAGTGGGGAGCCGACTCCTCTGCCACCTGATTATAATGTAGGTGTAAATAAAAGAAGTGGAATGCCTTTTTTGATGAAGATAAGATAGTTTTTTATTTCATCTTTGTTTTGAGATTTTTAAGTGTGGTGGATAGGTCATCTAACGTTGATTCAATGGTGCCGAGGACCTCATGTACTCTTTCTGTGGTAACGGCTCCTCCTCTGGAAGGCTCTATCAAGCCATCCTGCTCTAAGATTCTAAGAGAGTATCTAACGGCGTGCTGTGGGAGACCTGTCATTTGAGAGAGTTTTATTATTCCAATCGGCTCGTTTTCCTTTACTGCCTTCAGTACATCGAGGTGTCTTTCCAATATTTTAACCTCCGATTCAGTAGTGTTCATTAAAGCAGATCTTCTTTTTCCCTCCAACATATCACCTCCTTTGTTTATTGTTAGCATATGTAATGCACTGTTCATATATAATGTTTATTGTTATCATGATACTATAAAGCCTGATTCACTTTAGCACATACACATCTCTTAATATGGATATTTATTTATAATATAAGTTCTATAGAGATTAGATAGGGAGGAAATATGAAGAAAACAGCTATAATTGTCATAATAATGATGCTGGTTTTAATAGCAGCAAACACTCAGGCTGCAAGTGTTTATCACAAACCACCATTCAAACCTACAAACAACACAGACATACCTCTAGGTGACATCAAAGTAAACGGCGATATAGTAACCTGCTCTGCGAATCTGCTGAACATAAAGTTGGTTGAACAAAAAATAAGAATATATGCAACATACTCTTTGTTCGCGCCAAAAATACTTGATGCCGCGGCAGCAGTGGTTGTCCCATTACCAGACCAAGAGAACAAACAGATGGAGTACATAACGCCATCGGAAAACCAAAAAAGCGGAGAAATATCCTTCAATATCGATATTGGAAATAAAAAAGTATTCCCCAAAATATATGCTCTAATAGGAGCTTACGCCTACGCAGAAAACCCATTGAACCCAGACACATGGGAATTCTCCTTCGATTTCGCTTTTGCTTCGGTACTCTGTATATCAAACCAACTAAAGATATCAAACAAGGTAACAGCAAACACTGCAAGAATATACTACAGAATAAGCTGGGGAGACGGAACATACAGCACGGTGGGACCCTACAGAATCTGTGAACCGGTAAAAGCATCACATAACTGGAAAAACCCGGGAACCCATCAAATAAAAGCAAAAATCATCGGTGGATCATCAGACCTATCCGGGAAATGGTTCCCACTGATTATCATAAAAACCGATAACACCGGAAACAAAAAACCAGCTGACAAAAAAATGAGTTATCACCATATTCCATCCTTACCACCAGTCAACACCATGCATAAATACACGGCGTTCAACCCATCTCAAAACAAGCCAACTCCAAACAAGATACCTCTCTTCACAAATATACACACCACCAACGTACGTAGTCTATACCTATGGTTTATCCAAAAATAATCTTCTCTCTTTTCATCCACCAGACATATAGCATCAACAAATATGATAACAGTTGTACAACAAGCCGTTTATAAAACAAACAATAGAATAAGATACGGTGGGTATGAAAAAAATAATGGCAAAGGCGTTTAAAAACAGGTTTGAAATGTCAAAAGAAGACGCCAAAGCTCTTGCAAACACTGTAGAAAAAATCTTTGACGGTAAGGAGGAAATAGAAGATACATCCATCGACAAATATGTGAGAGCGTTATTTTACGAACTACAAAGAGAACGATTCATAAAGGTGAGAAGAGAGGAGCTAAAGGAAAAAGGAAAAATCCTTAGGAGATACTACTGGTCACTCAATGAGAAAACCATAAAAGAAGAGGCAAACCGAAAAAACATAGATGATCCCGGTAAAATATACTACAACCTAGCAAAACGCGTCTGGCTCTCTAGAGCCTACCGAGACACCTAAGTATCCTCTTCAGAGGGATTCAAAAGACGATAATAACGGTAATACTCCTTCACCATTTCTTCCCTTATCTCATCCTCCGTCTTCCCCTTTTTAATTGAACGTAAAACGAAAAGGAGAATAAGATGCAGCGAGAGTCTATGAGAAAACATTTTTTCTTCCGATTAAGAGGTTGTTTTATCCTTATTTAAGCATTTGCTTTTTTCAACCCCGTCCTACACTGTTTTTACTCATCTTAAAAACAACTTTTTCGAGCGAAACAAGTTTACCCCAACCCCTCTTAAGAAGATCGTTTGCTATGCCGCAGAGTAACACAAGATAATCATCATTGCAAAACACCACGTGATCCTTACCTAACGGCACATCAAATCTCTCTGTGCTGCTAAGCTCAACAACAACTTTTTTGCCAATAGACCTAATAGCAGAATTCTTGAAACCACTTGATAAACCAGCCTTCACAAGACGTTCAGCATACTCAATGTCATCTACCACAACATGAAAAATAGGTGGTTGAGCGATAAACCAAATAAAACCGTTTTTAGCCTTATCTAGAGCCTCTTTAACATCATCAACACCAACAGAATCATGCCACCTTCCAAGAAAACAAACCTCCCTCTTCAAACCAACCTTTGGAATCTCAACAACGACCACCCTGCCACTACAACTGCTTGTAGTAAAAAAATGGGGATTAGAGTTCAACGTTTCAACAACAGCCAACGCCTTTTCATCAAACTCCCCCAAACTCTTCGCTTCATTCAAAAGCCTAAGAGCCTTCTCCTTAGCATCAAGAAACATTTTACTCATAAAACCTCCTCAACATACCAACAGATGGAAACCTCAACAACCTATCGTTCTCCAAAACACCAATCACCTTCATCCTGTCAACATCCAAATCCCTTAACAAGGGGGATAGAAGCGCCTCCCTTGGAACAAGGTTGACATCGCTCCCCTCGGCAAAGTAGCTGAAAGCAGGAAGTACAACAACCCTCCTACCTCTAAAGGTTCCATAGAGGAAACACTTCATCTTCTCCTTAACACCAACATCTGTAAAGAGCGCTATAGAAGGATGCTCATGCCCCAAAAAAACAGTAGAACCCTTTTTTACATCATTCAAATCCTTACTCTTATGACCATGCGTAAAAAAGTAATCCCTTTCCACGAACTCATCATAAACCTTTATACCATACTTCCTTGTTATCCGGGTTATAAAAGTGTCATGGTTTCCCCGTACGACAATGACCTCCTTGAAAAACCTCAGCATCTCCTCAAAAAAATCAGAGACCTCCTTATATTCATGGTAACCAGTTTCAGAGAACTCGTGTTTAACATCACCCAATATTAAAAGTCTACTGGCACTTTTTTTCTCCAAAATCCTTTTAACCATTGCAACACTTTTTTTAAACTGAACC
>JAGGZU010000002.1 GCA_021161865.1 Thermoplasmata archaeon
CCACACAAGAAACAAACCACTTGCAGATGATGTTGATATAGATGAGCTGGCTGAGAAAACAGAGGGATACACCGGTGCAGACATAGCAGCGGTGTGCAACGAGGCAGTGATGACGGCGATAAGAGAACATATAAACAAGGGCAATGGAAAGATAAAAAAGGAAGATTTCAAGAAAATTAAGGTGGAGAAAAGACATTTCGAAAAGGCTTTAAAGAAGGTGAAGCCTCTACCCAAAGAGGAGCTTGAGAAACATCTAAAGGTAGCTGAAGAGTTTGAGAGGAACTACTAAACCTCTCAAACCTTTTTTATTGAAGATAAACCCTTCTTCCATCAGGGTAAACGGTTAGTTTCTTCTGGTTTAACTCCACAACATCATTGAGAAACGTGAACTTTGAAAGATGCACATCAACATTCGGTTGATACTCCCAGGAAGGGCCAATCAAAGACAACTCCATGGAGCTGTTGCTACCATCGTCCACAAAAAGCCTTAGATGATAAGCATCTTCCACACCAAAATTCTGATGCATCTCAGCAACAGCGTCATCACCATTACCTGCACACTCAACAGGTATCCACCCATTGTTTCCTATGCCAACAAAAACCTCAGCCCAAGCATGAGGAACAGCATGAAAACCTGCGGCATCCTTCTCTATGAGATAACCCTTCACAAAACGAGCGGGAATCCCAGCAGCTCTACAAAGGGATATGTAGAGGAAGGATAAATCGTCGCAGTCACCAGTTTTTAGATGTAGCGTCTCAGATGCTGGTTGCACCATTGTTTTACCCTCATGTGTCTTATATGAGGTGTTGTTTTTAAGCCATAAAAAAACCTCCTTAGCCACATCAAAGGAGTTATCGGTTTGAACCGAGTTTTTAATGGAAAGTGCAATGGAAAGTATCCCATTGTCTACTGGGTCAATAAGTGGTGCGCTACTACTGTTAATAGACTGCTTATGGCAGTATTGAGTAACAAGGTTAGGCGGGATGTTTGGTATATCAAGGGTGCTCTGCCCTGTGAGATCAACCATGAATGTGTTAACAACCATCTCTGCATGCACACCAAGAGTATACTCGTTACTGTCTTCACCCTTTACCACCCATTTAACAAGAGTGTTACCGTTTTCAACGACCTCACTGTACTCATGAGGGTAGAACAGGGAAGCATTTACAATCTCACCACTCAATGGACTATGCGGAAGGGGACAAAAGTAGGTTACACCATAAGAACCTGTACCGGTTGAGGTTACGTTGTAACCATAAGAGATACTGTAACTCAAAGATGTTGGTGCAGCCTCATACTGAATAAAACCGCTACCTGAGCCCTTACCGAACATATCTCCAATCTGCTCCAAACAGCCGGAGAACAACAAGATAGTTACCAAGAATGCTGAGATTACCACTAAATACAATTGTGTCCTCATAATTTATCTTCTCCTTCTACTCAACCTATAACGGCAACCATCGTTCATTGGACACCTGATACACTCAGGGTTCACCTCATGGCAGTACCTTTCACCAAGTTTAGCCAAGGACTGCAGATACTGAAATGGGTCCTCCTTCATCTTTTTAGCCTCCTCCGTCAACAAAGATATCGTTTCATCAGGCGTCGACGTGGAAACCCAACCCAGACGGTTGGCAACCCTATGAACATGTTCAGCCTTCGTAGGCGGTTTCCTCTCCTCTGTTCTCTCCACGATCTGCTGAAGCTGTGATGAACCTGCATCTACAGATACCTGCTGCTGAGTTACAACCTTCTGCTCAGGCATCTTAGGTGGTTTATAGTCCTTAAAACCATCTTCGCCGGAGATTATAGTTACAGACCTACCTCCATGGCTTGTCTCCCTTGTACGTATCTCAGCCATCACAGGTTTCGCCAAGGAACCACCGGCAACGAGAGCGACACCAACCTGCAGACGCTGTATCTCATCCGCAGTGTCGGTTGTCAACCCCTCAACAGACTGAGTGATCGCTCTCAAATCATTTGGGTTAGTAACCTTAAGTATGATGTTAGTATTACACTGCGAGATAACATTTTTATCAACCTTTGCTGGCCTCTGACTAACAACACATAAACCCATGCCAAACTTTCTACCCTCAGATGCGATCGTTCTAAGTATGGAGGATGAAACCGCGGTGCCAAAACCACGCTCTGGACAATAATTGTGTGCCTCCTCAACCACAAGCAGAAACGGGGGAATCTGCCCGGCCTTCCTCGCCTCAAAAAGCTCCTTTGTAAGTCTTGCAACAACCACATCCTGTATATCGGGGGCAACACCCTTCATATTTATTATAGAGCACTGACCCTTCTTGACAATACTAGTTGGAGGAACACCCTTTTCAGAGAATATGCCTATGGAATCAAGGGATTCAAGCGCTGCAATAACATTCCATTTCGCGTTACTCTTAGCAAGATTCAACGCATCAATAATGTCTCTCAAAGTGTAAACCTGTTTAAACTCCTTAATATCCTTAACCGCCTGATAGAGTAAACCAATCTGCGGACCAGAAAGCTTTGAAGAAAGTATATCGAGTATCTCCCTCGCTTCAAGGTTGGTGCCGTTAAGGGTTAAATGCACCTTGTTTCCCCTTCTGGATATAGGTGAGAACTCGACAATCTGGTTCGCGTAGCCTCTTGATGTCACGTTAAACCTCTTCATATTCTGCAGTTCCTTCTTATTCCTGTTTGGCTGAGCCAAAGATGTGTACTCCCCGTGAGTGTCTATAACCACCAAAGGAACCTTCTTCTTCAAAAGTTCCTCCACAAGCACACCACAAGCGTAGCTTTTTCCACCACCGGTTTTTGCAAGGATACACACATGCTTCTGCACCAAAGTGTCTATAGAAAGATAAACGGGTAGATTATGACCCTTCAACAGGCCTATATATGCTCCTCCTTTTTTATCCTCATACAAACCAAGAACATGACGAATCAGTTTCTCATCAGCTCTATACACAGGCTGACCGACGTTAAAAGGGGTTCTTGGAGATTGCAACAAACCCCGCTCGTCTCTGTAACCTATGACCTCAGCATGAGCTGAAAGATCGCTTTCCACAACCGTTGGCACACCGTTTTTCCCATACAACGCTTTGATACTCTCATAGGAGAGGTCCGAGTATCTTTTGATGTCCGTGATTTGAGCTAAAACGTAACCCTCACGGTGATTTATCGCTACGTAATCAAACTTTTGAAGAGTTTGATCTTCAACAGTAAAGTTGAAGCTCGTAGACCCTACATCCCCATATATGAGACCAGCCGGTTGTTCCATCTCCTCACCAGTAAGAGAATGTCGTATAGTTATAGTTTTTGAAAAAACTATCGTTTCCTCACCACAAATTGTTTAAAAGATTTAAGAACTTTTTAAAAGGAGGGAACGTATTCAGTCTTTAACCTGAATTCATAAGGGGAGTTTAAAGGATGAAAAAGGAGGAAATACGTGTAGCGGTTCTAAGGATAGAGGGGACAAACTGCGAGCAAGAATCCTTTGATGCCTTTGCGCGTCTTGGAGTTAAACCAGAGTTCGTGCATCTAAAACGTCTTCTTGGTATAGACTGCACAAAAGAGGAGTGCCGTGACATATTTGATTACCACTGTCTTATGATACCAGGTGGTTTCTCAGCAGGAGACTACGTGAGAGCTGGCGCTATCTTCGCGGCAAGAATGAAAAGTATGCTGAAGGATAAACTCGCAGAGTACGTGAAAGAGGGTTACCCAATAATAGGCGTATGCAATGGTTTTCAAGTTCTCATAGAACTTGGTTTACTCCCAGGAATCGATGAGGTTATAAGCGAGTATCCAAAGGCTTGTCTGATGACCAACGACTCAAACAGGTTTGAATGCAGACCCACGTTACTAAAACATGAAAACAACGGTAACTGCGTGTTCACAGGGAAAATAAAGAAGGGCGAGATACGGCTTATACCAAGTGCACATACCGAGGGTAAACTAATGTTCCCTATTGATGAACAAAAAAGGTATGTTAAAATGCTTGAGGAAAACGACCAGATTGTTTTCAAGTATGTTAACCCAAAGGGAGAATACGCTGGTTACCCCTGGAATCCAAACGGCTCGGTTTCAAACATAGCCGGTATATGCAACCTTGAGGGAAATGTGTTCGGCATGATGCCTCATCCAGAAAGGGTTTTTTACAGGCATCAGCACCCCGACTGGACGAGGACAGGTAAACTGGATGAACCTGGTGACGGAAGAGATGTCTTTGAATCTGTCGTAGAACATCTCATAAAAAGGTTTTAACCGCATTTCTCACAAAAATAAAAATATATACATAGATTTCATTTTTTTGCTAAAAAATGTTTGTTTGATGAAGATTTTTTTACATCATGTTTTGACATATACTTTTATAGATAAAAAAGCGGTTTTGATGAGGTGAGGAGAAGCGGATGGGAAAGCCTTTTGTGGAGGTGGTGAGGAGAGATGAAAATTAGGGCACTCCCCCATCCACAAAGTATATTATATTTTTAACTATATAAATCTTGTTGTATAGTTATTCATATTTTTCGTCCAACTCATCAAGAATTCGGTTTATTTCAGCTGCAACTACTTCCTTAGGACGACAAGTATTGATAACATGCCATCCCTCTTGTGAGAGGTAAAGAGCCCTCTCCCTCACCTTCACCAGTTCCTCCTGCGTTTCAAACATCTCATACATTTCCCTCCTACCAAGTCTCCCTAACGCCTCATCTAGGGAGACATCAAGGAAAAACATGTAGTCTGAGGTTGGAAGAAATGTTTTAAAAAAATTGTACGCAATTTTTGCAAAAGGCATTGGAAGATAAGCTGTTCCCATAAGGTAACGCACAAGGATCAATGTACCAGGTTCATCTTTCCGATAGTACCGATGAAGGGAGCGTATCACATCCAACGCATAAAAAATAGATGCTTTAATCTTGTTCCTTTTTCCTCTTCCAAGAAGAGCTTGTTTTGCTATCCTACCAAACCGGTTGTCATCCTCTGGATGTGAACGAATGGTTACACTCTCTCCTTTATCCTCGTACCTCTTTTTAATCAATTGTGCATGTGTATCCTTCCCAGCAGCATCCAATCCATCTATGATGATAAGCCTCATACTCTACACCATGGTAAGATACCAGTAGGCAAACGATGCTATGAGAGGCACAGTTAGATTATCAAGCCCTCTCGGCGTAACCGCCTCAACAACGGTTGCGAGAAATGAAACCAGAACGAGGGTAATGAATAGATAAGTAGTTAAAGGTATGGAATAGAAGAGGAGATCAATAACCAAAAAACCAAATGTCACCAGAAACATCACAGTAGAACCCTCCACGCTTTTTTTGTCACAGAACAGTTGATAGGTGTGCCTTCCAAAGCGTGCTCCAATCAGCGATGCGAATCCATCACCATAAGACATGGCAAGAATTCCTACTCCTATGATCTCCATGTGATCAAAGAATATATACGCTAGTATTGTCCATGAAATTGAGTAATAAACTAGACCTAACTCATGACCTGCCTTAGATACCTTACTCAATCCCTTGATTGGAGAGTATGGGCTAATGAGGAAGGTGAGGAAAATAAATGGAGCCGCAGCTAGAAACGCCATTATCTCCCTGGTTTGAAACAGCGGGAGAATAAAGACAATGTTCCCAACCATAATGTGAAGAATCTTCCTGCTCACCGTCGGGTAACGTCTCAAAACCTTCTCTGTAACCACAAGCAGAAGAGCTACATAAATATAGACAAATAATACTCCAACTATGTCATTTGCCACCATTGTTTCACCCCTGTAAGAAAGCCCCTCCAAGGAAAGCAAGTAAACCAAAAACCATGGCAACAAGCGTGAACATCCTATAACGTCTAACCGGTGGATTATCCCTAACAAAAAGATTAAAGGCTATAACAATGAAAACAACATCAGTCAAAACAATAAGACAAAGATATACCCAATCACCATAATAGGCAGAGTCTCTCAAAAAGAAAAAAGGCAAAAAACTCAAAACAACAGCAACCAAATAAAAAACACCACTTAACCTGTAAGCATTCCTCTCCCCAACATACATCGGTATAGACTTAACCCCTGACTCACTATCCCCCTTCATATCCATAACGTCTTTCATAATCTCTCTACCAAAACCCACGAGAAAGGCAATAAAAGCAAGAACCCACACCACAAAAGGCACACTATAAGAAACAGCAACCGCTCCAAAAACAAAAGGTACCGCCATAGTATAAGCAATATAAAGATTACCAACCTGCTTAACCCTTTTCAACCACGCATCATAAGCTACAGCAAACAAACCAGTCATAAGAGCGATAACAAAACACTGTAGATTAACAAAAAAAGCAGAAACAATACCCAAAGGAAAAAGTAAAACAAAAACAACAACAGCAGTCCTTGGTTGAACATCACCCCTAACCAGTGGCCTATCCACTCTATTGTTTCTCCGATCTATCTCAATATCAAAATAATCGTTAAGAGAGAAAGTAGCGGCCTCCAAAAAAAGTGCGGTTAAAAAAGCCAAAAAAAGCTTAACCAAATCACCAGGTAAACCCCCATAACCTACAACCGCACCCACAAACACAGCAACAAAAAGCATGACACCATGCTCAAGCCGCATCAACTCCCAAACCGCCTTTAAACGTTTCATGCTGAGAGAAAAGTAATGATAAGTGCGATAATAAGATTTTGATTAAAAACAACAAAAGGTAAATAAAACCATAATATTTGCCAAACAACATGCTATGGATACTTCTACTGTTCGCGTTCATACCGCCACTAATCTACCTTGCCTGGATAAGAAACACAGAGAAATACGAGAGAGAACCGTGGATACCCCTGCTCTTCACATTCCTCTGGGGTGCAACAATAGCGGTAATAGCAGCCTTCATCCTTGAAACACTCCTTGCAATACAACTAATGGATTTCATAAAAAACGGCAACATACTAACAATCCTCATCGGCGTCGTAGTAGCTCCAATAGTTGAAGAGTTCACAAAACCTCTCGCGTTAACCATGAACATTGTGAAAAAAAACATCAACGAAATAGAGGATGGATTAGTTTATGGTGCAGTCGCAGGCTTAGGTTTCTCAGCAATGGAAAACCTACTATATGGCATAAAATTCTACAACCAGGGAATATGGGTTCTACTAGCACTCTTCTACACCCGCACAGTAGGTTGCTGCCTACTACATGCCTCAGCAACCGCGTTAACAGGATACGGTTACAGTAAAAAACTAATACAAGGGGGGTCAATCACAAAAGTCATCCATTTCTTCATAATAGCAATAGCTGCCCATTCTCTCTACAACATCTTCGCCTTCTCCTCAGCCATTACAGGGCAGATAACCGGTGTAGTAGCAGCCATTATCTTCGCCATATTATCAATAACCTGGGTGAGAAAAAAAATAAAAAAGATTGAACTCACAGAAAAAGGGAGCTGAAATGATAAAAAAACTGGCGTCAAGCTTCTCATTTTTTGTTTTCACAGGCATAACACTGGGTTTACTGACAGGTGGATTCCCTGCATACACAAATGAAATATCCATGGCGTCATTAATCACAGCCATGACATTCTCCCTGCTGCCAATATCATTCACATCATTTTCACTAAAAAAAGGTGGCAAAAACATAGCAGTGTCTTTACTCATAAACTTCGGCTTTCTCTCAACGCTCACAATAGCACTTGGATTGCTGTTTCCAGAAAAGATAATGAACGGTTTCATAGTGATGGCTGCGGTTCCCACAGCGATTGCTGTGCTCCCAATAACAACCCTGCTTAAAGGTGATGTAAAATACACCCTTCTCTCCCTCTCCTCAATGTACCTTGCATCCTTTCTCATAACCCCTTTCATCATACTTCTTTTTCTCCAAAAAGAGGTGAATACAACAGCCTTACTGAGGGATATACTCTTACTCATAGCCCTCCCGCTAGTTTTATCCAGATTTGTCAGGAGAATCAAGATGCCAAAGGAGTTGCCAAGAATAATTGCAAACATCTGCTTCCTCCTACTGGTGTTCGGTATAATAGGTAAAAACAGGTCTTTCCTATTCTACAACATGGAGATTGTATTGCTGATCTCCGCCGCTCTTTTTATAAGAACCTTTGGCAGCGGCATACTGATAAAATTGATTGGGAAAAGAAAAAGGCTGAAAGACGAAGAGATTATACCTTTTTCGTTATTTGCCTCATTTAAAAACGAGGGTATGGCCATACTACTATGCATATCCCTCTTCCCATCTGATGTAGCGTACGTGGCTGCTGTCCCAGCGGTTGTCGCAATAATATGGGAGATGATATGGGCCTGCTGCTTGGAGACAAAAATAATATAGAACAAAACACAATGTTTCTCATGAAATGAAACTAATAAGTGATGATTTTGAAAACAACAGTATGATACCCGAGGAATGCACCTGCGAAGGAAAAAATGTTTCACCACATATCAAATGGCTTGATGCACCAGAAAACACAAAAAGCTTCGCTTTAATCGTTGAGGACCCTGATGCACCCCTCATAACCTGGGTTCACTGGATTCTATACAACATCCCCAGCAACGTAAATGAGATAAAAAAAGGAAGCATCCCACAAGGAGCAAAACAGGGAAAAAACAGTTTCAGAGTCAAAGAATACAGAGGACCATGCCCGCCCTTTGGCATTCACAGATACTTCTTTAGACTGTATGCGCTGGATACTGAAAGCATAGAGGTAAGAAACAAAAGAGATTTTTACAAACAGGTGAAAAAACATAGTATTAAAGAAGCTGTAATAGTTGGGAGATACAGAAAAAGCACAAATATTTAAATATAATAAAACGATAGGATGACAACCTTATTGATGATGAGAGGGATGCACATCAATGTTTGTGTATTTCTGCAGAAGATAAAAAGGATATTGGAGGAAGAAGAGAATGAAAAACGTGAAAGAAGGGGACACTGTCTACATCGTGTACGAGGCGCGGTCAGAAGATGGTGAAACAGTTTATTACAAAAACGATGAAGAAAATCCCTTGGAGCTGGTTGTTGGAGAAGGAAGGTTTTTTCCAGTTATTGAAAACGAACTAAAGAACATGAAGATTGGCGATGTTAAAAAAATCACCCTTGAGCCAAAAGATGCTTTTGGACCACACATGGATGATCTTGTAATTGATGTCCCAAAGAATGTACTGCAGTCAGATGTAGAGTTAAATGTAGGTTCAAGAATAAAAATAAACACTCCTTCAGGTAAAACATTTTATGGAACGGTCATTGAGCTGAAAGAAGAGACACTAACCATAGACCTAAACCATCCTCTTGCAGGGAAAAAACTGGTTTTCACCATAACCCTTGTTGACGTCAAGGAAGAGGAACAAAAAAACACAACCTAAACCAACTCATCCCTTTAGGTTGGTAAGAAACAGACTGCTCAAATACACCACAAACATTTAAAAAACGCTTGAACATCCGAGTTAACCAATGCATGAGTGGGCTTTAGCAGATGCAGTTATACAAACGGCTGTAGAGGTTGCACAACGTGAAAGTCTAAAAAAGATAACCTCAATAAAGATGTCTCTTGGTGAACTGCAAGAAATCGAACGAGAGTTTTTTGACACAGCATTAAATGAGTTGATGAAAACACATGGCGACCTTTTCTCAAAAACAAAAATAAACATAAAAACAATAAAAACAAGGTTTAAATGCAGAGCGTGTGGCCACCAGTGGAAACTCAGCGACACAGAAAAAACGTTGGATGAAGAGACAAGGGAGTCAATTCATTTCATACCAGAAGTCGCCCATGTTTTTATACGCTGCCCAAAATGCAAAAGCCCGGATTTTGACATCGTTGAAGGAAGGGGGATCGGAATAGACTCCATAGTCGGTGAGAAGTAGATGAAGGATCCAAGGCTTAGCGTTATAGAAAAAAGGTTGAAAAACATAGGCAAAATAATCGCTGTATCAGGTGGAAAAGGAGGAATAGGGAAAAGCGTGACATCCTCTCTACTCTCCCTAGCATTATCAAAAAAGGGTTACAACGTGGGACTGCTTGATTTAGATTTAACCAGCCCATCCGACCATGTTGTCCTCGGTATCAAAGATGTTGCACCAACAGAAAAAGAAGGGATTATACCACCAACGGTGAATGGAGTACAGTTCATGTCGGTTGTGTTTTACACCAATGAAAATCCTACACCATTACGCGGAGAAGAGGTGTCGAATGCGATAAAGGAGATACTCTGCATAACACGTTGGAACAACCTGGATTTTCTAATCATAGACATGCCACCAGGTATAGGAGATGAGTTGTTTGACACCATAGAGCTTTTCCAAGGGGCAGAGTTTCTGCTATTGAGTACATCCTCAAAAATCGTTTTCGAAACCGTAAAAAAACTCCTGCTTCTCCTGCAGGAGCTTAACGTACCCATCCTTGGCATAGTGGAAAACATGAAACACTACGACAACGGGTACATAAAAAACATGTGTAAAAAACACCATGCACCTTTCCTTGGCGAAATATGGTTTGACAAAAACTTTGAAAACGCGGTTGGAAACATAAACAAAATAATGGACACGCAACTTTTCAAGGATATAGATGGTGTTGCAGAAAACATTGTTTAAACAGATGGTGAAAACAGACTAAGCTCACCATATTTAACACCCTTAAGGGCTCTAAGACTCTCAGCCATCTTTCTAACATCCTCCACATCGCCCTCCACCACAAGCACCTCTAAACAGTTGTGTTCATCCAAATGAATATGCATCGTTGACCTCACCGCTGAATGCCTTGAATGCTGAAGATGAAGAAGTTTATGGGTTACATCACCAGCCTCATGATCGTAAACTATGGTAAGGGTGCCTATAACCATACCTCTTCCATACTCTATATCTGCTTCCACAAGCTCTTTTCTAATTAAGTCACGGATCGCCTCAGATCTATTTGCATACCCTCTTTCTTCAATGAGCGTATCAAACCTTTCAAGCAAATCTGGTTCAAGAGAAACGCCAAAACGGATGACTCTTTCCATACAAAAACACAATAACACAATCATGTTTTTAAAACCATTGAATGGTACCTAGGATATTTTAACAGTTTTAACCACAACATTGTTTGTCTCATTGGTTTCTGCTAACTCATCATAAGGGTCAACAACAACATAAATCTCATGATAACCTATGCTACCATCCCATGAGACGTTAACTGTGTACACACCATTACTTGGTATAAAATATGTCACAAATGTGTTGTTCAAATAAAGGTGTTTATGATCACTGGCAACCTGAGTTTTTCCAACGGTTTTTTCAGAAATCAAAACACCTCCACTATTTGGTGAGCCATCCCAAAACTGCACCTTAACATCAGAGGGCTTAACCCAAAGACCCTGTAAATCCGGGTTGGGATCGTTGCCACCGCTTCTACTGTACTCCTCACCCTCCAACCTAAGGGCGCCTATTTTTATGTAATCAAGGTAATAGTTCGGGTAATAATCCATCTCGTACGTTCCAACGAAAACCGTGTGTTTCCCAGCGGAAACAAAAACATCAGGTATTGTAGCAATGTACCATGAATCAGTTGCTGGTACCTGAAAATCACCGAGATGCAAACCATCCAACTCGACCCTGTACTCTGCTCCAGGTTCAGGTGAATTGTCCCCCACCCTGAGTTTAATGTCAACGGTTTCAGAGTCGTTGAATTCAAAATCCCATTCCCCCCAGCAGGACCTACCCTCGGATGACCACCAACCATAGTTGCTTCTGGCTTCACATAAACCAAGGTTTCTAATGTCAGCCTCAATAACATATCCTTCGCTTGTAGAAACAATCCTTACGTCACTGGATTCAACGGCGTAATCAAACTCCTCCCAACCTGGGGAAGAAAAATCCCTTGACACCACTACTGCCCCATGTGAAACAGCAGGATTGCTCCCTCCTTCATCACCCCCATGGTTGCCATTATTGTTCTCAAAAAACCTTTCTGACTCCTTATTAATATCTTTCAACGTTATAAAAAAAGATGCGCCGAGTAACGCTGTAACCAACATGATTATAATGATTGCTGACAAAACAGATTTCGAAGAACCTGTTTGAAGGGCACCACAGCTTGGGCAAACATTTACACCATCTGGCAGGGTTGCACCACATTTTTTACAGTACCTTATAGTTCCCATCCCATCAACAAAAGAACAGGTAAACTCTATTTAATCATTTTCCACATAATTGGGTGTTTGTCATCCATGAAATCAAAAAAAATGCCTTCTTAATCAACCGAATCATTTAAATTAGAGTGTAAAATACCTATCTCAACTAAAGGGGGCATAAAGATGGTATTTGACATACAAGACAACATATTCATGCTTGCTGGGCCGGTGAAGATACATCCACGTGTACTTAAAGCCATGAACACACCCTCCATCGGGCATAGAAGCCCAGAGTTCTCAGAAGTCAACCGAGAGTTAAGAGAACTTACTCAGTATCTTTTCCAGACAAAAGGCGATGTGGCTATCTTAACCGGTTCAGGAACCGCTGGTATGGATGCTGCTCTCTCCAACCTACTCAAAAAGGGGGATAAGGCTTTAACCATAAACAATGGAAAGTTCGGTGAAAGGATGGGGCAACTCGCTAAACTCTATGGCGATGCAACCGAGCTTGTCTACCCCTGGGGTACGCCACCAGATCTTGGGGAGATAGAGGAGATGCTGTCTAAAGGAGAGACAAAGGTTTTAGCGTTTACACACAATGAAACAAGTACAGGATTCACCAACCCTTTACCGGAGATCTCTAAACTCTGCCAAAAACATGATGTAATTCTTGTCACCGATGGCATTACAAGCGTTGGAGGGATAGATGTTCCTGTTGACAAACTTAAGATAGATGTTTGTATAACTGGTTCACAGAAGTGTATAGCTGCGCCAGCAGGGCTTGCTCTCTTATCCGTCTCTGAAAGAGCCATGGAGGCTATGTATGATAACACCAGTTACTACCTGAATATAAAAAAACATGTGAAGAAACTCAGAGATGATGACCAGACGCCCTACACACCAGCTGTTCATCTTCACCTTGCATTACTTGAAGCGCTTCGTATACTTAAGGAGGAGGGTTTGGAAAACAGGATAAAGAGAACCGGCAGAGTTGCAGAGGCATGCAGAGCAGCGGTAGAGGCGCTTGGTTTAGAGCTACTACCTGAAAAAGATTATGCCTCAAACACTGTCACGGCAATAAAATACCCAGATGGTGTCTCAGATAAGGATGTACGTGGAAGACTGAAAGAAGAGTATGGAATCATTGTAGCAGGATCTCAGGCTCCGCACAAGGGAGAGTTCTTCAGAATAGGACACATGGGTCTTGTTCAGATGAGGGAGTTACTTGCAACCATAGGAGCAATAGAGGCTTCGTTGGCTAAAGCAGGCTACAAGTTTGAAAAAGGAGCGGGAGTTGCAGCTGTAGAAGATTTCATGTAACCGATCTCTTTCGTCTAACGAGCAGTAAACCATCTATGAGAACAGCTATAATGCCTGTTATAAAAATCATGTCGAACACGTTCGCGCCACCAATAGCTGCATCAACAACATGCTCTGGTCTATAAGATAAAAGAGCGGGTAGATGGAAAAGATCAGCACCTATTAGGACACCAACGGTTCCAGAAAGATAGGCAAGTGGAGCAGCCTTTTGACAGTCCCTCCAGTAAACAGCTACCGACAGGATACTGGCTGTAAAGGCAGGAAGAAGCCAATAAGGGAAAACCGATACAATCCCTCTCAGGGGATCAGGATGTGTGACAAAAAAGGTAACCAATGTAACAACAACCACACCTAACATGATGTATGAAGCGGAGAGTTTTTTCTTCACCGCAAGATAGAGAGATATAAGAAGAGGGATCACTGCACCACCCATGTTTATAAAAATATCCCAGTTGTTGTATGAGAAAAGGTAGATGTAGGAGATGTTGAAACCCTCAACGGTTATGTTAAAATGGAAGAGGTAACTCGCAAAAACTATGAGTACCGCCTCAATGGATGAGAAGCCCATCTCCTGAAAAGCCTTTGTAACTATAAGATAGATTATGTAAACAAAGAAGATAAGTAGAAACAACTGTATAAGTGGTTCCAGGATGGATACAACAGAGTATGGATCCGTCATCTAATCCCTTGGATGAGACCATCATTTATAAACCTTAGTGATATTCCTACAGAGGCGTGATCACCGTGGATCCGAAAATGCAAGCAGAGTTGAATCTTTCCTTCTTCAAAAAAAACGGTTACCTCAGAAAACAATGTAAAGCCTGTGGAAGCTACTTCTGGACTTTGGATGAAAAAAAAGAAGTGTGTGGTGACCAACCCTGCACCCCTTTTTCTTTTATAGGTAAACCGCTCACAAAGAAACCCTTCACTTTATCTGAGATGAGGGAAACTTTCCTCTCCTTTTTTGAACGACATGGGCACACTCGGCTTAAACCATACCCTGTTGTTGCAAGATGGAGAAAGGATATATATCTAACTATAGCAAGTATAGCGGATTTTCAACCACATGTCACATCTGGTTTGGTTCCTCCTCCAGCAAACCCCTTGGTCATCTCACAGCCCAGTATAAGGTTGAACGACTTGGATGAGGTTGGTGTATCAGGTAGACATCTAACGGTTTTTGAGATGATGGGACACCATGCCTTCAACAGTGAAAAAAAGTTTATATACTGGACGGAGGGAACCGTGTCATACTGCAACGATTTCCTGGTAAAGGAGCTTGGCGTAGACCAAAAAGAGATCACTTACAAGGAATCCTTGTGGGAGGGAGGAGGTAATGCTGGACCATGCTTAGAAGTACTTGCTGGCGGTCTTGAGGTGGCAACCCTGGTCTTTATGAGTTTAGAGGAAAAAAATGATGGAGAGTACCTGATAGAAGGAAAAAGATACTCTCCTATGCCTCTAAAGGTTGTTGACACAGGTTACGGTCTTGAACGTCTAACATGGGTTTCACAGGGAACAAACACAATCTATGATGTGCTTTATCCTGAGGTTATAAAGTGGATAACTGAGAACAGCCGGGTGGAGGATAAACATGCTATCTACGCGTTGGCTGACCACACAAAATGCATTGCCTTCATGCTTGGTGATGGCATTGTTCCATCAAACGTAAAGGAGGGGTACCTTGCAAGGTTGATGATCAGAAGATCCCTCAGGTTTATGGAGCGGTTGGATTTGAATGAACCGTTGTCCACCCTAGTAGATATGCAGATAAAAAACCTTTCCAGTGACTTTCCTCGTCTCTCAAAGGCAAGGGAGCATATAGATGAGGTTATTTCAATAGAAACAAAAAAGTACAAGGAACTTGTAGGTAGAGGAAAAAGACTTGTCCGAAGATTTCTCAAAGAGAATAAAAGAGTTGGCACAGAGACCCTCATTGAGCTTTACGATACACAGGGCATACATCCAGATATGGTCAGACAGATAGCAGCTGAGATGGGAAAAAAGATTGTGGTACCTGAAAACTTTGACTCGCTTGTCGCTGAACGTCATTCAGCTGAGCAGGAGAAAAAGGTTAAAGAAACGTTTTCTCTCCCTGAGTTGCCACCAACAAGGTTGCTTTACTATGAGGATCATTATAGGAAAAAATGCAGGGCAAAGGTTTTGTGGTGTGAAAATAAGGGTGAAGAAAGCTTAGTGGTTCTTGATGAAACCGTATTTTATCCTGAAGGTGGAGGGCAACCATCTGATATTGGTTTAATTAAAATTAATGATGTAAAAATGGATGTGAAACATGTGGAGAAACAGGGCGATATCGTTGTTCATCATGTTAACGGTAAACCCAAAAAAGGTGAGGAGGTTGAATGTGAGATAAACTGGGAGAGAAGATACTCTCTGATGAAACATCATACTGGAACCCATCTTATAAACAGCGCCTGTAGAAACGTTCTTGGTGAACATGTCTGGCAGGCTGGTTCACAACTTGATGTTGATGAGGCAAGGTTTGACTTCACACACTACAAGCCCCTGTCTCAGGAGGATGTGAAAAAGATAGAAGGGCTTGCAAACGATTTCATAAAAAAGGGGGTAAAGGTTGAAAAAAAGGTTATAGATCGGAGCGAAGCTGAGAAACTATACGGGATGAGACTATACCAGGGGGGTGTACCTGAGGGGAGAAAAATTAGGGTTCTTAACATTCCAGGTATAGATGTGGAGGCGTGTGGTGGTACGCACGTTGACAACACCAGGGAAATCGAGCGGATAAAGATACTTAAAACAGAGAGGATTCAAGATGGAGTGAACAGGGTTATTTTCGCTGCCGGTAAAAGGAATGTGGAGGATGTTGAGAGGAGGGAGGAAAAACTTTTACATGGTTTAAATCAACGGCTTGAAAACCTTTTCATCATAGAAAACAAAGAAGTCTCTCAACCTGGAATGCTCCTTAAGGAGATTGCAGCGATTTTTTCTGTTCCAGTTGATAAGCTTGAGAATACGATAGAGAAGTTTCTAAAGGACTTGCCAAAAAAGGATAGGGTATCTGCAAAGGACACAAAGGATGCCTGTCAGATGTTGTTCAACATGTGGAAGAGGGCTAATAAAGAGAAAAAGAAGGTGCCTCTGGATCTAATCAACTCCCTCAAAAATAATGCTCAGAAGGTTGGTTCTATAACGGTGATAACGGTGGATAACCCTGACAAAATAGAGTCTTTGGATGCTGTAGCAGTTGCTGGAGCTGCTGTTAAAGAAAATAAAACCATAGTTTGTGTAAACGATGGAAAAGGAGTGGTTATGGCTGCATCAGATGATGTTCCAATAGATTTACGTCCCATAGCAAAAAAAGTGGGTGAAATCTTAGATGGTGGCGGCGGAGGGAAACAGAGAATGGTAAGAGCAGGTGGATCAAACCTTGATAAACTAAACGAGGCTTTTGAGGAAGCAAAAAAACTGATACTTTTGAATCTACAAGAGCAATAGATTTAAACTGGACTTCCCTTCCCTCAAAGGTTATGAAAGCGTTCTTCTTTGACCTTGATGGCACGTTGATTAAAAGCAAGGATGTTATCTCAGAGATTATAAACGAAACACTGTCAGAGTTTGGTTACAACCCATTTACAGAGGAAGAGATGCTGTCATCGGTTGGTATGCCTCTTGAAAAACTTTTTTCCCTAAAAGCAGAAGAAGAGGTTGTACCTGAAATGTGTAAACGGTATGTTGAAAAATACCTGAATAAGGGGTTGGGCAAAACCGAGCGGTATGAGGAGGTTGTAAATATCCTCAAGGATTTGAAGGATGAAGAAACAAAGATAGGTATTGTAACCACTAAATCAGAAGAAGAGGCTGAAAGGGTGATCGAACACTTTGGGTTATCCCCCTATGTTGATGTTGTTGTAGGTCACAACAGTCGATGGAAACCTAAACCAGAGCCTGACCCCATACTTCTTGCCTGTTCAAAGCTTTCCATACCTGTAGATAAAACCATTATGATTGGTGATGCAAACGTGGATATAGCTGCCGGTAAACAGGCTGGAACGTTTGCAACGGTTGGTGTACTATGGGGTGTAGGACGTGAAAATGATTTAAAGGATGCCGACTATCTAGTGAATACACCCATGGAGTTGAAGATTTGTGTACAAAAAATAAAGAATCAACTTAATGGGTAAAGTATCTGAGCAGCTAAAACCACAGCAGCTGTAGCTACGCTCAGCCCAACCACAAACCATGGGCTTATTCTAAAGGCTGTTTTCTCCTCTGCATCAAAATACCTTATCAACCCGGCAGCGGAGTGAAAACCTGTTCCTTTTTTTTGCTTTGCCATAGAACCTCATTTCTTTTATAGTATAAAGTGTTATTTATAGCTTTCTCATACTAATGTTTTTTTCAGCCAAAAAACTAAATATTGAAGAGGCTATCTCAGCTTATAGGTGAAGGACAATGGAGATACAGGTACTGAGAGAAAAGGCTCAGAAACTCAAGGAAAATGGGTTGAGTGAATATGAGATCGCCTCTGAACTAAACGTTGCTGAGGAAACGGTGGCTTGGCTCCTCAGCAAAAAGGAGAAGGAGAAGCCTTTAAAGGATGTTAAAATAGGTTGGCGATCCATAGGAGTTTACCCGACACGTATAGCTTACATATCAAGCGCTTTATCAGATGTTATAATAGAGGAGGCAGATAAAAGAGATCTCCAGGTTGACACCGTGGTTGGTGTAGCCATAAACGGTATACCATATGCGACCTTTATTGCAGAGGAGTTGGATCTTGAGTTAGCAATATTCAGACCACACGTTGAAAAGGTTGGTTTATTCAGCTCAAACTATGCTTCTGTTAGAAACAAGAACGTGGTTATCATTGATGATGTGGTAGGAAGCGGAAAAACCATGCGTCGAGCTATAACAGTCACAAAAAAAGAGGGAGGGAACCCTGTGCTTTGTGTGGCTCTTGTTAACAAAAGATCACAGAATGACATAGATGGTGTACCGTTGCGTGCACTTGTGAGAACGAGAGCGATATAAAGACGTTGGAGAAAGAGTGTATGCACTGGGCTGATGTTTTAGCATCTCATTTAGAAGAGGAACGTAAACAGGTGATAGCAACAGGTATAACCCCCTCTGGTCCCATCCATATTGGAAACATGAGGGAGGTACTCACTGCTGATGCTGTTTACAGAGCAGCAAAAGACAGGGGTTTAGATGCAGAGTTTATTTACATAGCAGATGACTTCGACCATCTCAGAAAAGTGTACCCTTTTCTCCCTGAAACATACGAGCAGTACGTTGGCATGCCTTTATCAGAAATACCTTGTCCCTGTGGAGAACACAAAAGCTACGCTGACCATTACCTTAGTTCTTTCCTCCATTCTCTCAAAGAACTTGGGATAAACCCGAAGGTGTACAGGGCATCAAAACTCTACAAGGAAAACAAATACAGGGAGTACATACACACTGCGTTAGAGAAGACAGATGAGATAAGGGAGATTATAGAGAAGGTATCTAAACGTAGTCTATCAAAAAACTGGATTCCCTTCAACATACTATGTCAAAAATGCGGTAGACTCACAACCGCAAAACCTGTTCTCTACGAATACCCATATGTAGAGTACACATGTGAGTGTGGGTTTGAGGGTGAAGTAGATATTAGAAAGGGTGGTGTTGGTAAACTACCATGGCGTGTAGACTGGCCTGCACGATGGAAGATGCTTGGTG
Source organism: Thermoplasmata archaeon (assembly GCA_021161865.1). Classification (GTDB taxonomy): domain Archaea; phylum Thermoplasmatota; class E2; order DHVEG-1; family B18-G2; genus B91-G9. Next base: position 19,104 of record JAGGZU010000002.1, read on the forward strand.
TAACCTTTGAACCTTTTGGTAAGGATCATGCCGCATCTGGTGGCTCATGGGATACCGGTAAAATAATAGCTGAAAAAATTTTTGACTACAAACCGCCTCATAACGTGGTTTATGAGTTCATACAGCTTAAGGGAAAGGGTGCTATGCATAGCTCAAAGGGTACAGCGGTTAGCGCAGAGGAGATGCTCAACATGACACCACCTGAGGTGCTTCGTTTCATGATAATGAAAAACAAACCGTCTAAACACGTTGATTTTGATCCAGGTTTTGGTTTACTTGACCTTGTTGATGAATACGATGAAGAAGAACGGGTGTACTTTGGTGCAGAGGAAGAAAAAAAGGGTATGAAGGATTTAAGAAGAACCTATGAGCTTTCTCAACCATACAATGTCCCCAGTGAACTACCTGTTCAGGTTCCATACAAGCATCTCGCCACGGTTGCTCAAATCGCAGGTAACTGGGAGGACATAAAAACGGTTTTAAAGAGAACAGGGCAGATACCTGATGTGCTTAAAAAAGGTGATGAGGAGAGGTTGAAAAAAAGGGTTGAACACGTTAAATACTGGCTTCGTTACTTTGCACCCAAAAGGATAACATTTAAAGTGCAGAAAAAAACTCCAAAAATAATGTTGTCTGATGAACAAAAAAAACTGCTTCACTCCCTGCAGAAAAGGTTTTCAGAGATAAAATGGCAGGCTGATGAAATCCACAATGCAGTATATGATGCTTCTGAAGAAAACAGGTTAAACGCAAAAACAGCGTTTCAGACAATGTATCAGATACTCTTGGGTCAAAACCATGGTCCAAGACTGGGTTACTTCCTGTCAACGTTGGAAAAAGAGTTTGTTTTAAAAAGAATAGAGGAAGCAGTTAAATAGTCTATTTTTTTCTTATAAACCAAACGATGAAGATATACGTTGAAGTTTACGGTTGTACAGCAAACAAAAGCGATGCAAGTATCATAAAGGGTTTAGCTGAAAAAAGAGGGCATAAACTGGTGGAGGATGCTGACGATGCTGATGCCGTTGTTTTACTCACCTGCACAGTTATAGGGTCAACTGAGCAAAGGATGCTTCACCGTATAAAAAAACTTGATGAACTGAAGAAAACCCTGGTGGTCTCTGGCTGCATGGCATCTGTTCAACCTGATCTTATAAAGAAAATATCTGAGAACAGCTTGATTGTCCCTCCTCAAAATGTATCAGCAGTCATCGACTTGTTGGAAGGAAAAAAGGTTACACACGAAAAAAAGATTACACAACCAAGGTACTACCAAGGTGTCATAGCCCCTATAGCTGTATCTGAGGGGTGCATATACTCCTGCTCATACTGTATAACAACAAAGGCACGTGGAAAATTGCTGAGTTACCCTGCAGAGGAGATTGCAGCGGCGGTTGAAGATGCTGTCAACAAGGGTTGCGTGGAGATTCAACTCACTGCACAGGATTTTGCCTCATATGGGTTAGACAACGGCGGAAAAATCGATGAGTTAATCAACAGAATCTGTGAAACAAAAAAGGATTTCAAAGTTAGAATAGGGATGATGAACCCTCGTACGGTTCTTAAAAGAACCGGTGAACTGATAAAGGTTTACTCAAACAGAAAGGTTTACAGGTTTCTTCACCTACCAGTGCAATCGGGTGACAATGATTTGCTTAAAAAAATGAATAGGGGTTACACTGCTGAGGATTTCATTGAACTCGTGTCGGTTTTTAGGTCCAGGTTCCCGGATATAACGCTCTCAACTGATGTAATCGTTGGATTCCCAGGTGAAGATGATGATGCCTTTATAAGAACCGTTAAACTGCTTGAAATGGTTGAACCTGATATAGTGAACATAACAAGGTTTTCTCCAAGACCATATACTGAGGCTAAAAAACTGAAAAACAAGGTTCCAACCTCTGTTGCCAAGGAGAGGTCAAGGATACTCACAAAATTGTGCAAGGAAATGGCTAAGAAACAAAACGAGAAATACGTTGGTGGAAAGTATGAGGTAATAGTAACTGAGGAGGGCAAAGGTCCAACCAACGTTGGTAGAACAAACACATATAAACCCGTGGTTGTCCCATCGAACACAAGGGTTGGTTCCACTGTCAAAGTCAAGGTTGTTGATGCAACCCCCACTCATCTAATCGGAAAGCTTATATAGAAAGATGTTTATTTTTACGGGCGGAGTGGATGGGATGATTAGAGTAGCAATAAACGGATTTGGACGTATTGGTAGAAATACTTTAAGAGCTGCGCTTCAACACCCTGAATACAACAAATCCTTTGAGGTTGTCGCCATTAACGATCTTGGGGATCGAAAAACGCTTGCGCATCTACTTAAGTATGACTCAATATATGGTAGGTTTCCCGGTGAGGTTGAGATCTCCGATAACGTAATGATGGTGAACAACAAACCAATTCGGTTGTTTTCGAAACTTAACCCAGCAGACTTGGAGTGGAAAAAACTTGATGTGGATGTTGTAGTGGAATCAACCGGTGTGTTCAGAAGAAGAGAAGGCGCAGCGAAACATCTTGAGGCTGGTGCGAAAAAGGTTATCATAAGCGCACCATCTGCTGACCCTGATGTCACCATAGTGCTTGGCGTGAATGAGGAACAGTACGATGAGGATAAACATGATGTCATATCGATGGCGTCATGTACAACAAACAGTATAGCTCCACCGGTGAAGATACTACATGATGAGTTTGGTATAGAAAGCGGTTTCTTAGTAACGGTTCACTCTTACACAGGTGACCAACGTATCCTTGATTTCCCACATAAGGATTTGAGACGAGCAAGAGCTGCTGCAGTCTCGATAATTCCAACAACAACAGGTGCTGCAAAGGCGATAGGGAAGGTTGTACCTGAGTTAAATGGTAAACTTGATGGTATGGCGATAAGGGTACCAACTCCGGATGGTTCCATAACCGATTTCACGGCTGTTCTTAAAACAGAGGTTTCAAGGGATGAGGTTAACCAGGTTTTAAGAGGTTCGACAGAGAAGAAGCTGAAGGGCATCATGGAGTACACGGAGGAACCTCTTGTTTCAAGGGATATAATTGGTAACCCTCACTCTGCTATAATTGATGGACTTAGTACACGTGTAATCGGCGAAAAGGGCAACTTGGTTAAGATTTTTTCATGGTATGACAACGAATGGGGATACTCCTGCAGGCTTATAGATCTCATAAACTACATCCACTCCCCCAACCAAAAAACATCTGTGCAGAAGGAACTGCAGATAGTAAGATGAGGATTTTTTGGTTAAAAAAGGCTATGATTTAAATAACCTCAAAGTATGCTCATTTTCTGAGGATAAAAATGTTGAGTTTCAACACACTTGATGATTTTGATGTGAAAAATAAAACGGTTCTTCTAAGGGTTGACTTCAACCTTCCACTAAACAAGGAAACACTGGAGATACTGGATGACACGAGAATCAAACAAGCGTTGCCAACCATAAGAGAGCTTATGGAAAAAAAAGCAAAAACCGTTGTCCTTGCTCATCAAGGTAGACCAGGAAGCTGGGATTTTATTTCCCTAGATAAACACGCTGAGGTTTTATCCAATCTACTTGGTGAACCAGTATTTTTTGTAAACGACGTTTACGGGGAAAAGGCGAAGGAGGCAATTGTTTCAGCAGAACCTGGGGATGTAGTAATGCTGGACAATGTCAGAAAAGCTCCTGAGGAGATGGAGAAAAAAAGTGCTGAAGAACACGCTAAATCTAAAATGGTAAGAAACCTTGCACCGCTTGCAGACTTGTTTGCAAACGACGCTTTTGCTGCAGCTCATAGAAAACAGTGCTCCCTTATAGGTTTCACCGTGGTTTTACCATCCTGCGCTGGTAGACTACTGGAGAAGGAGCTGGTAACGTTGGGTAAACTGGTTAGTAACCCAGAGAAACCATCGGTGTTCATCTTCGGTGGAGCAAAATACTCTGATGTTGTAAAAACCATTGAGAGGTCACTTAGAAAAAAGATCGCTGATGAGGTGATACTCACGGGTTTACCAGCAAACGCTTTCCTTAAAGCAAAGGGGTTTAACCTTGGAGAAGTGAACGAAAATACACTGAAAGAGGAGGAGACACCTGAGCTTATGAGTCAAATAAAAAAACTGAACGAGGAGTTTAACGATTCTATAAAACTACCTGTTGATTTCGCTGTTGAAAAAAATGGAGAAAGAGTGGAGATAAAACCAAATGATCTCCCTGTTGACTACCCAATTTATGACATAGGTTCTGAATCGATTAAACTGTTCACTGAATCCATAAAAAAATCCAAAACCATTTTCATATCAGGACCCTGCGGTGTGTTCGAAAAAAAGGAGTTCATGAAAGGCACAAAAGAAGTGTTAACCGCAATCGCAGAAGCAGATGGTTTTTCCATAGTGGGTGGCGGTCACACGGTTGCAGCAGTGGACATGCTCGGGTTAAACAACAGAATTTCACACATAAGCACAGGTGGTGGCTCGCTGGAAAAGTTCATGATGGGAGAATCCCTGCCTGTAGTTGAAGCACTCAAGGCTGCAAAAAAATAAAGAATAATGTCTTATTTTCTGCTTACCCAGAGAAGGGCCGGTAGATCAGCTGGAAGATCGCCACCTTCGCAAGGTGGAGGCCTCGGGTTCAAATCCCGACCGGTCCACTTTTTTTCGAGTAAATACCAGCAAACAGTTTTATTCTGCCACAAAGGTTTCCATCCAACCCAGTCTATCAGGTGGACTGGAAAGTAACAACTCTCTCCATTTCTCATCCGTTAACCTATCAGTGATCGGCTGTTTAAACTCATAGTAGCTGAAAACAGGTCCTGCACCAACAAGTACGCGACCATCAGGTAGTTTATAAGCTACAAGTAAAATGTCAACATAACCAACCGCCTCCTCCAAACATTTTTTTGTGTTTTGATCAGTATGAACATCAGCCACAACCGTGGTCTCCTTCCCATGTTGTTTAACACCAGCTACCACATTCTCTAAACTGCTGGCGAAGTTTCTTATAAACTCGTAATCACTCTCCGTTAACTCCTTGTTCTCCAACTCCATCTTAGAAATGTTGGCCAATCTAACAAGTACATCCTCTAAAGCCATTAACCTGTTTTTTTCGGTCTCGTTGAGAACCCCCAAGTCTGTTAACCCGTCCTTTGTCATCCTTGTGAGTGAAAGCAGACGAGTATAAAACTCTGGAACAGGTTCAACGTAACCAACAACAGGTTTAGGTGGAGGCTCCCAAGATGTTTTTGTTGGAGTATAACTCTGCTTACCATAAAGTATGGTGTCATGTCTAAGCTCAGCCCATGATGCCAAAACTGTTTGCAGCTCCTTATCCTGCCAAGCATTCGTTTGCATAAATGTTGGGTAACTACCGTTAAACTCTTTCAACAAGGACTTCAACGTGTAAACCCAGCTGAAATAAAGGTTACGGTTCCACTCAGTTAAATTAAGTTTAGAGAAATTCTCCGAAAGATTATGAAGTTGCTCATAATAACGTCCATACTCTGTGTCACCCTCCCTTTCAATGATTTCAAGAGCCCTCTTCGAACCGAGTACAGCCATAAAATCCAAACCCCTTGGAAAACACCTCGCGGGTCCACCACCTGTGAACTCTAAGGTGAAGGGTGTACCGTTTCCGAGATAAGGATCCACTGCTGGGAAAACCATTTGCTGAAAAACATATGAGTCAGGGATGAACCTTTGACCCATGAAACGTAAACCCTTGGTTTTAACAAGCACTCTGTTTAAATCCTCAACAGTGGCATCAGGTGACAGTTCACACTCGCCTGTGCCACCATAAATCCTTGGGTTACGCAGCTTCGTTAACTCCAGTTTTAAATCAAACAGTTTAGAGTTGTTAACAAACTCTGTTACGTTAAACTCTGAACCAAAAACCTTTGCGATACACTCAAGGTATTCATAGGGTGTTAAATCATCTGCTGTCCCAACAAAAAAAGAAGTGACAGAGTATATACGCTCCCAAAGATTCTCAGCTGTTACACCGTTAACATTTAAAACAGGTAACTCAGCAGAGATCAAAGAGGCTTGCAGAGTTGCAATCCTGGCATCATACTCTGACACCAAAAAATCGCATGCAGAACAGTGAGGGTCTCCACCTTTTAAAAGAAAAGCCATCCTCCCAAACCACATTAGTGTTTTAAAATACCTTCTCAGTTTCTCAGATTGCGTATAATGCCCCCTTGGCAGGTACTGGGAGTAATCCTCCATGTAATGGAAGATCGGGCTTTCAGAGAAACCATGGTGGGAGTCTATCAAATCAACCTCATTGTTAACCTCGTTTTTAACGTAATCTGGAACCGTGAAATCAACCACTGATATTTTTTCAGAGTTGTTGTAGCCAGAGGTTGGTGTGCTCAAAAGTTTTAAAGCAACAGCGAAGTATGCAACGTTTCTCCTCGCAGCCTCCTTAAGATCAGGTTGAGTGAATAAACTGTAATCCGTTTTTGCTTTATCAAACAATGCTTTACTTAACCCTAGAATGTCATCAAAGAATTCTCTTTCCTCTATCCCTTTTAATGTTTCATCAAACTGTATATGGTACAGGTGAAGGAGAGTGTCTGATGTGACAAAGATTGGTACATCCTTTTTCTTTAAATCATCATAGGGTTTAACGATGTCATCAATGCTTCCATAATCAACAACAACAAACCCGTTTTCCTCCAACAGCTTCTGTTGTTCACTGGTTAAATGGAAAACAGAGGTTACATTGTTTATGTTGACAACACTGGTGAGGTTTAACGGTAAAGGATACTGCGGAACGGTTGCATTCACTGAAATATTCTCCACCCTGTGATGAGAGGATATAGCATACTTTGGGTTCTGAATCGTATTCAAAGGTGGTAGTATTATTAGGCTGGTACCAGCGGGGTTTGTCTGCTGTTCCACGCAACCTGAGAAGGCTACGGCAACGAACGCTGCAGCCACAAGTAAAGTTGACAAACTTTTCATTTTAATTCACCGTCTTCTTTTGGAGTAAGACAGGTTTAACCTAATAAATACTTTGGATTTGTTTGGTTTAAACCAAACACCAAAAAAATGAAAAGCGCAAGTAAGGGTGGGGGAAAGGAGGGGGAGGTAATTAAAAAAAGGGATTAAATGATTACTCCCTTCCTCACCGACTCCATATTCATTTTAACTCATATTTAAATATGTTGTGTAAAAATGTCA
>JAGGZU010000123.1 GCA_021161865.1 Thermoplasmata archaeon
CACAGTCACATAGCAACAAAAACATACCACGCTAAACTAGAAGTAAAAGACGACGAAGGACAAAAAAACACAGGATACGCCAAAGTAACAATATACTACAACGAATAAAACCCCCTCACCTTTCTTTATTTTTTTAATGGGGGAGACTAATGAAAGATAGAATCAAAAAATATGTTGCCCTGCTAATTGTTATCATATTTCTCGTTTCTGCACTTGGATCGGCGACTGCTAAAAATAGAAGGATACTGCCAGGCATATTACAAAACATCGTGCATAAAAGAACCAGTAAAAACCCTTTCCAAAACATCATAAAAAACCTATTTACCAGAACATGGTCTGCAAACAAAAACCCTGCATCACCAAGAAAAAAACCTAATCCTGCGGGAAACACATACATGGATCCACCTCTTGGTGATGAGTTTGTAATGTACCATAATGAGGAAATCGCGGTTCTGGGATACCTCAACCCAGCCGGGTACCTAGATTCTGTGAAACTGATGGAGGCTGACGGGAGCACTTATCAAGACTGGAAGAGCTTTCAATCAAAATATGGTTACTATGCAATGGACAGCGGTGACTTTGACGGTGACGGAGAAGATGAAATCGCTCTTCTCGAACACAACGACAACATAATCATTCAAATATATGATCCAGGTAACCCTGAAAATGACAAAACCATCCATGTAAAAGGCGTATTCCCTCACGACATAACCTGTGGAGACTTCAATGGTGACGGAAAAGACGAGATCGCTATACTTGGCGGAGACTTTGGTGAGCCGAAAACCTACAAGATCGTGAATTACAATGGAAACGAACTAACAGATTGGTTTAAAATCTACTACAAAGACTCTTGTTTTTACAGAATAGATGCTGGTGACGTTAATGGTGATGGAAAGTATGAGATTATTGCAACCAGTGCCTCACATGTGTATATAAGAAACAAAGTGCTTAATGGAGAAGAATACTACATCGACACAAAGGTTTTTGATGCAAAATGCAAAAACATAAAGGATGTATCGTGTGGAGACATCAATGGAAACAAAAAAGATGACATCCTACTCACAGAAGGAAGTAACAAGATTAAAATTTTAGATGGCAATGGAAACACAGTTTTTGGATGGAAAAAACCTCCAAAAGGAGGGGGCAGTAAAATAGATTGCGGTGACTTCGACAAAGACGGAGACCAAGAGATAGTGCTGCTCAACTCGTTAGGTATGGTTGAGGTCTGGGATCCACAGGAAATAGATGAAAACCCTTACACCAACCAAATACTCTCAATAGGCAAAGGCTACAATGGCTGGGATATAACCTGCGGTGACTTCGACAACAGCGATGGCATATCTGTGAAATACACCGGAGAAAAAAAGGAGAATGTTAAAACAGATTGGTACCCAGTTGCACTAATGTACTTTCCACCCTTCAAAAAGGGTTTAAACGACGACCCTGCCTTAACATTCACCACATTTGGAAAAGGCAGCGAACAAAAAACATCCGATGTTAACAACATAGGTGTAGAAGCAACCTGGGCTGTATCCTTCAACCCGACCATATGCGACTTCTTCACTCCATCCGTCAAAGCAAGCTTTAAACACAGGATAGAAAAAACCTATGGAACCTCACTTGACATAAGTTACATCACCTACAGATCCACAGGGAAAATATATGAGCCCTATGTTGTTGTTGAGAGAACTCGGTACAACCAATACAAATACAAGATAATGAATGGAGAATACAAAGGAGAAGATTTTGTAATCAACGTCCCCATCAAAATAGAGGAAAATAACTTTCAACTATCATACTACAACGAAAACAGAGGTGATTCACCCAAGTTGGCATCTCATCGTGTAACAGGAGACCCAACATCATACGTTTCAAAGTATTGGTCAAATGAAGAAGCGATAAACACAGACTGGTATTATGTCGAACAGGGACATTTAGCTGAAGGGATATCGATAAATGAAGGTGAAACAGAAGGATTCAAGCTGGAGGATGGAAGAGACGCAACCTTTGGTTTATCAACATACGGTTTCGGTTACCAACAGACGGAGGCGATATGGAAGAGTTACACACATTACATTACCGTAGCAAAACAAACCTACTTCAAGTTTGGATTAGATGGAATACCTGGAGATATATACAAAAAATGGCTGTACAAGTTCAAGATGTGCATATGGAGGGATCCAACATACAAATACATCGTAATGGATTACCTTGTTGATCCAGATAGCTTGGGATGGGGGTACAAAGGTGACCACTATCCACCATCAGTGAGTATAAACAGTCCAGAAGAGGGTCTTTATTTGTATGGTAGAAAACTGATGCCATTAAAAAAAGATTTAACTATTATTATAGGGAACAAACCCAGTGACATTAGAGCATATGCCTACGACAACAAATCCGGTATAGAATCAGTGAAACTGAAAACAGATTTTGGTGAGATAAAGGGTAGGCAAGATGGAGATGTCTGGACGTTTGGAAACTGCATTTACTCTGGAAAACACAACTATACTGTGATTGCAAAAGATGAAGCCGGTAACGTGGCTGTGGATGACATCACAATACTGTGCATATTGGGTAACTCCCCACCGTTTCTCACCGATGAAATATCTGGGCCAGATAAGGTTACAGCTGGACATAGATACACCTGCAGCGTTCCAGCAATAGATGCAGAGGGAGACAACATATACTGTAAATTCGACTGGGGAGATGGGACAAACACCCATTGGATTGGACCATTCAAAACCACAAGAATAAACCCCAAAAACTATCAAGCAACAAACCTCAACCCAACGATATTAAAGGCTTCACATTCATGGAGCAAAACAGGAGCCTACAAGATTGTTGTTTCCGTAAAAGACGAACATGGAAACATGTGTCTATGGAACGAAAACAAAGAGATAAACGTTTACAATAAAAACGCTGAACCAACCGCTATAGCAGGTGGACCATACAAAATCACCAAAGAAAACCCAAAAGTAACCTTCGACGCCTCACAAAGCCATGACAACGACGAAAACGGCAAAGAAATAAAATGGATAAGATGGGACTTCGACGGAGACGGA
>JAGGZU010000081.1 GCA_021161865.1 Thermoplasmata archaeon
AAAACTCTTTGTTCTTCAACAGTTTAACCCAGATAACACTCTTGACCCGAAACTTGGGAAGGTTGAACCATACAGCAGGGAAGAACTTGAGGAGATCGCTAAGGAATGCAAGCCCTTTGTTTCTAAGACCAAAGTTAGGGCATAAGCTGTATTCAGTTGCTATTTTTTATCATTTGGTGGAAGAGTTTTTCCTATCAAGCGATATATACAAGAAAGATGAAGATTAAACATTGGAACCTTGGATTTATAATTAATATATTCTTTTCCAAATTTTTTTATAACCTCTGGTTCCTCAAAAAATTTTATCATAAGTATCATAAACAGCATTTCTAAGGGAGAGACTATTAGAATGAAAAAGGGCGATCCAATAATCAGAGCAACTGATAGAGGGAAGAATAGTAATCCAAAATGCATGGGATGGCGCATGCAACTATACACACCATGGGTAACAAGTCTGTTTGTATCCATATGAGGTAGGTCTCCCACTCTACCCATTCTAGCAAGAAATCTACCTGTGTTACGACTTACAAGTAGAACGAAATAGAGCAAGGGGACACCAAAAACTAATGTTAGAAGGTGGAAATAAGGGTTTGTTATTAGAACTCTAAAGAGTTTATAATCCATCTATACACTGAATAAGCTTCCACCCAGTATCATGATTAGCCATGTTATTATTCTCATCATGTTAGATGACTTGAATTTTTTCATCCTACCGCCTCGATTATAGCTGGTTATATCGGGATAGTATTTATTGCCACTCTTCTCCTTTGTAGAGAAATGTTTATAAGATTAATATACATCACGCCTTGTTTACAACAGGGGGTAGAAAATGAATAGAGAAATAAAGTTTCTGTCACTTTTTGTGATGTTAGCATTTGGAGCTGTTTTGATCAGTGGTTGTCTTGGAGACAATAACAATGGTTCAACGGGGGGTACATCAGATCTTTACCCTGGCTCACAGAGTTACTCTTTCCCAGCTGGGTACTACTCTGTGATGGATATACCGAGTGAGGGTGTGACCGTTAAAGCCTACAAAACCTCAGGTGCAGACATTCAAACCATACTGAGCTGGTATGAAAACAAGATGAACTCCAGTGGCTGGGAGTTTCAGGAAAAGTATCCAGTTACAACGGTATCGGCATCATCTACTTCAGTTTCCTTTGGTGGTGTGCTATTCAAGAAGGGAGACACCGGTGAAGGTATCTGGGCTTGGCGGCAGTCCTCTGCCGGTAGCAGTGAGACTTTTTATGTTATAGCAACAGGGCCTTGGTCGAAGTTTTCAGGGAGTGGTGAAGCGGATCAGTTGCCAAGCAGCGATCAGGCACAGGGTGATGAACCCATTCAGAGATACCCTGGGTCTGTGATGACAAGCTATGAGAAGGATGTTTCTGATCCATTATATGAAAAGATTTATGTTGATTATGGAACAAGCGATGGTGCGAGTGCTGTTGCAGATTGGTATAAGCAGCAACTTCAAAGCAACGGTTGGACTCTAGATGAGGAATCATCAGATGATACAGGTTACAGCCTGTCATTCAGCAAGGGCGTTGAGGATTTGCAGATATCTGTATTCAAACCATCTGAGACGACAGCTTATACTGAGATAGACATATTATACACAAAGGAAGGATTACCAGATACGGATCAAACAGCGGGATATGAACCTGCTTCCAGATACCCTGGGTCTGTGATGCTGGAGTATCAGAATGAAAGTTATGGTGGAGTTATAGCTATCAGTATCACTTATGGAACAAGTGCAGGTGTTAGTGATGTGGTAAACTGGTATAACTCCAATATGCCAGGTGATGGCTGGACATCAGTTTCCACAAGCGGATCCCCTGACGATAGAACTCTTGTGTTCTCCAAGGCGAGTAGCACTATGCTCACTATTGAGGTTATACAAAAGACTGCATACACTGAGATCGATGTTTCGTATTGGGTGTCCCCTTAGATTTAATATACCTCTCTCTCCTTTTTTCTCTTCTTTGAGATGCGGAGGTAGATAGGGTTTAGTATGGAGAAATAGATTGAAGTTGAATCAGTACATGTTTAGTGAGAGGATGAAGGTGTATCTCAGTAGAAGAAATCTTTTATTCACTATAGATGTTTTGTCTCTCTGTCTTTTTTTGATTATGATGGGTGCAGCTATAACAAACGTCTTTTTGTTTAATTTAGATGCTTCAGTATCAGATGAAATGGAATCTATTCAGGATACTACCCTCACCCTGATTATGGTGTACGTTACAGAAACGGGAAGTATCTTGGGGATAACAGCGGTCTCCACATTATTTATATCATTTTTACTTTATAAAAAAGAGAAGATTCTAGCTGTGTTTTCTACATTTACAATTGTCGGAGGTTTTCTACTAGAGTATATGGTAAAAGAGGTTGTACGGAGGCCCAGACCAACCAACTCATTGGTATATGCGGCAGGTTACAGCTTTCCAAGCGGTCATGCAACGATGATAAGCATACTCTTTTTGTTGATTTTATACGTCGTTAGTAAGAGATATAAAAAGATGTACAAACCTATTACCATATTAGCAGTCTCTATGGTCGCACTTGTGGGATTCAGCAGAATTTATCTTGGAGCTCACTGGTTAAGTGATGTTGTAGGAGGATTTACTCTTGCAGTATCTTGGATTAGCACCATGTTAGTTTTATTTGAAGATTACTTTAGTATTCATATGAAGAGTTTGAGTAGTTGAGAAAGAAAATTGTTAGATATGTCAAAAGATGCATAGTAAGACAATCTTGAGGAAACATCTATGAATTATAATGAAGAAAAATGGATGACTGTTGAAGGGGTTGAACTACTGCAGGAGATAGGAATCAAAAGAGGGCAGGTTGTGTTGGATTTTGGATGCGGCACTGGGTACTATACTATACCTACGGCATTTGTTGTGGGAAGGAGTGGAAGAGTATATGCATTGGATAAGGATGGTGACGCGCTTGATGAGCTTATGGAGAAAGCAAGAAAATTTGGGTTAAGCAATATAGCGCCAGTAAAAACATCGGGTGAATTGAAAACAAATTTAGAAAGCAATTTTTTTGATGTGATTCTGCTTTACGATGTGCTTCACCACTATTATTTTAACAGGGAGGAAAGAGAGAGGTTACTAAAGGAGATACATAGAGTATCAGGTGAGGGGGGCTCTCCTATCAGTGTTTCCAAAACACATGAATCTAACTAAAATAAGGAAGGAGGTGGAGGATGCTGGCTTCCATTTTAAAAACAGGTTTTTCAAAAAACTAATTCATTACTACAACTATGAAGAAGGTCATATTCTAAACTTTTATAAATAACATATTTGATGCGGCTACCATTGTGCAGGCTATGATTGTTATAACAACTATTGTCTATGTCCTTCTTGCGTTGTTTTTTGTGGCATTCCTCCTTTATGTGCGGTTTAAAATCGGTAAAGTTAAGGTCAAAAAATATTGTGAGAAGTATCCAATAAAAACCTTAGAGGGTGTGGGGGAAACCGAAGGATTAGAGGTTTTACCTTTGATTGATTGGTATACAGATAACGATGATTTGAAAGGCGAAGAAGGTGTCTCTTATCTAATAAAAACCAATGAAAATACAATTCTATTTGATGTAGGGTTTAATAAGGAGAAGACTCACCCATCACCATTACTTCATAATATGGAGGTATTGGGAGTAAAAATTGATGACATTGATACCCTAGTTATTTCTCATAACCATCCTGATCATGTAGGTGGAGTAAAATGGGCTAAGAAGAAGACTTTTTCTCTAACTGATCATCAGATAAATATAGGCGATAAGAGGGTATACACTCCTATACCGATGAGTTATCCTGGTTTAAAACCCATATATAGTGAGTTACCTAAAATTGTAGGTAAAGGCGTTGCTACGATAGGTGCAATACCCAATCAATTGTTCTTCTTTGGATGGACTATGGAACAGGCATTAGCGGTAAATGTGAAAGGCAAAGGCATAGTGTTAATAGTAGGGTGTGGGCATCAAACGTTACCAAGAATATTAGAAAGAACCGAGAGACTCTTCAAAGAACCTATATATGGTATAATAGGTGGGCTTCATTATCCTGTAACAAAAGGTCGTTCCAGACTACTTGGTCTAGATGTTCAGAGATATGTTGGCACGGGTAGAACGCCGTGGAATCCTATAAGGTTAGAGGATGTTAAGAGGAATATAGAGATGATGGGTAAGAGGAATCCAAAAATCGTTGCTCTATCAGCACATGATAGTGGCGATGCGAGTATAGAGTTGTTTCGAAAAAAATTTGGAAAAAACTATAAAGACATCGTTGTTGGCAGGAAAATAGCTATAAGTTGAGGGGATGTATTATGGATGTAATAGTGGCATGTGCAACAGATGATGGAGAAAAATTTACAGATAAACACTTTGGAGATGCAAATCATTATCTTATCTATAAAATAGACAACAGATGCTATGTATGTATAAAAAAGATAGATAACACAGCAGAGGAAGAGAGATTTCACGGTGACCCTAAGAAAGCAAAGAGCGTATCCAGTATCTTGTCGAAGGAGAATGTGAAGATACTTCTATCAAAAAGATTTGGGCCCAACATAGTTAGAATGAAAAAATCTTTTGTACCGGTGTTGGTAAAAACTGAGAGAATAGAGGATGGTTTAAAGATAATGTTAGAGAATCTCAATAAAATTCTTGAAGAATGGAATAGAGGAGAGAACAGAGAATATTTAACTTTAAGATGAAGGGATAATATGGTTTATGGCAGAGGAACAGGTTATGGTAGAGGAATGGGATACGGTAGAGGAACAGGTTATGGTAGAGGTGGAGGAGGAGGTTTTGGATTAGGGCCCAGTGGATACTGTGTATGCCCAAAATGTGGTAAGAGAGTCGCACATCAGAGAGGAGTACCATGCTATCAGCAGAAATGTCCAGTTTGTGGAACCCTCATGGTGAGAGAGGGTATAGAAAGCAGGGTAAATGCACCCGGTAGTGTTCCAGTCGAGCATCATAGAGCTGAAGAGGGAGGAGCAGAGCAACCAAACACTGCGTTAAAAGGCGTTCCACGGATAGATAAAGAAAGGTGTGTGGGTTGTGGTGATTGTGCAAAACGTTGTCCATTTGATGCTATAAGTATAGTTAATGGTAAAGCAGAGATAGATGCATCTAAATGTAGAAAATGTAGGATCTGTATACCTGCCTGTCCGGAGGGTGCCATAACATAGGGTAGAAGCTTATAGAGGAAATTGTGGAGATAATTTACACATATCTTACCTCAGTGGACAGAGAGGTATATATCAAATTTTTTCTATATATATTGGAGCGTTGTACTAAGCTATACTAGGAAGTTTTAGCTAAAGTGTATAACTAAAAAATCATTTCGATACGCTCAAGATTTATTAATCAGGACAGGGATAACATAATGTGTCTGAGGATAGGAGTCTTATAAAGATAGTTAAGGAGGATATACTTAGGATATTGGCTGAAAGAGAAGGTAAGGTAACAACGGAGAATTTAACTGGGGAGGTTTCCTCAAGCAAATCTCTGGAGCAGTCTCTTGGGGAGCTTGAGAGGGATGGATTTATAAAGATTATGGATAACAAGATTAGTGCGACAAAAAAAGGTATGGAGAATGGTAAAGATATCCTTGAAAAACATCTTCTCCTTGAGAGATATTTTAAAAAGACAAAAGGTGAAGGTGATGCTCATCAGATTGCTCATTTGATGGAACATTACATTTCAAAGGAGGTTGCTAGTAACATAGAGGCACTGTCTTCTATGAGAGATAAAGGTATAGCATTGATAAAGATTAAAGAGGGAATTATAGTAGATATAGATGTTGACATGGATCTGTTTGAAAGAGTTATAAGTATGGGGATATTTCCAGGCGAAGGAGTAAGAGTGGTAAGCGTGTTACCAAATGTGGTTGTAGTGGAGATTAAAAACAAGAAATTTGCTTTAGATAGAGACATAGCAGACAGGATTAAGGGCATAGAAACATGAATAGACTAAAAATTCTTTTGATTGGTCAACCAAATGTTGGAAAATCTTCGCTATTGGATGCAATTGTGGGTCCAAGGGCAGTCATATCGAACTACCCTGGTACAACCGTCGAGATTTTAAAGGCAGAGAAGTTAGTAGACGATACAGCGATTGAATTTGTTGATACTCCTGGAATATACTCAATATCTGATAAAAGTGAGGAAGAAAAAGTAACAGAGAAAAATCTATTTGAGACAAAGATAGATGGAGTTGTAGTAGTAGCCGATGCAACATCTCTAGAGAGGAGTTTATACATCGTCTTGCAGATATTAGAAGCAAAGATACCAACAATTATTGCACTTAACTTTGTAGAGGAGGCAAAAAACAAGGGAATATACATAGATTATAGAAAATTGGAGAGTTTTCTCAACATACCAGTAATACCGATAAATCCTCTCGTGAAGAAGGGGATAGAGAATCTAATAGATAAGATTCTAGATATTAAAAATCAGAGAAATGACTTCTTTGTGGTTAGATACGATGATCACATAGAGAAGGCGATAGAAAGATTATCAGAACATATCGGTGGTGATCTTCCAGAGAGGTTTATTGCCTTGAGAGTTTTAGAAGGTGATAGTGACTTCTACAAGTATGTGGAAGATGAGAAGATAATTGATAGTATAAAAGACTCTATCAAAGAACATCCGGAGGTTGCGGAGGATATATGCATAACAAGATATGGTACCTCCTCATTTATAGCAGAGAAGGTTACAACTATAAAACCAATAAAAGATGGGAGAGACATAGAGGATAGAGTTGATAGTATTCTGCTTCACCATTTTTTAGGACCTATATCTACCACTCTATCTTTGGTTGCAGTGTTTGGTGTACTTCTCTATCTTGGAAACATAATACAAGGATATCTAATGGATTTATCAGATAGTTTTTTGGCATCTATGAATCTTGGACAGAATACATTGATGTTTACATTACTCTCAGATGGGATAAGAGGGCTAACTGCAGGCGTTGCAATAGCCTTACCTTATGTATTCTTATTTTACATATTACTTGGATTGTTAGAGGACATGGGGGTTCTATCGAGATTTATAATTAATGCTGAAAGAGCACTTAGAAGGATAGGTCTTCCTGGAAAGGCATTTATACCCCTTGCGCTGGGCCTAGGTTGTACAGCTGCGGCAACAAGGTCAACAAGAGTTCTTTCTTCTAAGAAAGAGCAGTTTTACACAGCTTCATTCTTTTCATTTGTTCCATGTTCCTCAAGGACAGCAATAATAATGGGAGTAGTAGGATTTTATGGGGGGTTAACACTTGCAGTGATTGTATTCATTACTATGATTATATCCGGTGTTATATGGGGTCTCTTGATTAATAAAATATTGGTTGTGAAAAGAGAACCTCTCCTTTTGGAGTTGCCCCCATATAGAATGCCATTGGTTAGAAATATACTCGCAAAAAGTTGGATAAGGATGAAAGATTTTGTGTACATAGTGATACCTCTACTCATCGTAGGAGGAATGCTGTATGGTTTGATGGATAAATTTGAACTTACAGGCATGATAGTTAACCCTCTTTCTCAAATAACCAAGTGGTTAGGATTGCCTTCCGTGATAATAATACCCATACTATTTGGTTTTCTTCAAAAGGATCTCACAGGTGGAATGCTTGTATCTGTAGTGGGAAACAATGTATCTATGGTTTTGACTCCACTGCAGCTTTATACGTTCGGTGTTGCCACATCCATTGGGATACCCTGTATAATAGCTTTGAGCATGTTGATAAAAGAATTTGGATTTAAAAAAGCTATAGGTTTAACCATAATTTCCAGTATGTACGGTATTCTATTTGCAGGAATATCTTGGAGAGTTGCAACTATATTTGGTTTTTAGAAAATTTTTTAAACAGATTACGATAATAGAGAGATGAATTAAAAGGAGGGAGGAAAATGAAAACAGTTCAAGCAAAACAAGAATGGCTTAAAAAATTATTACCGGAGGGATTCCCTTATCCTTCTTCAACTCTTATCAGCGGTCCGGGCGGTACAGGTAAACCACTGGTTGTTTTTGCATTTGTCTCTTCTTGGCTTAAAGCTGGAGGAAGTGTTATAGGTATACCACTGCAGTATCCAACAACAGATTTTGTAAAGGTTTCTATGAAAAAACTGTATGGGATGGATGTAGAGAAATACAGGGATAGGATAGTCTATCTACAGTTTGACCCAACTGTAGATGCAATAGAGCAGTCCGATAAAGGAACATTAAAGGCGAATCTTCTAAAACCGGAGGTTTGGGATAGGGCATTAGATGATGCAAGTAAAATGTTGGAGAGCAGCGATAATGGGATAATGGTGTTTGCATCTGCACTTAATCTTCTACTGTTTTCACCCACATACAAGGATGAAATACTTAGAAAAATCAATGAAATCATATTAAACGATAGAAGTAAAACCTTTGTGTTCTCTGTAAGCACGAGTGCCTTTAAAGAGGACATCAAAATCTGGGAGGAGTCAGCAGACAACCTTATGTTCACCAGAATGGAAAAGCCAATGAAACTGTTTTTTAGAATAGAACGGATGAAGGATGCTAGGTTTTCAGATGAGGAGATAATGGTGCCGATACCAAAAGAGATTCTCGAGGACATAAGAGAGACAGCGGAGCATACGAGAAGTAGAATAATACCAGCGGTTAGCAAAATATAGGCATTCTACCAATCTTCTCCTTTTAGCAGTCAATTTGCATATTTCACTGGTATATCGGAAGATATGTAGAAGTATATAACAAATCTACAGAGGTAATCGGAAAGAATTTATATCTATACCAGGTGGGTAAGGTGATGTAAATGGTGGATATGAAAGCAGATTTAGCTGGACCAGGGATTGGAGGCTATGATGAGGTTGAAAAGGCTCTTCCAAGTGATTATAACACTCTTTGAATAGGAAGGAGACTCAGAGGGCAATTTTTGCGTTGAAGGATTATATCGGGGAGAACCTTTGTAAAGAACTTAACCTTATGCGGGTTACTGTTCCTTTGATTGTTGATGCTGAGAGTGGTGTAAACGATTAATAAAACTGCCTA
>JAGGZU010000130.1 GCA_021161865.1 Thermoplasmata archaeon
ACAGCAGATAAAACCTTGATGAGCAACTACCACGGTAAGATATTCCTTGGATTTGGAACCAGCGCGCCACCAAACTGGTTACCAGAGTGGTTTTTCCGTTATCTTTTCTTCCCAAAGATTAAAACAAAGAACGGTTTACCATGGCAGGCTCCCTACGGTTTACGTAAGATAGAAGCGAAGCTCATGAATGAGGGTTTTGAAGTTAAAACGGTTTACCCGGACTACATTGATAGATACGATCCCAGGGTTATAGGTATACATGTCATGGACCCCTTCGGCTGGGGACCATCTTCTACAACCTTTGCAGGCATAATGAGAACAGGTGAACCATATCTTGCCAAATACTTTAAACTGCTTTTTGAAAATGAGGCGTACATAAACGCGAAGGAAAATGATGCAAAAACAATAGTTGGTGGTCCAGGGGTGTGGCAGTTTAAACTCAACAAAGAGTTCATGGATAAATACGGCATAGACTGCGTTATAAACGGTGAGGCCGAACATGAAAAGGCACTAAAAATCTTTACAATGGCTTTAAATGGAAAAAAAATACCAAGGTTCGTTGAACTAAAACCAAGTGAAAGCCCAAGTTTGAAGGAAATATCTGAGATAAAAAACCCATCTGTTGACGGTCTCGTAGAAATAGGTAGAGGTTGCCCACGTGGATGCAGTTTTTGCTCTGTTACATTAAGACCACTGAGATGGTACCCCTACGAAAAGATTGAGAAAGAACTAATAGTTAATGCAAACGCTGGCATAACCGATGGTACATTACATGCTGAGGATGTACTACTGTATGGACAAAACGGTGTTGTTCCTGATGATGAGAAGGTGTTGAAACTAAATAAACTGGCGAAAAAATACTACAAGGAGGTTGGTTGGAGTCACGCATCCTTTGCTGCTGTTGCATGCAAACCAAAACTGATGGAAAAACTCTCAGACGTCATATGCGATGAAAACCAACGGTGGTGGGGAGCTGAAATGGGGATAGAAACCGGCTCTGCTGAACTGGCAAAAAAAATAATGCCGGCAAAAGCAAAACCCTTCAAAGTGGAGGAATGGCCTGAAATCGTGGTTCAGGGAGCAGGGATCCTGAAGGACAATAATGTGATTCCAGCCTGCACACTAATAACAGGGTTACCCCAGGAAACAGATGATGATGTTGTAAAAACAATAGAGTTGATGGATGAACTAAAAGATTTTCCATCCCTAATTGTTCCATTGTTTTTTGTCCCAATGGGTAAACTAAAAGAAAAGGAATGGTTTAAAAAGGAGCAGCTCACTGAAACCCGAGAAGAATTACTCATCACATGCCTGAGGCATGACATGAGATGGGTTAAAAGAATCAGTGAAATATACTTCAGCCGAAGTATATCTCATCAGCTCATAAAACCCTTGTATTATTTGTTCATCAAGCTGGTGGAATGGCAGGGAAACAAAAAAGGGGTGTTGTAGAAAACCGTTTTTTTTGGGTTAACAGAGGCTTCTCCATTTTGATGCGTCATTCCTCGAAAACAATTTTTTCTGTGTTTCTCAACACCAGTTTTGGTTTCTTTGCGATAGACTTCTTCCTCCTAGCCTTTTTGTCATAGTTTTCTTCACCCATCTCTTCCAGTATCTTCTTTCCTCTTTTTATCTGCTCGATTACATTTGCGTTTAACTTATCTATTGTACCCGGCGCTATCTTCTTCAAAAGCTTTATTGACAGATCCAAAACATAAGGTAAAGATTCCATTCTCATTATAGTTCCAGGTACTGCAAAGAACCATACTCCTATAGAGTCCTCCCCAAACCTTGTTATTGGTATACCATTTGCCGCCTGTCTTTCAGGTGTGGGTGCAACATCTCCAGGGTACCATTTTCCGTCGATGTAAACCTCTCCCTCTCCATGTAACATGAAGTATCCCATCGCGTTGTACCATTTCTCTATCAAGGGATCAACCACGGTGGAGTTATACCATTCCCGTACCATGTGCAGCGCATACAACTTATACCTGGCTTTTATACCAGCTGCTCTACACAATGCCACAAATAGATTAAGCATATGCATACAGGTTCCAGTTCCTCTTCTTAGGGTTGCAACGGCATCATCGAGTTCAATGAACTCCAACGTGAGCTTTCTCTTTACAAACTCAAAGGCATCGTTTGCAAACTCATAAGGGCTTTTTTTACCGGCACCCAGCTCATGTGCCATCGCAACTATCTCCTTAGCACATGGGTTCACATAAAGTGTTCGTCTCAGATACTTGGTGTCCTCCCTTGCATAACACTTCATACCTGGTTTATACGCTGGTAGCTCATATCTTCTGGGTGGAC
The DNA here is from genome assembly GCA_021161865.1 of Thermoplasmata archaeon. Taxonomy (GTDB): domain Archaea; phylum Thermoplasmatota; class E2; order DHVEG-1; family B18-G2; genus B91-G9. Next base: position 2,314 of record JAGGZU010000130.1, read on the forward strand.
GCACATACTTCGTCTGAGAGGGTGCAACATCTCTAACCTTCTTTAGATCACTCAGGTTTGTTATCAAAACCTTACTGAGAGAAAGGGCTCCAAGAACCGTCAGTTTTATGTATTTTCTTTGGGGGATATAACCTCTCTCTTTCGCTTCCCTTAAATTAATCATATTGTCCCTTCCAAAGTTTTTTTATGGAATCCATTCAAATTAATTATAGCGACATATTATATATATAATATTTGTTCCATAATTTAAATGCTTCTTCGGCCGACATCGTACTCAAACAAAGCATCATGGTTCTGTTTTAGTAACATTGTATCCTTGATATACGTTTCTACGTTTTGAATTACAATCTTTTCACCTTACTCGACCCAACTTAAGATAAACAATGATGTCAAAATAGGAAAAAAGAAATACATCCATCTGAATTAAAGGGAGACAATGAGGTTTATATTCTTCTACCCACCAGGGGATGAGGAGGCGTTGGAGACAGACAAAACCTCTTCACCTTTTGCCCCCCCTTTGGGCGTACTTTACCTTGCAGGTATGCTGGAGGAGCAGGGCCATAACGTTAAGGTTGTGGATGCACGTGTGGAAAAGATTACAGAGGAGAAACTGAAAACCTTAGTTGCTTCTGCAGATGCTGTTGGTGTAAGCATACCGACCTTTTCACTCAAAAACGCTTATAGAATCATAGAGATGGTTAGAGAGATAGATAAAGACATCTTTATCATCGGTGGAGGACCTCATTGCTTTCTTTTCCCAAAAGAAACCCTGAGCAGCCTGAAAATGGATGCAGTTGTTCAGGGAGAGGGAGAAAAGGCTATGCAGAGTCTTCCAAATGCATTAAAAAACCACGACCTGAGTATGGTTCCAGGCATATACTATGTGGACAAAGATGAAATCAAAAAAGGTAAACCCTTGGAGGTTTATGAAAACCTTGATCTCATCCCTTTTCCACCGCATCATCTTACAAAAAAATATGACTACGGCTACATCTCAGGGTTTAAACCCTTAAAGGCCAGGTTTACAGCGATGATAACAAGCAGAGGCTGCCCATATCGCTGTAAATTCTGCAGTAGAGACCTTTTCATAGGGCGAAGATACAGGCAGCGTTCAGCAAAAAACGTAATTGAAGAGATAGAAACCATTGTAGATCAGGGGTACAACGGTATAATATTTGTTGATGACAACTTCCTGCTGAACAAAAAAAGAACCATGGATATAATGGATGGAATCATAAAGGAGGAATTAGACCTCACAATGATTGTAGAGGGTGCACGTGCAGACAATGCAGACCCAGAGCTATACCAAAAGATGTATGATGCTGGTGTAAAACTCATCTCATATGGCATAGAGTCTGGAAATCAGGATGTTCTCGACTTCTACAACAAAAGAATCACACTGGATCAGGCGAGGTATGCAGTGCATCTGGCACATAAAACAGGTTTCTTCACAGTTGCAACCTTCATACTTGGTGCCCCTTTTGAAACAAAACAACATTTCAAAAAAACCATAGAATTTGCATCCTCCCTACCATTGGATTTCGTTGAATTCTACATACTCGAGTACAGGGTTGGTTCACAGCTATGGAAAGAAGCTGCATCCAAAGGTATCATACAAAAGAAAGAGTTTTTTGTGAAGGCATGCAGAGAAAACAACCTTGGAGCCTTCACTTTATCTGAACTTGAAAACTGGCGTAAAAAGGCTTACATAAAATTCTACCTTCGTCCATCATACCTACTAAAAGAGGTTATGGGGCTGTTGAAAAAAGGAAACATAGACCTCCTAAAAGCCGGTATCCCTCTAATGACGAAGCTGAAATAACCATTACTCACCAGCAACCATTGTTAAAACAGAGAAACCTGCGAAAAGCCCGGCGGGTGACACAAATGGAATAAAAAGGAAAACACCTATGAGAGTAGTTGACATCACAAAAACCCATTGGCTGAAATCCAATGCATAGTAACCAGAGGAAACAGGTGCGCCTGAGAGCTCATAATATCTAACCAAACCACTACCGTGTCCATACACAATAAAGGGAAAAACAGAAAAGGTCCACATGCCAAAGTTGAAATAAACATCAGAAGACAACTCGCAGGAGCCAAAAAGTAAACCAAAAAAACCGTAGATAAAAGGTTTCTCTGCACAATACACAGCATCGATAGAGGAGAGATTCAAATCTTCACCATCAAAAACCCCTTTTTCAGATAAAACACTATGATTAACTAGGGTTTTGAACTTCAACGCTATTTTGCTTAAAAAATCACTGTCTTCTTCATCAATCATTTTAAACTCTTTTTTAATCCCCAAAACATCTTTATAGGGGATGTTCCTCACAATCTTTTCCACACATCCGTGGCTGAACCTATAAACTATTACATTGTACGAACCATCATTCAAACCACTACTCTCCTTCAAGTTAAATGATCCATAAACTGGATGAAAAAACAAAACAACCATTAAGAGAGCTGAAACAAAAACCATGATGTTTCTACCCACAATCATACATAATCTTCTCCATTTAAACTATAATTATTAAACCTTGGTAAGGGGGAGCTCACCAGGGTAACCATCATACATTGTTGGATGCTGCCAGCTTCCGATTCTATCCTTAGCGTAGTTAAATGCTTCCTCAGCAGACACCAATCCATCAACGTTGACATCAGCCGCTCCCCCTAAACCCTCTGCAAGATAATGGGAGAAGTCTGAACCATAAGACACCTCATCCTCCTGACAGGACATAAGCACAACTCTGCCCTTCGCACTTAAATCCTTAACCCACTCAGAGGAAAATGATGTCAGGTCATAACCGCTGGAATGATACGGTGTGTTCAACAGAACCTTATCCCAGTATGGTGGGTCGTTGAAACCACCGCTGAAACAACTGTCCACAATAAGACAAACCCCAGGAGATTTCAGTAGACTAAGAAGCAGGTTCAACTCATCATCCCAGATTATAGCCAACGGTTTCTCAAAACCCCAGTAGGTTACAAGCGCTTCATCGCAACCATCACTTTCATCACGAGGAGGAAGATCAATGGGTTTATCACCCAAATAAAGTGGGAAACCATGGGTTGTAATGTAAACAAGAGAGACATCATCACCATCAACCCTGCTGTTCAACCAGACTAAACCCCTCAAGATATTCAAAACATTTGCATCCTCGCCCTTAACAACTCTTATGTGGTCCTGAGACCAAAACTGAGAACCTAAAAGAGTGTTGTAAAGATTATCTACCTCCCTCAACATAGAAGGGCGATTCTCATTAGGATGGTTCGCGTAAACTCCAACAGCGACAAGCAAAGCCCAGTACTCAGTTACCCCATCACCTAAACCATTTTCACCTTTGGGAGATGGAGTCTTTACCTCCAATGCGCCAAAGGATGATGTAATAAAAACTGTGAAAAACGATGCAGACAAACACAGAATCAAGATTCTTTTGAACAAAACCCTTTTCATGATGCTTTTTCCTCCCTTACCACTTACAATATAACACATTAATCTTAAAGTTTTCTAATAAAAATCGTTTTCGACCACAATTGCTGACCATTGGAGACAGATAATTAGGTAACTTACTCTTCCAAGACAATACCGTAAGTTCTCTCAGGATTATCCTTATGAACCCGGTAAACCTGCTCCTCGGTCATCAACCCCCTCTCGAGCATTCTCTTGGTTTGCCTTGGAACCGTTCTAGGGCTAAGCACTGCACCAGGCCTCTTAACATCATCAATGTAATCGGTTTCCATAAGGAAACGAGAACCCTTTTTCAACGCCTCCTCGACGTTTCTCCTACTCGCTAAAACAGAGGGCATAAGACCATGGTTCTCCTCAGACAAAACCAAGGGTGGAGAAAAATGTTTCACGATTTTATCAGGCTTCAACCCCACCTTTTTACCCATTTCAACAAACTCTTTACAATTCTCGGGTGTTGTGCTTTCAGTATGTAAAACAACGGGTACATCAACATCAGCAGCAAGTTTCATGCCATAAAAAAGAATATCATTTGAATCATTCCACGTCTCGTCATCAACATCAAAATGTGGTCTACCTATCTCACCAATCGCTATGCAGCGCTCGTTTTCCTCACAAAACCTAGCTGCTTCATCCATACCTTCTTTCATCAACGCAATAGCCTGTTCTCTGCCAAGTTTCTCCTTGAACAGAAGATAATCAACAGGATAAGGTCCAACTGTGATAAAAACCTTGACGCCCACTTTCTCCTCAACCTCCTCAGCCATACACAATGTCTCCCTGTAGATGGGAGAATAACTTTTTTTCCTAAGCACAACATCAGGCATAGGGTACTGACAGAGCACAAAATGCGTGCCACCAGCCTTTTTAAACTCCATTGCAGCATCCAAAAACCGCCCATCTCTCCTAAGATGCAGATGATTATCAAAGATCATCACAACAATATCCCCTAAAGCTTATAACCTATGTCCCGTAAAAACCCCTTACGCCATTTTATGTCATCCTCATCTTCCTTACCCTTAGGTACAAAACCATCTATCACACCAAGAACACCTCTGCCCTTCTCATCACCAAAACTTGACTCGGCCACCACAACCTTCGTTGGGTTAGCGGTTGCACAAAATATGGAACAAACCTCAGGCACATTCTTTATGGCATTCAACACGTTAATGGGAAAACAATCCCTCATAAAAACAACAAACGTATGACCAGCTCCAATCCTCAAAGCGTTATCCTCAGCAAGTCTACGAAGCCCTTCATCATTACCCTCGCTTCTAACCTTACGTGCACCGCTTGCCTCACAAAACGCTACACCAAACCTACCACTTGGTACAGAATTAACCATCGCCTCGTAGATATCCTCAACAGTTTTTATGAAATGAGTCTGCCCAAGAATAAAGTTCACATCATCAGGCTTCTCCACATCAACCACAGTAATCTCAAATCCACTCATAGCCAGCGACCTCCAAAAAAGGAAACACAAAAACCGTATTTAAGTCTACTCAAACCTGACAGACAGCCTCATCTTTTCTTACCAAGTATGCTATCTATCCTCTTCTTCAACTCCTCAGGCTGAAAAGGTTTCTCGATGTAATCATCACCAAGGAAACCACCGGCTTTACGAGCAGTTTCATCCGTCCTAGCAGTAAGAAAAACAACAGGAATGTCTTTCCACTCAGGTTTTTCTCTCAACCTACTGAGTATTTCCCATCCACTCATTTCAGGAAGCATGATGTCAAGTAGAATCAAATCAGGAACCTTGTTTTCCTTCAAAAGTTTGAGGCAATCTTCACCAGTTTCAACACCTATGATCTCATAGCTTTCATCCAAAGCCTTAAGTCCCTGTTCAACAGAGTAAATTATATCAGGGTTGTCATCAACAACCATTATCTTTTTTTTACTCATACTCTTTTTTTTACTCATGCTCCTCAACCCCCGCTGTGCTACAGTATGTAGTTACATCTTTATTTATTTTACTTTCTACTTTCTGCCTAACGGCAAAGTAAAGTAAAACGTCGAACCCTTACCAGGCCCCTTGCTTTCAGCCCAAATTCTTCCACCATGTTTCTCCACAATACGTTTACATATAGCAAGACCAAGGCCACTGGAGTCAAAATCATGCCTTGATTTATCTGTCTTGTAAAACTCATCAAAAATCTTTTCCTTCTGCCCCTCGGTCAGTCCTATACCGGTATCCCTGACAAAGATTTTTACTTCTTTACCCTGTTTTTCGGCACCAATGGTGATAGTACCTCCATTGGGGCTGTACTTAACTGCATTGGTAATAAGATTATTAAATACCTCTTTCAATCTTAGTTTGTCTGCATCAACGACAATATTCTCGTCCACCATGATCTCTATATTTATATTATTCATTTTCAAATAATGGCTGTTGCCATCAATGACTTCCCTCACTTCCTCCAACAGGTTAACGTTCTCGGTTTCTGGTTTTGTAATTGCATCTACCCTCGAAAGCTGGAGGGTTCTTGTGACTAGATTCTTCATGTAGTTTACATTTTTTATACACACATCTATTAATTCCCTCGCCTTTTGATTCTTTACAAGGTTTCTTGCTAGAGGTAAAAGAGCATTAAGGGGGGTTAATGGCGTTTTAAGGTCATGACCGAGCTGACGAATAAGTTCTTCCTTCTTTTTTAGAAGCTTCTCTATCTCTTCTGTTCTCTCTTTTACCTTCCTTTCTAAATTTTTATTTAGAGCGATAAGCTGTTTTTTTGTCTCCTCCAGTTGTTTGTTCTTTTCCATAATCTCATTTTTGGCATTCTCCAGCCGATCCACAGTATCTCTGAGATCTTCCATTATATTGAGAGAAGCTCTCTCAGCCCTTTTTAATTCGTTAACATTTTCTACCAACCTCTGCTCGATCTCCTTCCTTTTTGATACGTCCCTGGCTACACCTATAAACGTTC
>JAGGZU010000010.1 GCA_021161865.1 Thermoplasmata archaeon
GGTTTTATTCCCAATTTCTTTAGAATGCCTGATATTATATTTCCTTCAGTGATGTCATATTTGATGTTATGTAATCCCACTGATTTTCCTTTTTCAATAACTGCTGAAGTAAAACCCTTTTTAGATAGGAGAACTGCTGTAGCTAACCCAGCAGGCCCTGCACCGACAACTAAGACATCACATTCTATTTGCATCCCAAGTCAATTATATGATTCCCATTAAAAAAGTTGTTGTAATTTTTAGGACTGCTTTGAATCCCTTACTGAGGTACTGTAAAGCTCAACAGCAATGTAAGCTTCATCAAATAAAATAAGCGCTATCAGGATATACATAGGAAAAACATTTATCAGCACAAGATACAAAAGCGCTACCTTCAACAGATACCTGCGACCAAAGAAATAAACAAAAAACCTGTGCTTAAATTTCTTGCTTTTTTTGATCGTCTCATCATACCCAGCAACGTCATTTCCAGCTTCGTCCACAATAGCAGCAGCTGACAACAAAACCAGAGGTAACATCATCACATCGACTCTAACAAAAACAAGCGCTAGTATGATAGTAACTAGACCCAGTAGATGCGCAGGGTTATCAATCTTTCCCTTAATAAGAACACCAACAGCGATAGCAAACAAAACAGTTGCAGAAAAAGGGTTAACAAACATTGTGAAAGCCCACAATAAACCTAGAAAAGGAGCGAGAATTATACCTCTCCATTTACTGAAGGTTTTTTTATCAAAAGCATCATCGATGTACTTCAACCCTGCACCAAGAATGAGATAAGAAAGAAAAATGAAGTAAATGTTGTTGCTGAACATCCACGTTACATCCTGCCACATGCCAATTTCACTCCACCAAACAAATCTGGTGCCCGGTAACCTATATCCATTATAGTTTTTTATACTTTATTGATTATAAAATTATCTGATTTTTTGACTGTAATCTAAAAAAAATCAATACAATTGCTTCACAAATCTACAATTCTCAACAAAAGTCTAAACATAATTCATAATTATAATAAATCTATAATCATCTCATATTAAAATCTGATAGATTTACCTTAAACGATTAAAGACATCCTATATCCTACAACTCTAGCTAAACTCATCAATACATGCAAAGCAAACTCGCTCCATCTTCTGCCACCTCAACCACCTTTATTTCATCCTGTAAGAATGACATAAAAGATTAAATATCCTTATGTCATCATTCTGACTCAGGTGGTGCAGAGCAAAACATGAGAGCGATGTTTGTGATGGCTGTTACTCTACTGATGTTGCTTCCAACCTTTGCATCCTTAGCCGATGAAAAAAAACTGGAGTTCACCAACGATACAAAAAACTCTTTGTTTCTTTACGAAAGAGAAAAAACGGTTTTCACAGTGGAATACAATGGGGTCGGGGAAGGAAAAGTTAATGTTTCAATTGAAAGAAACGGAACAACCTATGCATATGGGATCACAAACTCTGAGGGGAAAGTAGAAATCACACTACCAAACGTGACTTACTCTTCACCATTCACCGTAAAAGCCTTCAAAGAAGGTTACACTGGAGATAGCTTCACCATATGGATATTGGAAAAACCTATGCTTTACATCTCCACACAGAGAATAGTTGAGGAGGAAAAAGAGTTTGAGGTCAAAGTCGTTGATGACCAAGGTGCTGCAGTATCTGATGCTGTGGTTACATTCAGTGGCATAGAAGGGTTCACAGATGACAACGGAACCATAGAGTTTCAAGCACCCTCTGTGGGTATGCCAACCTTACTCGAAGTCTATGCCACCCGTGAAAAGTATGAACCATCAGAGGTTTTTACATTATGGATAGCAGACAACAAAACCTGTGTTATCAAAGCACCGCTTTGGGTTGATGAAGGAAAAACATTTACTGTCACCGCCTCATCTGATGAGGTTTCTTCAGTTACTTTTGCTGGTGAGACAAAAGAGGATGAAGACCTTGTTTTCACTGCTCCACAGGTAAATGAAACCAGAGCATATCAGATACAGGCTTATGATGAAAACGGGACGCTGCTGGGTTACAGGTTCATAGTTGTTTTAAACAATGAGAGAAAACACCTGCTGTTGTTTGGACCCATTGAAACAATGGAGGATGAGGATGTTGAGTTCCATGTTCTCTCCCTACAAACCCTTACTGGCGTAGAAGGAGTTGAAGTCAGGTTTGCTGGCTACGGAAAAACTACAGATGAAAACGGCACAGTTGTTTTCACATCACCTTTAGTGAGTGAACCCTACGTGAGTTACACCGCTGAGGTTGTTGACACAGAAAAATACGTAAGCAACAACTGGATGGTTTGGGTTAAAAAACCTGAAGACCATAGTCTAATAATCAATGGACTGGACGTGGCATATGAGGGAGACAAAGTCACATTTAATGTGACAACAGGTGATGGATTACCAACCTTCGCCATGGTTTCTATAGGGAATTCAACGGTTTACACAGTAAATGGTTCAGCAACCCTGGTTTTACCGGAGGTCACATCACCATGTTATTTAACCGTTAGAGCGGCAAAACCAGGATACCTTGATGGATACACAAGAATCTACGTTAAAAACAGGGAAAAAAGATTGAACATAGAGTTGGAGAAAAACTCTGTGAATGAAGGAGAAACATTTGTAGTGAAGGTTGTTGACACAAACAATGATGGTGTTGAAAATGCAACAGTGTGGTTTAACTTCAACAGTTACAAAACAGATGGCTCAGGGAGTGTAAGACTGGTTGCACCGGATGTACTTTTGACAACCAACTATCTGATTTACGCAGAAAAACAGGGTTTTGAAACAGATTCACAATGGATAACCATAAAGGAAAATGGTGTGGGTGAGAGTTTCATGAAGCTTGTGACACCTCTTGCGGTTGTCCCATGGAGTAAGTTCAACGTTAAGGTTATAGATAAATCAGGAGAAGGTTTACCTGATGTTGGTGTAGATGTGGAATATGGGGGCAGTTTAACTAAACTGAAGACCAATGGGTTAGGGGAGACAACTGTTCGTGCACCCATACTAACAGGTGACAGTTTTTTCACAATCACTGCAACAAAAAACGGTTACATAATGGATTCAGCGGTTGTAATGCTCATGGATAAAAACCAGCTGTTGAATGATTTAACCGTGGAAACCTCGAGTTCAGAGGTGAATGAAGGAGGGGAGATGGTGATAACCGTCGAATCCAATGGGAAAGCTGTGGATGGTGCAAACGTTTGGGTTGATGGGAGTCTTCTCCCTTATCAGACCGATGATGCTGGAAGAGTAAGCTGCTGTGCCCCGTATGTGCTTGTTGACAGGCCCTGTTTCGTCTTTGCAACCAAAACGGGATACAACTTTGGCTATACTTGGTTGACGGTTCATAACGAGGTTGAAACCATGGAGACTCCGGTAATAGAAACAAAAAATATGGTGTATGAAACAGAAAGCTTCAATGTTACAGTAACAACAGGTGTTGGTAAACCGTTGCAGGGAGTAAATGTATGGTTCAATGGGCTTCAGAAGACAACCGATGCAAAGGGGAAAACGAGTTTCACAGCGCCAGCTGTTTCAACGAACACTTACTTCCTTTTGAGTGTAAATGAAAGAAACTTTGCACCAGCCTTTAAGCTGATTAAGGTTCTAGATAAGTCAACTAGCAACAGGGAAGCAGAGCTCGTCATCTCATCTATCCCTATTGTTTTAGAAGGGGAGAACTTTACGGTGACCGTAAAAGATAGTTATGGTTACTTGGTAAAGGATGCCTATGTCACCTTCAACGATCAGATAGAGAAAAAAACCAATGAGTATGGTATGGTGAACTTCACTGCGCCAGAGGTGTCTCATGACAGTAAACTGAGGATAGACGCCATTAAATTAGGTTACAGCTCAGCAACATCATACATTGAGGTGAAAAACAGGGAAAACAGTTTCCTTGAACAGTATTGGCTTACAGTGGTGGCAATCATTGTCGTGGCTGTTGTCACATTATTTGCGTACCTTTACTACAGGCAGTACATGGTTTAAACAAAACAGCTATAAACAACCTTTTTTTACGTTGCCTGTATGCTTAGGCATCCAGAATGGCTGAGGGTTAGGATTGCAGGTGGAGAAAACTATGTTAAAGTAAAGACCATTTTAAGAAAAGCTAAGCTGCACACAATATGTGAGGAAGCAAAATGCCCAAACATAGCAGAGTGTTTTGGCAACGGCACGGCAACCTTTTTGATACTCGGCGATACTTGCACTAGAAACTGTAGTTACTGCAACGTGAAACACGGTAAACCTCTGCCTTTGAACCCTCTGGAACCAATGGAGGTTGCAGAGAGTGTAAAAACGCTGGATTTAAAATACGCTGTTATAACCTCTGTAACAAGAGATGATTTACCTGACGGAGGAGCGAGTGTTTTCCATGAAACTGTAATGGAGATAAAAAGATTAAACAAAGGTTGTAAGGTTGAGGTGCTTATCCCTGATTTTCAAGGGAAAAAAGAGTCTCTGAAAAAAATTGTTGACGCTAAGCCTGATGTGATCAATCATAACATAGAGGTTGTCAAGGAGTTGTTCCCTGAGATAAGACCGCAGGGTGATTACCGGAGAAGTCTCTCTGTGTTAAAAACAGTCAAAGATATGGACGGCAGAGCTATAACAAAATCCGGTTTCATGGTTGGTTTAGGAGAAACAGATGAACAGATACTAAACACTCTGCAGGATTTAAGAGAAAACAACGTTGACATTCTAACCATTGGCCAATACCTGCAGCCAAGCAGAGAACATGTTGAGGTTAAAAAATATTACACGCCAGAGGAGTTTAATGGATTCAAAGAAGCTGCTTTAGAGATGGGTTTTAAGTACGTTGAATCAGGCCCATTGGTTAGAAGCTCCTACCATGCAGAGCAGGCGTTTGCTGAGGTAACAGGTTTTATAAACACGGAATAAATTCATGCATGGAATGCAATCCAAATCGGTTTATAAGGTGCCAGATGGGAAACTACTGAAAATCTTCCTGGATTACAATGAAAAAAACGATTCAATAAACAATATACGTATCACAGGCGACTTCTTCGCTTACCCTGAGAAGGGTGTTGAAATCATAGAGAAGGAGCTTGAAGGTGAAATAATCGATAAAAAAAGGTTGATGAAAAAAATAACAGAGGTTGTAAAAAAACATGGGATTGAGTTTATTGGATTAAACATTGAAGGACTTGCTGAAGGTATAGTGTTGTGTAAGCATGAATGAGGAATGGAGGCTACTCAAAACAGGTTTCAACAACGCTTTCAACAACATGGCTGTTGACAAAGCTATACTACATGCAAACAGCAAAGGTTTGGTTCCTCCAACCGTTAGATTCTACGGTTGGAAACCAGCAGCGATCTCAATAGGTTACTTCCAGAGTCTCATGGAGGAGGTTGACGTTGAGGCGTGCAAAAAGTTTGGAGTTGACTATGTGAGACGTATAACCGGTGGTGGAGCAGTTTTTCATGAACATGAACTCACATACAGTATTGTTGTATCAGAAAAACACCCTGAGATACCAAAAAACATCATGGAAAGCTACTCCAGGGTATGCGGTGCTTTGATAAAAGGCTTGAAGCACCTTGGGATTAAAAGCGATTATGCACCAATCAACGATATCGTTGTTAACGGCAAAAAGATTTCAGGAAACGCTCAGACCAGAAAGATGCAGACGGTGCTGCAGCATGGAACAATACTGCTGGATGTTGACGTTGACAAAATGTTTACTCTTCTCAGGGTGCCGAATGAGAAGATCAAAGATAAGTTGATTGCAGATGTCAAGGAAAGGGTGACATCGATCAAACATATACTAGGAGAAAACATGTCTTTTGATGTTGTTGCAGAGGCTATGAAAAAAGGGTTTGAAGAGGAGTTTAGCATAGAGTTAACAGAGGGTGAGTTGACGGTTGAAGAAAAAAGGCTTACTGAGGAGTTTAACAAAAAAGTATTCTCAAACAGGGAATGGAACCACATGAGGTGAATGTTTTTGAGGGTAAAAAAGGTTAACGCATTCACCGATTCATTGGATGGTGGCAATCCTGCTGGTGTTGCACTAAACCCACCATCTTTAACTGAGGAACAGATGAAACTGGTTTCGCAGTTACTTAACGTGTCGGAGACTGCTTTTTTGTTTCCCAGTGAAAAAGCAGATTACAGGTTGCGTTTCTTTTCCCCAGAGGTTGAGGTTGCTCTTTGTGGACATGCAACCATAGCAACATTTTTTTCCCTAGCACAAGGAGGAAAAATCTCCAAGGAAAAAAAGGTGGTTACTCAAGAAACAAACATAGGTGTTCTCCCTGTGAAAATATTAAGAAATAAAAAGGGTGAGGTTGAAAGGGTGACGATGACACAGGGAAAACCATCGTTTAAAAACATTGATTTTAACTGGAAGGATGTAGCAGATGCATTATGTACGCCTGTTGAGAACATCGACACATCGTTACCAAAACAAGTTGTTTCTACAGGGTTGTTCACGTTACCGGTTTGCATCAAATCCTTTGAAGCATTGAAGAGTTTGAAACCGGATTTCAATAAAATAAAAAAACTCTGCCATAAACTGCAGGCTGGTAGTTTCCATGTTTTCACCTTCGAAACAATCGATGAATCATCGGTTTATCATGCAAGGAACTTCGCACCATTGTATGGGGTAAACGAGGATCCTGTCACTGGAACAGCAAACGGTGCGGTTTGCAGTTACCTGATAAGGAACGGTATCATCGACGACAATAAACTGATTTGTGAACAAGGCGACATCATTGGGAGAGCTGGTAGGGTATTTGTTGAGATAGAAAACGATACTGTAATGGTTGGTGGAAAAGCAAAGATTGTTGAGGAAAAAGATATAGAGGTTTAATCATATTTCATGCAAAGACAAGGTTTTTGTATACATCTTAGCCGTCAAAAACTCTTCTCTAGATATTGGTCGTGAGATGTCATCATACTCATATGCTTTGTACTCTGGCCTATACTGAGACATGATGTTAACCAAACAGTTTGGCATGTTTTCTGATATCCACTCCAAAACTGGTTTGGTGCAGCATTCCACATGGTTTGGCATAACGAGATGACGTATGATCACCTCTCCATTTTCGTAGGCTTTAAGGTGGTTTCGTTTAACAACCTGCAGGTAATTGTCAACCTTTGAGAGACGTTTCGCACAATCATCGTTACCATACTTAAAATCGGTGAGATATAGATCGATTACTCCATCAAGGAGTCGCATGGTCTCATTGGAGCAGTACATGTTTGAGTTCCAAACCTGCGGAAGATTAACGTCGCATTCCCTCAAAACCCTTAGGATGTAAAAAAGATGCGGTGTAGGGTCACCACCAACCCAGTTCACATTTCTCGCTCCCTGAAAAAACCTTTGTTTTATCATCTCAGCTAACATCGAGGGTTCGATATAGACGCCTGAGATCTCCTGGCTTATATCCCAGTTCTGACAAAAGACACAGTGGAAGCTGCATCCTGAGAAAAATATGGTGTAAGAGGGGATAAGCACATGTTCTTCTCCCATGTGAAGGAACTCAGAGGATACAAGTGATTCCTTAACCATGCAGGCCCCAGGTTGTTTTGTTCTGTCAACACCACACCGTCTTTCACAGAAACAACAGTTTCTAAACATCCGGGATGCAAGCTCTATTTTGAGATCCAACAATGACTGCTCCGGTTTTGTATCCTGAATTATCTTATTTTTTAACGCCTCATCGTGTTTCACCCAAAGATTTTCTAGGGAGTCAGCTGGGTTGAAGGAGACAGGCGTTTGTTTACATTGAAGATAGTTTGCAACACCATTCTCCTCCAAAACAGCGAAATACTTTGAAAGAAGAACTCTTTCATATCCCATTTCCCCACTTGATATATTTGAGATGGTTTAAAAATTTGCATCTTGATCAAGAAAAAAAGGTTATCCTAGTAGTTGTCTAAATCCACCATCATGCCATCTCTCGCTGCAATAATCTTAACACCTAGTTTTTTTGAAAGCTCATCCGCAAGAACCCATGGTTTCGCTTTAAGCATAGTCATACCAAAATGCGTCAATATACCAAGTTTTGGTTTATTCACCGAAAAAATCCTTTCAGCATCATTTATGGAGAGGTGTGAAATCTCTTTTTTCTCCTTCATTCTCACCACATTAACAATGGTTATATCCCCTTTGTAGTATGATTCGAGACCATCAAAATATTTTGTATCTGCTATAAGGGATATTGAAACGTTTTTTCCATTTATGTTAAGCCCGTAGGTTTCAACACCATGCTCATGTTTCACTGGTGTGGAAAAAGAGATGTTACCTATATTGTAGCTTCCTTTTTCCTTCAGCACCTCTATCCTGTCAACCTGGTCTCTAACGTAGTGCAGTATAACAGGATCATCTTCAAGAGCATCCTTTGGAGCAAAAACAACACCCTTTTTTTTGAAACCGCCATTGGTCATGGCCTCAATCATAATGTTAATATCATTTGAGTGATCAAGGTGTTTATGAGTAAGGATTATACCGTCTAACTCTGCTGGGTTAAGTTTTGGTTTACTTGACAAACATTTTACAAGTGAACCTGGACCAGGGTCGATCAAAACCTTGGTGTCATCCAGGTTAAGCCATAAACCACCGGATGCACGAAGTTGTTTTATAACAACGAAACGGGCGCCTCCTGTTCCAAGGAACTTCAGGTAGTTCATGTTTGTGGAATAACTGAATTGGTTTAATACTGTATCTGCGAAAAACTATTTTACTCTAAAAAGGGTTACCAAGGAAACATGGATTTCTTTGAGGAGGTTTACCGGTTAACAAGACAGATACCAGATGGTAGGGTTTCAACGTATGGTGCGGTAGCTAAAGCACTTGGAGATGTGAAGGCGTCAAGGGCTGTAGGGTTAGCGCTTAACCTGAACCCAGACCCAGAGTTTACACCATGTTATAAGGTGGTTATGTCGGATGGAAGTTTAGGTGGCTTCGGAAGAGGTTTAGAGGATAAGATAAGGAGACTCAAAAAGGATGGTGTTTTGGTTAAAAAAGGTAGAATCGTTGATTTCGAGAAACGTTTCTTCGATGATTTTGAAACCACTTATCCTCTAAAAAATCTTAGAAGTAAACAGTTGGAGTTGAGTAAAAAGGTTGTAACGAAGGATGGTTTTGAAACCATTAAAGATGTTACGGGTTTAGATGTTGCATACAAGAAAACAAATAACAAACTGGTTGCATGTGCAGCCTATGTGACCATGGATTATGAGACAAAAGAAACTGTGGAGGAGGGATGGGTTCATGAAAATGTGAGGACACCTTACATACCAACTTATCTTGCTTTCACAGAGTATCCTTTGATAAAAAAACTTTGGGATGAAATGGAGAAAAAACCATCTGTTTTGATGCTTGATGGAAACGGCGTGTTGCATCCCTATGGGATTGGTTTAGCATCCCATGTCGGCGTTGAGTTAGGAACCCCAACCCTCGGTGTAGCGAAAAGCCATCTATACGGTGTTATAAAGGGGAGAAAAGGAGATGGTTGCTATATAGAAGATGAAAATGGTAAAAAAATTGGTTACGCTTTCTTCTCATCCGAATCCATAAAGAAACCTGTTTATGTTTCACCTGGACACAAGGTTTCTTTAGAAACATCAATAAAAATAGTTAGACGCTTATCTTTTTTTAGAGTGCCTGAGCCAACTAGAAGGGCTCATATCCTGGCAAGAAGTAAAATTAGAGAGGTTTAAGGTCAACGGATCTAAAAACTCTTATGTTCATCTCCTCAAAAACCTTTTCAAACCAGCTAACCACGCTTTTCTTCAAAGATTTCCTGTGAATATAGACGCCAGCAAGGTTTGGGGTGGCATCAAACACTTTTTGAAGAATCTCCTTGTCTATCAGACCTACCTCTATCTGATAGTTTGGTATCATATGCCCAAAAGCAACATTTTTTTCAAAAACAAGATCTGTGAAACGTGGTGCATAATGTCCACCACCTACTCCAACGAGAACGGGTGTGTCTTGTGGCAGTTCATCCTCTGAATGGTATTTTGAAAGGAGTTCAAAGACTGCATCAGCAACAGCCTTCGCAGGTGGTTCCTTTCTCCATTCCTCTTCTATGCTTCCAACCTCTGCAAAAAAAGCTGGGATGTCAACATAAGGTCCATGGTGTGTGACTTCGAAGCTTACTTGATGGTATAGGTTGTTTACGATAGCATGTTTTTTGATTAACCTTAGAAGTGTGGTCATAAGTTTTGGAGAGGATGTGACAAAGGTTTTGTCTCTTCCCCCGAACCTTGCCTCACCGAAGTTTCCGATAGGGTGTGTGGAAAGGGTTGGTTCACCTGTTTTACTTCTATGACGTGAGACAACAATAAGTTGATGCAGCTCTATGTTAAGGGCTTCACTGACCTCTCTGTCGATGTTTTCATGTCTTATATGCCTATCATCGATGGTGACGAGTATGGAATCTATGGTTTTGTTGTGGTAGACGGGGTGGTTGAAGAGTCTTTCATATTCCTGCCATCCATCATGCTTTAGTATGTATTTTTTCATGTTAGTGCTTGCTGGGTCCTCCGTTGAAGAAACTATTAATGTAGTCATTTGCAACGGTTAAGTTAACCCTTGTTTTTAAGTCTTTTCTTTCTTGTTTTAACAAAAAAATGTGTTCTAGTATGGTTTCAGAAACATTTTAATATATAATTTAATATAAATTTTGAAGGTGATGACATGAACAAAAGAATAGTAGCCATTGGATTTTTTGTTATACTACTCTCCACAGGAGTTGCATCAGCCACCGAAACAGCAGCTAAAATAGCGAAAATAAACGATAATAAATCACCAGAAAACTACTTAGACAATTTCCCAGTAACAGTAAAGATAAAAATCAACAAGATAAAGGTTTACAGTAACCCAGATCCCTGGCCAGGTGATTTTGGAAAAGCAGATTTCAAGATATTCGTAAAAGTTCCATCCGCAATGGATGATGAAAAAACCCATTCCCACAAGTTTTCGGATAACGACAACGAGGTTGGACCCTGGGAAACAGAGTTCACAGTTGACGCATGGAAGATAGGAAGAGAAGGTGTCCACATATACGTAAAAGTCGTTGACGTAGACCCAGATAAGGATGATGTGCTTTTTGATGGAAGCGTAACCTACCCCTTACTTCTGACTTCACTAAGCTGGGACGTCGGTGGAAAAAAAGATGGTTTTTACCTCAACACATCCATAAAAGATAATGCTCCATCTGATGTGAAAGGTTATATAACAAAACCCACAGAAAATGAGTTCAAAGTCAACCAAAAAATAGAGTTTAGCGCCCAAGGTTACGGAGGAGTGCCTTACCCGCCAGACAAAAAAAACGACTACCGCTACTGCTGGATGTTTGGAGATGGTAGCTCCTATACGGGAAAAAACCCAACGTACTACTACAGCAGCGAAGGAAACTACATTGTACTTCTCTACGTCACAGACTACATAGGACAAGGAGCGTTTCTATTTCCATCCGATTCCATGACGCTTCACATAAAAAAGAGGAAGGAATCTCAACAGCCTGTTAGACTAGTGGAAAAACCAGTGGAGAATGAGTTTCATAAAACATTTGTCAGTGACTTTCAAAAACCAATAGCGAATTATATGAAAAACAAGTCGAACAACTTACTTCTCTTATCCATCAAAGAGAGTCTCAGAGGAAGAAGGGTTACGCTCTCTTAAGAAGACTCCTAATTTTGCCTACCTTTGCAAGATAGTGAACCCTGTTTACCAGTGTACAAACCTTTGCGATGTACTCCAACTCTTTGGCTTCTTCCATACTTGTTACTAAACCTATGACCTTCATAAGTATCTGTTAAAACGCTTGTTTTATGCTTTTAAAGGGTTTATTGTACAACCGTTATCATTTTATAAAAATATTCAAATTAAAATGTTTGTGTAAAACTATTTAACACCTCACCCGATTCAACCCAAAACAGATAGGTGGTGTAATGGTCTTTGGATTAGGAAAAGGAAAAATAGAGTTACAACTGGAAAAATACAACCTCCACCCAGGAGACACAATAAAAGGCACAGTAACACTAAAACTCAAAAAACCTGTTCACGCAAGAGCACTAAAAATACTCTTCTTTGGAGAACAAATAACAAACACAACCTCCTTCCAAGAAAACACAGTACGCAGAAACACATCAATAACCTACGTATACAAGTTTGAAATGCCACTAGATGGAGAAAAAGACTACTTCAACGAAAACTACAGTTTCGAAATCACCATACCAAAAGACATACTGCAAAGAACATCTGCAACACCACAGGGAACCATCGGTGAAATAGTAAAAGCCGCTCAAATACTAAGCGGTATGAACAGAAGAATCCAATGGTACATCGAAGCTAAACTGGACGTACCAAAAGGCTTAGATGTCAAGAAAAAAACACAGATAAACATAGCATAAAAAACTGTTAACCAAAAAAACCAGCCTTACTTTTTAAACCCTCAGCGAAAACCCTTGCATTACTCAAATCCCTCTCATTAGGTCTACCCTTATTCAAACCCCTGATGAAACGAAGGGGACCAAAGGTATCAAAACCCTTACATGAAAACTCACCCAAAACCTCAAAACCCTTACTCAAAAGCCTCTTCCTCAACAACCAATGATTCAAAAAAGTGGGAGTACCACCCTTTGTTGAAAAAATAAACGCTTTCTTACCAAAACAAGACGGTAGTTTTTCAACAAAACCAAGCAAACCCTTATGATGCCTCCCACCATAAATACCTGAACCAAAACCCATCAACTCATAATCCTCAACCTCGCCGACACTAACCTCATCAACCCTTTTAAGCGGTGCCTGTAAAACCTCAGCAATAACCTCAGCAATCTTTCTAGTGTTACCATGATGCGTTGAAACATAAACCACCAAAACTTTCATGGTTCACCATTCCCTACAAGCACTTTTAAACATTATAAGCAACATAAATGTCTGCCTCAACCATTTTCATGTCCGCGGTGAAGAAATGGTGAACAAAATAAAGGTTACCCTGCTCATCCAACGTTGGCTCACCCGCGAAGTTAGACAAAACTTCTTCTGGTTCACCCCAGCTACCATCCTGTGTTTTGTTGCATCTAAAAACCGCTGGACCCGGGTAACCAAGCCTGCTTTCACCAGTAAACCATAGTTCTCTCTCATCAACGGTTACAAAAGGCTGATCCTCATCGTATTCATCAGTGTTCACAGGAAAAGGAAGTTTAACAGGTTCACTCCAACCCTCACTAGTTTTATGCAACACCCACAGATCCTTTGAACCGTTTTCAGAGGTTTTACCGCAGTACATGGTTCCACCGTCACCGGTGATATGTAGTTCACCGACATCATAATCCTGATTCAACTGTTTCCCCGCGTTCTCCCAATCCCTCCATCCACCATTTCTGTACTCGGCTGTGTAAAAATCTATGTCACCATAGTTGCCAACCCTCGCAGAGGCAAACCACAAAATGTTACCTTGAACAAAGGGTGCACCATCAAGAGCAGGAAGTCTACTTAAAACAACTCTCTCTGGTTCACTCCACACCCCATCAACATTCTTACTCCACCATATCCCCGTTACACCATCCATAAGCTGCTCCTCCGGTGGTACATCAACATCTGGTGTAAAGAAAAAGAAAAACCTGCTGCCATCAGGTGTCACAAAAGGAGAGTCTTCTGCCCCAGCTGTATTAATAGGACCACTCATCGGCACAGGCTGCATCCACTCACGGGAGTGAAGCACCGGTGGAAAAACATCATTCTCTGGTGTAACCTTAACCGCATCATCAGGTAACGCCTCATACCTAGTTTTCTCATTAACACAACCACTAAATAAAACCAATAGGAGCACTACACAGAAAAACAACGTGAACACTCTCTTATAAACCATCTTTTTTCTCCTCTCAAAGACGCATCTACTAATTTACATACCATATTTGTAGATAAAAGTGTTGGTCACAGTTTTTATAAAACAAAAACACGATATTGAACAAGGAGCATGAGAAAAAGATCTATACCTCCACTCAACAGAAAATACTTCCACACTCAACCAAAGATAAGTAAAAAAGACACAGCGGTACTAAATCAAAAATCGAGTTTCTAAGGCAGAAAAAAATAAAAGAAGAACTTGAAAACCGCAGGAAAAAAAGACTAAGACAGCTTAGACGCCGGTTTTGATGTTAATTGATAGAAGGAAATTTTTTTGTTAATGTTTCTAACGTTGATGACTTGGGCAGTGCAACCAAACTGCATTACTACAATTAGGAGATAAATATACTGATGAATAAGTTGTACGATGCCCTATGTCGTTTGGTTTTTTCCAAACATAATCCAGCCACTTAAATAATTCGTTTGATAATATAATTTTTGGTGAAAAAAATGATTGGTGAAAATGGAAAAATAGATGGAATACTGGGAAAAACTGGTTGGAAGATGCTGCTGATCGCCTTTGTTGTAACAGCAAGTGCAATGATGGGAGCATCCACCTTTGCGCCATCAAACACTGGAGTAACAGTAGACACTGAGGGAAACAACCTCGGCAGGGTTATAACAACACAGGGTTACGCGGAGATCACATGTAAACCTGATCAGCTCATGGTTTGGTTAAGAATAGAGGTAAGAGACACCTCCGCGGAAGTAGCAAGAAACAACCTGGCTTCAATAAACAACAAGGTGATGAAGGCTATTGAAAACCTTGGTGTTGACAAAATTGAAACCATAAGCTACAGTATAAACCCTCAGTATGATTGGGAACATGGTATCAGGGTGTTCAAAGGCTACCTGGCATCAACAACAGTTAAGGTTATCACAAAGGATCTCACAAAAGCCGGTAAAATAATCGATGTCTCAGTTAAAAACGGTGCACTTGTTGACAGAGTAAACTTTGGGCTTTCAAATGAGAGACTCAAAGAGTACAAGGCGCAGGTTATGGCTGATGCCGCTGTTGATGCAAGGCACAAAGCCAGGGTGGTTTTGTCTGCACTTGGAAAAAAACTTGGTGACCTAGTCTCCATATCCTTCGGCTACGACTACAACCCATATACTTTAAAGGGTAGAGACATCTTGAACGACTACTCCACGGCAGCTGAAACAAACCTTCAACCCAGTGATGTAAAGGTTTCAGCAACCTCCACCGTTGTCTACGAAATCATCTAACTTTTTTTCAACTTTCTATTTTTTTCAGCATTCTTACCATGCCAATGAATATAGGATACAGAAACGGTAACCTTTATATAAAAAACGATGTTACCTTAACAAGAGAAACCCAAAAGGGTTTAAGGAGAATAGAGAGGTGGGACCATGATATGGTTGTGGATTCTAGCGATTATTATACTGATTATTCTGCTGGCGATACCGGTATACTACTACAACAAAATAATCCGACTAGAAAACAGGATAGAAAACTCTTGGGCTCAGATTGATGTACAGCTTAAAAGGAGAGCAGATTTGATACCAAACCTCATGGAAACCGTGAAAGGTTACATGAAACATGAACGTGAGGTACTTGAAAACGTTACCAAAGCAAGAGCTGCGCTTCTCAACGCAAAAACTCCTCATGAGAACATGGAAGCAAACAACATGCTCACCGGTGCACTTAAAACACTTTTTGCTGTAGCAGAAAACTACCCTAACCTTAAAGCGAACGAAAACTTTCTGCAGCTTCAAGATCAACTAACACATACTGAAGATAAAATAGCTTATGCACGGCAGCATTACAACGACAGTGTTTTGGTGTTCAACAACACCATAGAAACATTCCCCGGAGTGTTCTTCGCAAAAATGATGGGTAAAAAAGAGAAAGAGATGCTTCAAATACCTGAAGAAGCAAAAGAGGTTCCGAAGGTTTCATTCTAAAAAAGCCTTGACATGGTACTATGGAGAGGAAACTGCTTGTTGAGGATCATATCCGTAGAAACAAACGAAACACACTCATAATCTGCATGCTGATGCTTCTCCTACTTTTTGCAGTGATCTTCTCAATAGGGCTTGTATTGGGTTTTCCACCAGTGTTTTCAACAGCAATCGGTTTGCCTCTTTCTCTTCTTTACATAGCTTTAACATACTCGTTCTCCGTTCAGAGTGTTCTCGCTGCTGCAAAAGCAAGACCAGCAAACCCTAATAAAAGAGAAGAAAAACTTTTGATTTACAAGGTTGAGGAGATGGCTATCGCCGCTGGTTTACCGATGCCGAAGGTTTATGTTCAGGAGTCAAGTGACATCAATGCTTTTGCAACCGGAAAAAAACCTGAGGATGCTGTGATATGTGTCACCACAGGAGCGTTACAGAAACTAAACACTGAGGAACTTGAGGGTGTTATTGCTCATGAGATGAGTCACATTCAGAACCGTGATATCCTTCTTGCCACTGTAACCGTGGGTGTGGTTGGTGCTATAGCTCTTATATCTGAGATTGTTCTTCGTTCATTGTTCTGGGGCGGAGGGGGACGAGAAAGAAGAGGCAACGGTAACGTGATACTGTTTATTGTGGCGATAATATTCATAGTACTTGCACCGATTTTTGCAAGACTAACATACCTTGCAATTTCAAGGAGAAGGGAGTATCTTGCTGATGCAAACGGAGCATACCTTACCAGGAACCCTGAAGGGCTTGCAAGGGCTCTTGAAAAGATAAAGGCCGACATACCTGATGACCCAAAGGGTTCAAAGATGGTTGCACCCTTATACATCGAAAACCCTTTTAAAAGATCCCTCAGGGACTCTATTTGGTCGACGCATCCACCTATCGATGAGCGAATTAGAAGGCTTAGGTCGATGTAAAACCTTTTATTCACCCTTCTTTTAAGCAATCCTAGGTAACAATGGTTCGACGAAGAACGTTGAAGGAAAAAACTTTTCAACGAAGGGTAGCAAGACAACGTATAGACCTCCTTTTTCATTTAGCTGAAAAAGAAGCGAAAAAACACAGGTTTGACCGTGCAGATAGGTACGTGCAACTTGCCAGAAGGATAGGTATGAAATACCTTATACCTTTGCCAAGGGAGTATAAATACCTGGTGTGTAAAAAATGTCATCGTTTCCTGCTGCCTGGCGTAACAGGTAGAGTACGTGTTAGCAGGGGAAAAATAGTTATATCATGCATGTACTGTGACCATCATCGTAGGATACCTCTACGGGAAAAACCTTCCGCTATCCTTAAATAACTAATGGTAATTACCCTTTATCTACTCCATCTAATATAGGGAGAATAAGAAACCATGACAACAGCATATGATGTACCAGCTGATGCGCTTATTCGTAAGCTCGCGGAGAAACTTAAAGAGGACAAGAAACTAACGCCTCCAGAGTGGAGCACCTATGTTCGCACAGGGATACATACTGAAAACCCTCCGCTTAACAGAGACTGGTGGCATATACGTTGTGCCTCAGTGCTCAGAAAGATATACATAAAGAAACGTATAGGTGTGGAAAGGTTGAGAGCAGAGTATGGGGGAAAACGTGACCGTGGATCTAAACCGTATCGTGCAGTGAAGGGAAGCGGCTCAATAACGAGAACGGTGCTTCAGCAGCTTGAAGATGCAGGATTAGTTACAAAGATCAGAGGAAGAGGTCGTGTGTTGACTCCAAAGGGCCAATCACTGCTTGACAACACAGCTTATGAGGTTAAACAGGAGTTCATAAATGATTACCCTGAACTGAAAAAATACTGAAGGGTCTTGTTTCATGGATGATGAACTTGATGCTCTCAAGAAGAAAAAACTGGAGGAACTCCAGAGACAGCTTGCCTACCAACAGGCGATGGAACAGCAGGAAGAGGAAAAAGAGAAGATAGATGAAGAGAGAAAAAAACTGCTGAGCCTAATCCTAACCTCTGAGGCAAGGTCACGTCTCGCTCGTATAAGAATGGCACGTTCAGAGTACGCAGAGGCGATAGAAAACCAACTCATAATGTTGGCGCAAAGTGGAAAGATTCAGCAGAAGATAACGGATCAACAGCTTAAAGAATTACTTGCGCAACTTGCGCAACGTAAAAAAGACATAAGGATAAGGAGAAGTGGGTTGTAAATGGCAAAAAACAAACCGTTTGCAAAAAAACTAAGGTTGAGAAAAGCAACGAAAAGCAACAGAAGAGTACCGGCGTGGATAATGATGAAAACCAGCAGAAGATTCACACGTCACCCTAAAACAAGAAACTGGAGAAGAAACAATCTGAAGAAGTGAGACTATGGCAGAGAAAGAAGTTGAGAGGATATATGTTGTACCATTCAGTAGAGTCAAACATGGCCCCATATCTGAGGCAGCACCTCGTGCAATGAGAGAGGTAAGAAGGTTCCTCTCAAAACATATGAAGGTGGAGAGCAAGGATATATGGATAGATGAATCAGTGAACCATGCAGTATGGGGTAAAGGTAAATACAAGATACCAAGTAAATTACGGGTTCGAGCTGTTAAATTTGATGATGGAGTAGTCGAGGTGTCTTTACCTGAAATAGAGTTTAAATCCTTCAGAGAGGAGCTGAAAACAATTAAGGAATCCAAAGAGCCGATTCTGAAACGTGAGGAAGAAGAGGAGGCTGAGGAAGGAGCCGCTGAGGAAGAAACCACTGAGGAAGGTGAAGAGAAGAAGGAAGAGGGGGCTGAAGAAAAACCATCTGAGGAAGAAAAAAAGGTTACTGAGGAGCCAACAGAAGAAACCGCTGAAGAAAAAATTGAAGTGAAAGAAGAAAAACCTGCTGAAAAAACAAAGGCTTCTTCAAAAAAGAAAACAGAAGTAAAAAAAGAAAAAACTTCCGAGGAAAAACCTTCCAGTAAAAAGGCGGTAAAGACGGAAAAGAAGTGACCTAAACCATGTTTGAACAGTTGGATTTCGACAGAAACCCACACATAGGGATATTTGGAAAAGCAAACGATGATGTTATTTTTCTGAGGAAAAACCTTCTTAAAAGTGTAAAAAAAAGGGTTGCCAAAACATTGAATGCTAAAATAGTGGAGATAAGTATCTCAACAAGCTCAATCATAGGCTCACTCCTAGCATTGAACTCTCATGGTGCTGTGATAACCAGTGAAACCGATGAGGAAACCATTGAGCAGATAAAAAACGAGGGGTTGTCTGTTTTTGTTATGCAGGATAAACACAACGCTGCTGGAAACAACATACTTGTGAACGACAAGGGTGCTTTGGTTCACCCTGAGATTAGACGATACAACATAAAGCAGATGGAGAAAGTGTTTGGTGTACCGGTGAAAACCGGTACCATAGCTGGGCTGAAAACTGTTGGCATGGCTGCTGCGGTAACCAATAAGGGTTTGCTCTGTCACCCAAAGATTGAGGAAAAGGAAAGAGAACTGTTAGAGTCCCTCTTTGATGTGGATGTAATGGTTGGCACAGTTAACCATGGTGTACCGTTGATAGGCAGCGGTTTACTCGCTAACTCACATGGTGCAATAGTTGGGACACTCACAACAGGTATAGAAATGGGAAGAATAGAAGAGGCTTTAGGGTTCCTATAAGTTTGATAATCTTTTTTTGTCAAAAACAGCTTTATGGTAAAAAACACTTATCTCAAAAGGAGTATAAGGAAGGTTAAGAAAAATGGAGATCTTTGCTTGTCCAAAATGCTCTGCTCATTGATAACTACGAGGTTTTTTTAACCCTTGACACCACAAGAGGTGGAAGAACGGCACCATAGGTCGGTATCTCATCAACCTCCTTTATCTGCACAGAGACACCTCCACCGA
>JAGGZU010000086.1 GCA_021161865.1 Thermoplasmata archaeon
AACCAAATATTTAAATAAGAAATATTTTTATATTTATTTAAATATGTTAATTTTTACTATGGCAAATGACTCCTTCATCTCACGTCCCTTTTTCAGAAAAATAGCGTACAGCACATGTTGGGAGGACTACAACATAATACAGAAAGCTCTCAAAGTCGAAAAAAACGATGCCTTGCTGTCAATAACCTCCGCAGGCTGTAACGTATTAAATCTCCTTCTTAACAACCCAAGAAAGGTGCTTTCCATAGATGTTAACCCCAATCAAAACCATCTGCTGGAGCTAAAGATTGAAGCAATAAAAAACCTGGAGTATCATGAGTTCATCGAACTACTTGGCATCATACCGTCGAAGAGAAGAAGGGAAATCTACAACTCCATAAGAAGATATCTTGGAAAGGATGCCAGGTTTTTTTGGGATAGAAACATAAAATTAATAGAAAAAGGGATCACATATAATGGCAGGCAAGAGAGGTATATCCAAACAATCGGTAAAATTCTAAGGTTTTTTAAAGGAAAAGAAATCGAAAAAATACTTGGATTCGAAAGTACAGAGGAACAGATAGATTATTTTAAAAGAAACATTGATGGTTTCATCTGGCGCAGCTTTTTTAACGTGATATACAGCAAACCGGTTATGCTGATGATAAAGGACAGGTTTATCTTCAATCAAGTAACAAACAACTCCTACCATGTTAGATTCAGGGAGAGAGTTGAAAAAGCTGTGTTTAACATTCCCGCAAAAGGCAACCCCTTTGCATCCATGGCGATAGCAGGCCGGTATTTAAACGAAGACTACTATCCACCCTACCTCAAAAAAGAAAGTTTTCCATTGTTAAAGGAAAGAGTTGACAGAGTGGATATAAAAACCGTTTCGCTTCAAAACGCCCTGAAGGAGCTACCTGCTGATTCCTTCACCAAATTTAATCTTTCAAACGCCCTTGACTGGGTTAACATAGATGAGTTCAAGGAGACGTTAAAAGAATTAGGGAGGGTTGGAAGACATGGTTCAAGGTTTTGTTACTTCAACACCCTCATAACGAGGAACATACCAAAGGATTTAGATTTCATAAAATCTCATAAAAAACTCGCTAGTCAACTACTAGAAAGAGACAGGGCGTTTCTCTACGGAAACTTCGAGGTTGGAGAAATCATCAAACACAGGGAGGCGTTTAATTGAAGGATTTTTGTGTCTTAATAAACCCTAATTCACAGAATGGTTCAACAATCAAAAAGGCAAAGATTTATCTAAAAAAACTGACGAAGGAGGGTTTCGTTTTTGATACGTACTATACCTATTCAAAGGATAATTTTTTGGAGTTATTTAAAAGAATTATAGATGACTATGATATGTTTGTTGTTATTGGTGGAGACGGTTTGATACACGGGGTTGTTCAATCAATAGTTGATAGAAAGGAGAAACGTATCGCGATAGTACCGTCTGGAAGTGGAAACATGCTCGCATCTCATCATAATCTTTTCTCCATCGACGACACAATATCTTCCATAAAAAGAAACTCATTAGAAAAGGTGGATTTAGTAAAAGTAAGTTATTTAACCAAAGATGGGGAGAAAAAAACGGTTTACTCTCATTGTATCATTGGCGTGGGATACATTGCTGATGCGTTGAAACACGCCACCTACGTGTTTAGGAAACTGGGACCAAAATGGTGTTACCCTTTGGGTGGAGTGTTTGCTACATTTAAAATAGACCCCTTTGATGTTGAACTTGGTGTTGATAACCGTTTGAAATCTATCCCGGATGCAACTACTCTTATAATGTTGAATCAGGGTAAGATAGGACCATTTACTGTGGCTGAGAATGTAAAAGACACGGATGGCTATGTTGATTATGTGATGTTTCATACTGGGACATCATCGGTGGAGGCAACTTTGTGTCTATTAGATACTTTTTTTGGGAGATACCATTTTAACAAACATAGGTATGTTGGTAGGGCAAAAAAGATTGAGATAAAACTGTCAACTTGGAAGGATCTTATGATAGATGGAGAGATGTATGAAAAAACCTTGCGTTTCTCTGTGGAGGTGATTCCTAAGGCGTTAACGGTTTTTTCCAACAACATGGTTGAGAAGCAGGGGGTGTAGTTTGTGTTAAAGGTCTTTGTTGAATATTTAAATGAACGGTTTCCTTTAACATTGTATCTACCCCTTGTTTTGTTGTTTTATTTTGCCATGTATTTATTTGCCGGTGTAGAAGAAAAAGAGGTTGTTTTTTCTTTTAGAACATTCTTTGGTTTTTTGGTGGTTTTTTTGATGTTTTTTCATTTGAGGCTGTTTGATGATCTGAAGGATTATAAAAGGGATGCTTCTCTTTTTCCAGATAGGTTGCTCTCCAGAAAACAGATTACAGTGAATCAACTAAAACATGTTTCTATAGTGGTCATTGGTTTTGAACTGGTTTTTTCCCTGCTTTTAGGTTTTCAAACCGTTTTATTTTACATGGTTATGCTGCTTTATTCTGTTCTCATGTACCTTGAATTTTTTATTAAAAACTGGCATGAAAGAAGTGTTTTACTCTACAACTTTTCCCATCAAATAATTGTGATTTTAATGGGTTTCTTCGTGTATGTTGTATATCATTCAACGGTTTCTACAGTCAACTTGTCTTATCTATGTTTCATTTTAACCATCTTTTTGGTATTTACTTTATTTGAGTTTACACGTAAAATCAAAGGAGAGAATGACTCAGATTTTAAGCGTTCATATGTTTATCTTTTTGGTAGAAAAAAGTTTTTTACATTGACTGTTTCTTTGCTTCTTCTCACATCAGGGTTATCAGTTTTTGTTCTTGCATCTGTTCCAGTGAATCCCCTGTTTTATATGGTTGAGCTTTTGTTTGCATCATGCGTGTTTATTTTAATAATCTTTTATTTGAATAGAGAAAAACATCTTGATTATAGGGCTGTGAATCTTACTTACTCCCTGTTTATGCTGGTTACTCTTTTGTTGTTTGCCGCCTCTGTCTTTTTATCGAAACAGTTTGTGTTTAAGGTGTGGATATGACGGGTGTATTGTGGTTAGATGATGTTAACGAAAAGGTGTTTTCTAAGGTTGGAGGGAAGGCAAAGAATCTTTATGTTTTATCAAAAAATGGTTTTAATGTACCGAGATGGTTTGTCATAAGCACCGATGTTTATAATAGGTTTGTTGAAGAAAACGGTTTAAAGGAGAAGATAAGCAGTATCATCAACAACATTGATTTTAAAAATCAGGGTTCTGTGGCTGAAGGAAGTGAAGCCATTAAAAAGTTGTTCCTTGAAAAAGAGATTCCTAGTAAGGATTATAAGGATATTTTATCTGCCTTTAGAAAATTTAGAAGTGATGTTGAGTATATTGCTGTACGTTCCTCGGCTGTGGGTGAGGATGAGGTGAAAACCTCTTTTGCTGGACAGATGGATTCCTTTCTTTTTATTTCAGAAGAAAAAAGTTTTATTTCATCTGTGAAAAAATGTTGGGCGTCTGCGTTCTCTGAAAGAGCGTTAACCTATCGTTATCTGTCAAATCTTCCTCTTTCTAAGATAGAGGTTGCTGTTGTAGTGCAGAAGATGATGCCTGGAGAGATTTCAGGTGTGATGTTTACTGTAAACCCAGTCAGCTATGACAGCAATGAGATTTTTATAAACTCAACCTATGGACTGGGAGAGGGTATTGTCTCTGGTGAGTTGAACACTGATGTTTTTCGTGTGAACAAAGAAGATGGTTCGTTTTCACAGGAACTGGTTGAGAAAAAACAGAAGGTTGTTTTTAATGAAGAGAAGGGTGAGGAAACGGTTGTGGTTCCTGTGGAGAAGGAAAAGCAGAGTAAACCCAGCTTAGATGCCTCCATGGTTAAGAGACTCTCAGAGATTGGTAAGAGTATTGAGAAGCTGTATGGGAAACCACAGGATATTGAATGGACACTATATCACGGCAGGGTATATATTCTTCAAACGCGCCCTGTAACGACTCTTCCTAATGAAAAGGGAGAAACAGATTTTAAAATAATATGGGATAACTCAAACATTATAGAGAGTTTTCCTGGAGTCACTAAACCTTTGACTTTTTCATTTGCAAGGATGGCATGGTCTAATGTGTTTCGTCAAACCGCTGAGGCGATGGGAGTACCATCAAGGGTTATTGAGGAAAACAGCGACCTTTTTGACAACATGATAGGTTTGATACATGGCAGGGTTTATTATAATTTGATGAGATGGTATCAGTTCGTTTCTTTTTTTCCGGGGTTTAAACAAAACAGAAGATACATGGAACAGATGATGGGTGTCAAGGAGAGTTACAATTATAGAAAAGAGAAAACCTCTCTGTTGTCAAAAAATGGGGTAAAGGAGATTTTTGGGATTCTTCACCTGGTTTATGGTTTGGTTAAAAATTATCTCATGCTGGATGGAGACGTAGAGAGGTTTCAAAGGAATTTCACAAGACATTATCGGAGGTTGGCTGGGATTGATGTGGAGAGTATGAAGCCCTGGGATATCATGGTTTTCTTTAATAAATCGCATGTTGATTTGTTAAGGGATTGGAGGGTTGAGGGTACAAACGACTATTTCGCCATGTTTTTTTATGGGTTGGTGAAGAGTTTAACAGTGAAGTATGGTTTGGATGCCGATGGTTCTCTTCAAAACAATCTTTTCTGTGGAGAGAAGGATATGGAGAGTACTAAACCAACGAAACATCTTTTGATGCTAGCTAAGTATGTGAAAGAAAATAATGATTTGCTAGATCTTTTTGTAAACAACTCTGAAGAAAAGGTTTTAGAGGAACTATGGAGTGACTCAAGATTTTTTGGTTTCAGAGATAAACTCTCTGAGTACATAGAGGAGTATGGTTTCCGTTGCATGAATGAGCTTAAGTTAGAGGAGAAAAATCTAAAGGATGATCCCTCCTTTATTGTTAAAATTATAAAGAATTACATTAATCTTGAAAACATAGATTTGGATAAGATTAACGAGAGTGAGATTGAGAAAAGAAGAATGGCTGAAGATTTTGTTAGGCAGAAACTGAAATGGAGGTTTCTAAAGAAGTTGGTTTTTTATTGGGCTCTCAGAAATGCAAGGAAATGTGTTAGATACAGAGAGAATCTCCGTCTTTGTCGTACAAAAATTTTTGGTTTGGTGAGAGAAGCGTTTGTAGCTATCGGAAAGAGTTTTGCTGAGATGAATGTGATAGAGAACCCTGATGATATTTTTTATCTTGAGTTAGACGAGGTGTTTGATTATATTAAAGGCACCGGCACTTTACTTGATTTAAAGAGTTTAATCAAGGTTCGTAAGGAGGAATATAAGCGTTTTGAGAAAGAGAAGCTTCCTGAACGTTTCGTCACATACGGGGTTGTTAATGCACAGGATTTAGGCGATTTATACTCAAATGATGAAAAGGGGATGGATGAAACAGATGTTTTGAAGGGTATTAGCTGCTTCCCCGGTGTGGTTAAGAACCGGGTGAGAGTTATACTTTCACCAAAGGATGATGTACGGCTCAATGGTGAGATACTTGTGGCTGAGAAGACCGATCCTGGGTGGGTGCCATTGTACCCCTCTGCCAGCGGTTTACTTATAGAGCGGGGCAGTGTGCTTTCTCATTCAGCTATTGTCGCCAGGGAGTTGGGGTTACCAACGATTGTTGGTGTAAAGGATTTGATTAGGAAGGTGAAGGATGGCCAGGTTATTAAGATGGATGCTGGGAAAGGTTTGGTTTATCTCCACCCTGATAAGGAGTGATCTGTATGGTAACATGTAAGATGTGTTTGTTGAACAGTGTTTTTCCTAACATAAGATTTGATGATACAGGGGTATGCAATTTTTGTCGGCATTATGAAAAGTACGCTAGTCGGATAGAGAACAGGGATTTTTTAAGGAA
Source organism: Thermoplasmata archaeon (assembly GCA_021161865.1). Lineage (GTDB taxonomy): Archaea > Thermoplasmatota > E2 > DHVEG-1 > B18-G2 > B91-G9. The sequence continues at coordinate 5,872 of JAGGZU010000086.1, forward strand.
GTCGTTTGTTAAAAGGATTGAGCGGATAAAAAGGTTGTATGAGTACGATTGCCTTCTTGGAATAAGCGGGGGAAAGGACAGTTCCTATGTTTTGTACATGCTTAAGAACCGGTATAAGCTTAGAGTCCTCACCTATACATTCGACAATGGTTTTCTCAGCGACTATGCGTTGGAAAATATAAACAACATGGTTTCAAGCTTTGGTGTTGATCATTTTTTTTATAAACCAGATTGGGAGTTTCATAAAAAACTGTATAGATACATGATGAAGGTTTTTGGTATACCATGTAAGGGTTGTTCAGTAGGTGCATACGGTACCTCTTTTAAGTTTGCATTTGAAAGAAACATTCCTTTGGTGGTTCATGGTAGAACACCTGCTCAGATATTTAGGGAGTTTGCCCCAGAGAGTAGCGACCCTGCTGTTCCATTTGTTGAGAGTAATCTCCTTGAGTTTGATGAAAAAAGGAATCTACAGACTCTTATGTCGGTTGTTGAGAGATTAACTGGTTTGTTGTCTGGGGGTTCTAAGGAAAAAAGTGGGTTGATGGATGAGATGATTAAGGTGTTTTTTCCAGATTTTTTTGAGGTGTTAGGTTCAGATATGATACCTGAGTTCCTCGGTTATTTCATTTATCATGATTACAATGAAGATTTTATTAAGAAGTTTCTTGGAGAGAACACCATTTGGAAACCATCAGAAGATGAAAGTTCGTCTCATTCGGATTGTCTTATTCATGATGCAGTGGAGTATATAAGGTATAAAATGTTTGGTTACACGATTCTCAGACCTGAGTTGAGTGTTGCCGTTAGACAGGGAAGGATCTCACGGGAGGAGGCTTTGAAGTTGGTGGAGACTGAAGAGTCTTCTATCAGGAAACCTGGTTATTCTTTGAAGGTTTTGTGTGAACGATTGGATTTAGATTGCAATACTTTGTTGGGTGAGCTAAACAAGTGATGTTATGGATGATGAAAGTTTTGATGTTGTAGAAAGGATGAGAGACAACCTTAGAAGGTTTCCTGATAAAAAGGCGTTAGTTTTTGTAAAGAAAGTGTCTGGGAAGGATGTTGGGTATGGGCATGTTACATACGGAGAGTTGGATGTTTATTCAAGTTTTTTCGCAGGGCATCTAAAGAAAAAGGGGATTAAAAAAGGAGACAAGGTGGTTGTACTTGTGCCTTTTTCCCCCATGCTGTATGTAACTATCTTTGCTCTTGTTAAACTTGGTGCTGTAATCGTGTTTTTTGACCCATGGATGGGTTTGAAGAACATTGAATCAGTATGTACGTTGAGTAAACCAAAGGGTTTTGTTGGAATTAAAAAAGCTGGTTTCCTTAGAATGTATTCTAAAACGTTGAGAAGTATACCGGTCTATGTTTCCATCAAAAAAACAGGTTTGGATGGTGTTGAAGGTTTGCAGTCTGAAAGCTACAGCTATTTCAGTGATGTAAACTATGACCCAAACTCTCTGTTGTTTGTGAGATTTACAACCGGTAGTACGGGGGAACCCAAGGGTGTGGAGAGAAGCTATGCCTATATGGGCAATTTACTCAAAGCCACCTATTCCTTTTTTAAGATTATGGATGATGATGTAGATTTAACAACGTATCCTTTAAACATTTTTTTTGATATTTTAATGGGGGCAACTGGGGTGTTACCTCCCGTCTCATATGGTAGAATGAATGGTGTGGATCCTGATACGGTTGTTAGGGAGATAGAAGATTTAGGTGTAACCTCTGCATCCGGTTCTCCTTTTTTCTGGCGGAAAATAGTAGACTATTGTGAGAAGGAAGACATTATTTTGGATGGTTTACGTTTTGTTTACACGGGTGGTGGTCCTTTGCCTTTTGATTTAGTTTTTTCTTTAAAGAGGGTTGTACCTAACGCTAAGAGGTTTCTCTTGTATGGATCTGCAGAGGCTTTTCCTATCTCTTGGGTATCCATGGATGAGCTTGAGTTGTCGAAAAGTAAGATAGTGGAGGAGGGTAGGGGATTGTGTGTTGGAATGAAACATCCTGATATCCATGTTAGGGTGATTAAGCCAGTTAATGGATTGGTTTCTCCTGAGAATCTGGAAAGAGTGACCTTAAAGCAGGGCGAGGTAGGGGAGATCGTAGTCTCTGGACCGCAGGTGGCATCGGGGTATTATGGTGATAAGGGCGATTTGTTTAAGCAGAATAAGATTGTTGATGATGGTAAAGTGTGGCACAGAACCGGTGACCTTGGTTATCTGGATGAGTATGGTAGGGTTTGGTTGACTGGAAGGTTGAAAAACATTGTTGTGTTGGACAACAAAATCCTTTCCTCTTTGATGGTTGAGTATGTTTTTGATGAGTTGGATGAGGTGGAAAAAACCGCTTTTGTGGCAGGTGATGATCGTGGTGATGGAAAACCTTTTTTAGTTGTGGAAACAAAAAAAGGGGTGAACAAGTTGGAGCTTGATAAAAAAATAAATTCAATCTGTAAATCAAAGGGTTTTCCTGAGATGAAGATTGTGTACGTTAAGAAGATTCCGCTTGATAGGAGACATCACACGAAGGTTGATTATGACGCATTGAAAAGAATTTTATTCTAGTTTTTTGCAGAAGAGGGCGTATTCTCTTATCACTCTTCCATCGGTTATCAGGTTTTTGCTTTTACTTTCAGTGTGCATTAGGAGTTGTATCACCGAGGATTTGTTCTCCTCTACGGCATATTGGTGTGTCAGGTATCTAAAGGCGGATCCGATTCCCTTACCCTGAAACTCTTTTTTTAAGGCCACGGTTTTCCATATCAATATGTTTTTGCCGTATGGGTTTTCGTAGCTGAATGAAAAACCAACTGGTTTGTTCTTGTAAAGACAGAGGTCAACGGTTGAGTTGAGTTTTTTGAAAGCGTTTAGATATATCCTCTTAAAGATTTTGTAAGATATGGGTGAATATAGTGGTTTTTCAGTGAAAGCTTCTTTCGCGATATCGTATAGTGTTCTTAGAATCAGGTATTGACTTATTTTTTTACGGTATCTTTTAAAGTTGTAACCTTTAGATATGGTTTTTTTGTATGTTCTTTCATATGATTCATTGCCCTTTCCTGCTTTGATCATTGAACTGAAGTATCTTATGCACTCTGAGAAACCGATTTTTTTTGCTGTCTCAGGCATATATCTTGGGTTTTTTGGCTCCGGCCATGCTTTTATGTTTTTATCTAAGTTCTGTGTGGTCCATCTATAGCTAAACCAGGTGCTGTAGTTGAGTGGCCCTATTATTTGGGTTCCTTTCATTTTTTTTGCTTCTTCCTCAACTGATTGGAAGAGTTTTCTGACTATGTCTATATCCTTTGGAAATCGGATGAAACCAAATAAAATGGTTTTTTCTGAGGAATTTTTGATGTCTGGGTTATACATGACCACGGCCGATGCTCTACTATCACTGGTTTCAATATACTGCCATCTATATGCATACCTCAGGATTATGGCTTCTCGCCCCCATGTGTTTACCAGTTTTTTGATTATGTTTTTGTTCTGCTGTTTGTCCATTTTGTTTGTTTCTCCAGTATCCGCAATCACTTTATTATCTTTTAAATATTATTATTTTTGTTTTGTCTGCTAAACCGAGGTTTTTTAGTAATTTTTAAATCATCGCTATTTCATTACAGCATACAATGTCTAGGAAAAAGGGTGAGGATAATAGCAGGCTTGTTGCCGTGGTCATGGCTGTGGTTATTGTAATATCTGTAGCTACACTCATTTATGTAAGTCTCCCTCATGAGGGAAACGTTGCTCAAAACGCCTCTCAGGGTGGCGGTGAGGAAAAGGTTGTTTTAACCTTAACCTATGGGAATGAATCATTTAACTATACATTAGATGAGCTTATGAAGATGGATAGTTTCACTGGCTCCGGGAGATACATCAAAAAGAGTGGAACAATAGTTGGTCCAAACAACTACACAGGGGTTAGAATATCTATGCTATTAAAGGATGTTCCTAATCTGCCGGAGAACTTCATAATGGAAGCGATTGCGAGTGATGGGTACACGATCAATTATACCTATGATGAGGTTAAAGGGTATGTAGCGGTGTATAATGAGAGCGGAAATGAAACAGGTGTAGGTAGTTTAACTATGATTATAGCTTATAAAGAGAATGGTGAGTTGTTAGGTGAGTCAACAGGTGGACCCTTGCGAGTTGCTTTTGTGGATGATGGTGCTATATCAAGTTCCAGTTTGTGGATAAGGTCTGTGGTCGCTCTCTCGATAAGGGGTTAAAAGAAAAAGAATAGGATTGTTGTAGTTTCAGCTGTGTCTCTTGTAGTATAGGAGGAAAACTGTTGCAAGTGAGATGGCTACAGCACCCATGATTATGACGTATATTATCAATGGTTGGGTAAAGTATATTGTTGTCAACGGTTCTTCTGTTGAAGGTTTGGTTGTTAATGTGTTTCCAACAATAGCGAACGTTGATAAACCAGGAACCTCTGCTTCATAGTACACATTTTTATCATCTTCGCTTTTGAATGTGGTTGTAAGTTTTTGCCATTCGTTGTTGTGGTATCTGAGAAGTACGATTGTTTCTTTGTCTATGTTGTTTTCTTCAATCCATGATTTCTCAACCTTGAACGTGATTATTATTGAGGAGATATCATCCGATTCAGCATTGGTTTCTATAGAAATATAGGCGTACACTTTTTCTGATGGTTTTGTTACATCATGTGGTTTTTCTGTTAGTTTTTCAATGTTTACTTTCACATCTGTGAGGTTGTCTGCCGCTGTGATCTTTATTTCTTCAAGAGCTGTTTCGTATTCTTTTA
>JAGGZU010000070.1 GCA_021161865.1 Thermoplasmata archaeon
AAATAGCAGGAGAGCTTATGCCATCTGTTTTCCATGTAGCAGCTCGAGCTATAGCAGGGCAGGCGTTATCTATATTTGGTGATCACCAAGATGTTATGGCAGCTCGTGCTACAGGTTTCGCTATGCTCGCCTCAGGTTCAGTTCAAGAGGCGATGGATTTAGCGCTTGTAGCGCACCTCTCAACAATACGAGCAAGTGTACCATTCCTGCATTTCTTCGATGGATTCCGTACATCCCATGAGATTCAAAAGATTCAGATGATAGACTACGATGACATACCGCCGCTGGTTGACTGGAAGGGCATAAAAAGACATAGGGAACGGGCTTTAAACCCAGAGCATCCAGTACTCAAAGGGAGTGCTCAGAACCCTGACATTTACTTCCAGGTTAATGAGGCTGCAAACAAGTTTTATCAGGCTGTTCCAGACATTGTTGCTGAGGAAATGGAGAAGGTGAGTAAACTAACAGGTAGGGAATACCATCTGTTTGACTACGTTGGTGCACCTGATGCAGAACATGTTATCGTTATGATGGGTTCTGGTGCAGAGGCGGCTGAGGAAACGGTTGAGCATCTCAACAAAAGGGGAGAAAAAGTAGGTCTTGTAAAGGTTAGACTTTTCAGGCCGTTCTCACCTAAATATTTCCTTGAAGCTGTTCCAAAAACTGTGAAGAAAATAGCGGTTCTGGATAGAACAAAGGAAAACGGTGCCTTCGGTGAACCACTCTACCTCGATGTCTCCTCAGTTTATCAAAACATGCATAAGGACATGATCATAGTGGGGGGTCGCTACGGTATGGGATCAAAGGAGTTTACACCCGCTATGGTTAAAGCCGTTTTTGACAACCTAAAACAAAAGGAACCGAAGAACCATTTCACAGTGGGCATAATAGATGACGTAACATTCACTTCTCTACCGGTTGATGAACCACTGGACACCTCCCCAGAAGGTTTAGTGCAATGCAAGTTCTGGGGTATAGGTGGAGACGGCACCGTTGGGGCAAACAAGGATGCAATCAAAATCATTGGGGACAACACAGACCTCTACGTGCAGGGTTACTTCGCCTATGATTCCAGGAAATCTGGTGGAGTCACAGTGTCTCATCTAAGGTTTGGTAAAAAACCAATAAAATCAACATATCTTATAACCAAGGCAGACTACATTGCATGCCATCATCCAGCATATGTTAACAAATACGACCTCCTGGAGGGTATAAGAAAGGGAGGTATCTTCGTTTTGAACGCGCCATGGGATATTAACGAACTTGACAAATATTTACCTAACTCTTTGAAACGTAAGATAGCTGAAAACAAGGTTAAATTCTACGTTATCAACGCTGTTAAAATCGCTGAGGAGGTGGGACTCGGTGGACGTATTAATATGGTTATGCAAACCGTGTTCTTCAAACTCGCAAACGTTATCCAGGTGGACAAAGCCATAAAATACCTTAAGAATGCGATTGAAAAAACCTATGGTAGAAAGGGCAGAGACGTCGTTGAGATGAACTGGAAAGCGGTTGACAGAGCTTTGGAAAACATCCAAGAAGTCAAGTATCCCTCATCTTGGGCTAAGCTTGAACCAGAAAAATCTGAGGAAAAAGAAGATGAACCAGAGTTTGTAAAAAAGGTCATGAGGCCTATGCTTGCAATGAAAGGAGACACTTTACCTGTTAGCGTTTTCCCACCAGGTGGCGTGTTTCCAACAGGAACCACAAAATATGAGAAGAGAGGAGTGGCGATAAATGTACCAGAGTGGCAGAAGGATTTATGTACACAGTGCAACCAATGCGCTTTTGTCTGTCCGCATGCTGCTATAAGACCGGTGCTTGTCACCGAAGAGGAGATGAAAAAAGCACCCAAAGGTTTTGAGGCGTTAAAGGCTGTAGGAAAAGGTGCTGAGGGTTTATATTACAGAATCCAGGTTAGCACATTGGATTGTGTAGGTTGCGGTGTATGTGTAGAGGAATGTCCTGCTCCAAAGGGCAAAGCACTTGTTATGAAACCGCTTGAAACACAGACATCAACGCAGGTGCCAATCCATGAGTACATTGAGAAAAACATTCCTATTCGCACACTAGACATGAACAAGTTTACAGTAAGAGGCTCACAATTCCAACAACCCTTAATGGAGTTCTCTGGAGCATGTGCAGGATGCGGGGAAACACCATACGTTAAACTTATAACTCAATTATTTGGCGACCGTATGATTATAGCCAACGCAACAGGTTGCTCATCAATCTGGGGTGGTTCAGCTCCATCATTCCCCTACTGTACCAACAAAAACGGTCATGGACCAGCCTGGGCTAACTCACTGTTTGAGGACAATGCAGAATACGGTTTAGGCATGGTTCTAGCGGTGGTTCAACGTAGGAAAAAACTCGCTGAACTCGTGCAACAAGCGTTGAAGGAAAACAAGGTGAATGGTGAGCTAAAAGAAGCCTTTGAGGGTTGGCTTGAAAACAAGGATGATGCCGAAAAATCCAAGGAGCACGGTGACAGGATAAAAACGCTGCTTGAGAAAAACCATAAAGACAAAACTCTAAACGAGATATGGGAGTCAAGGGATTTACTCACCAAAAAATCGATTTGGGCGATAGGCGGAGACGGATGGGCATACGATATAGGTTACGGTGGCCTCGACCATGTTCTGGCGATGGGTGAGGATATAAACATACTGGTACTGGATACAGAGGTTTACTCTAACACGGGTGGACAAGCATCAAAGGCTACACCAATAGGGTCAGTGGCGAAGTTCGCAGCATCAGGTAAGAAAACCAAGAAAAAAGATCTTGGACTAATGGCTATGAGCTATGGTTATGTTTACGTAGCATCAGTGGCGATGGGGGCAAACAAAAACCAGTTACTCAAAGCATTCAGAGAGGCAGAATCCTACCCTGGACCCTCGCTTATAATAGCTTATGCACCCTGTATAAACCATGGTATAAAGGCAGGGATGGACAAATCACAGTATGAGCAGAAACTGGCTGTCGAATGCGGATACTGGCCACTTTATCGCTTTGATCCAAGACTTGCAGATGAGGGTAAAAACCCGTTCCAGCTGGACTACAAAGGACCAGAAACCTCTGTCAGAGACTTCATCATGGGAGAGGTTAGATACAACTCCTTAACAATCACATTCCCTGAGGAAGCAAAGAGGCTACATAAGAAACTTGAAGAGGATGTAAAAGCGAGGTACGAGAAATACAAGAAACTGGCGGAGGAGTAAAAATCCTCCACCTAAACAATTTTTTCTAGAAACTATTTTTGATAGAGTTTCTCAATCGCACCCATAACACTTTTTCTAACATTCTCAGGAGTAAACTCCTCAAGATGCCCAGGCACAGTAACAACAGGAATGCCATGATCTCTCAGATGGTTTATAGCAGGCAAAGCCTTCTCCTTAAACTCTTTAAGCCTTGAACGTATCTTCTCCTCAGTATCATCAGATCGCTGAATCACCTCAGCGCCACATTCACACCACCGTCCATCCCTTGGAGGCTTATACTCAAGATGGTACACTCTACCACATTTTGGGCAAATCCTTCTTTTAACAGTCCGCTCAATGATTCGTTCATCGGAGTTATCAACCAGAAGAACAAAATCAATCCTTGAATCATGTTTCTCCAAAAGCCCCAGTAAAAACTTGGATTGATCAACGGTTCTGGGGTAACCATCAAGTATCTGCTTACGAAAATTCCTCTCAGCAAAATAAGCCTCAAACAACTGGTTTGTTATATAATCAGGGACAAACAAACCCTTGTCAACAAAATACTTAGCCTTCAACCCAAGAATAACATCCTCATCATTTGTCCCCAGTTTCTCAACAATGATATCATCTGGTACAAACCTCTGATTTTTTTCATCCCAAAAAACATCCAAATCACCCTTGTAACCGTACTCATTGAATCTACCAAGATACTTACGGAAAATGTTACCAGTTGAAAGCTGCTCCAAATTAAACTCTTCCTTCAACACATCTATCCTTGGTTGCTTACCTGCCCCACTTTTCCCAGCGACAACAATGTTTGTGATATTGTTTGAATCTATCCTGCTCATGTTTTCGGGTAAACCATGGTTTGGTATATAAATTTACATACTCAAAACAATGCGAAAAGCTAAAGTTGTCCCAGCTTATTCATAGGCTGAGGTGCACTCTTGTTTAAACAGGTAAAAAAGGTAGCAGACCGCATTATAAACTCAGAGCATGTTCACATTGTTACACACATCGATGCTGATGGAGTCGCAGCAGGCTCCATAGCAGCGTCAACACTTCAAAGAATGGGAAAAAACTACTCTATCCAGTTTGTTAAACAGCTTGACGAGTTTGTAATCGAGGATTTACTCAACAAAAACCCTGAGCTTGTATGGTTCACAGATCTGGGAAGCACCATGGAAATCTCTAAACTAAACCATGTTGTTACAGATCATCATCAATGTAGTTCAGAGAACTGTACACCTTACACCTTGAATCCACACTTATTTGGGTTGGATGGAAGCATAGAGATAAGTGGTGCAGGTACAACATACCTTGTTTCCAAAACCATTGACAAAAACAACATCGACCTTGCATCCCTAGCTGTAGTGGGTGCATGCGGTGACCTGCAAGACAGGAAACAACGTAGACTCGTTGGTTTAAACCGCAGCATACTTGAAGATGGAAGAAAAGCAGAAACCGTTGAATGGCAAATGGATGTGCAGTATTTTGGTAGAGAAACAAGACCTATCTACAAACTACTTCAATATGCTACTGACCCTTTGATTCCAGGGATAACAGGAAGAGAGGAGGCTTGTATATCCTTCCTTGTGGACTTAGGGATACCACTCAAGGATGGTGACAGATGGAGGAGATGGATTGATTTAACCAAGGAGGAGAAAAGAAAAATACTCTCAGCTATAACCAAAATGTTACTGCAGAAAGGGTTCGGCAATGCACTGGCAAAACGCCTTATAGGTGAGGTATACATTCTAACCCAAGAGGATCAGGGTACAGAGTTACATGATGCTAAAGAGTTTGCCACTCTCCTAAACTCAACAGCTCGCTATGGTAAACCAGAGGTAGGTCTAAGGGTTTGCATGCAAGATAGAGAGGAGGCTCTAAAGGAGGCGCGGTCCCTTTTAAAAAGTCATCGTCACAACCTAATAGAGGGCATACAGTTTGCCAAAGACGAGGGAATAATTCGAGGAAAATACCTCCAATACTTCCATGCCGGCGAAGGAATAAGAGACACCATTGTTGGGATAATAACAGGTATGTTACTCAATGAGGAGGAAACCACGGCAGATTTACCTATGATAGGTTTTGCAGCAACAGAGGACGGCAGAATTAAAGTCTCAGCAAGAGGAACAAAACGACTGGTAAACAAGGGTTTAAATCTTTCAGCAGCCCTTAAAAAAGCGGCTGAAAAGGTCGGTGGAATAGGAGGAGGACATGATATAGCTGCAGGAGCAACTATACCAAAAGGAGAAGAAGAACGTTTCCTTGAGATACTGGAAAAAGAGTTGAAAAATCAACTCTCATGAGACGTTTTATATATGTTTTTAACCGAAATCTCAAAGATTAACGTTTCACCTGAGAGTTTATTCAAACTATAACCAGATTTCTCAAGGCTGCTGCCTAAAATGGATTTAGCGAGGTACATTGGAATGTTTTTGTATACGCGAGGCAGCACGTAGGTTCTGTTGAAACTAACGGTTTTGTTAATCAAACCAATTGGCGAGGTTTGCCCCTGAAACTCAACCGATACATTCATCTGAGAATCTGTGACGTTATTCACAATAACAGTTAGGTTTATACCCATATAACTCAGGTTGTATATACTTCCCTCAACCGGCGTACTTGTTATGGTAATGGTGGTTTCATTCCAAGAAGCTGTTGATGCATCAGGGAATATAAGGCCTAGGTTTTTTCCATCTGGAAACAACGTTACCTGGTCAACAATGTTTTCCGTTTTATCAGGCGTGGTTTTTACAGTCACGTTTTCATCTGTTACATTCACAATCTCTGAACAGTTTTTGAACACATAATAAGGTGGCAGGTAATCATAGGGCGAAAAAACCATGCCACTCATGTTCTGTATAAGCACGGCCTGTGGCATAGTAAACGAATCCATACCCTCAACATCCATCCATTTCAGGCTGATACTGCTGTCAGTTAGATTCACCACTTGAACCGTTTGGTTCATAGGTGGGGCAGTAGCGTTTGTCACAAAAACATCACCCTCTGAGAGCTTCGAGTAGTTCCCATATGCTTTATCTGGAGGTACAACCACGGTTTTGGTTTCACCTTTTTTCATACCTATGAGGTCAGGTATAAAACCTTCTATCATACCAAGTGGACTGGACGAATACGATGAGTAATTAGCTGGAGGAATCGCTTTTTTATCAAGGCTAACAAACACCTTTAAAGGATTTTCACCTGTCTTGTTTTTTACATCAGAATATGATGAACTAAAAACTGTGTTGTTGGAGGCATATCTTGCTATATAGTTAACATCAACACAATCCCCCTTCTCCACCACGTTTTCTGTTGACGGCGGCACATACACATACTTGAAATACAGGAATGCACTGCTTGCTGCTGCCACAATAATTAGTAGGACAACCAATGCAATAACTCCAC
>JAGGZU010000049.1 GCA_021161865.1 Thermoplasmata archaeon
CTTTACTGTCTCATCACTCATTTCAACTCACCTTTTTTCCTCTATCTCCTCTAATTCCTTAACTCTTGTCTCATATGGTTTGAACAGTGCTACAACCGCTATAGGTATAAGCATTATCAACCCTGCAGCAACCCAAAACCAATCCATTTTCGGAAAAGATTGTAAAAGAACCGCTGCTGTAACTGGTCCAATAATGTATGAAACCCGAGCGGTTGTTGTCGTCCAACCCATACAGGAGCCCCTCCTCTCCGTTGGAAATATCTCAGGGACGTACACTATTATCCAAGAATAAACAAATGATATAAAAAACCCTGCGACCGGTGCATCAAACGGGAGAAGATTCTCCGGAAGAAAACCCATTAAACTAAGTGAAATAGCTAACCCAACACATCCCACAGATAGAGCCTTCCCCCTGCCAATCTTATCCATAGCCCATCCACCCGCTAACCCGCCGATCATAGTAGCTATTAAAGTAGCCAGCAGCACCAACGACCAACGGCTCAGAGAGTAATGATGCAAATCCATAAAATAGTGGCCAGCCATCATAAAAAGAAAACCTGTTACAAGCCACGACGCCCAGATGGCTGCTGCCATAACTATATATCTAACATCCCTTCTGTTGATTACACCAAGACCGAAAAAGTGATGTTTTTTAACACCTTTTTTTCTTTCCTCTTTAAGTAACTGATAACGTTTTGTTTCCCTCATAAAAAACCATAACACAAGCACTGGAAGCATAAAAACAAACATTACACCATAAATCCATTTCCAGTTAAGGCCCAGTGTGTTAATAAGAATAGGTGGCAGAATGGCCTGAAGAGGAATCAAACCAAGGATGTACGTTATGGTTACAAGCCTCGCTCTTTTCTCAGGAGGAGACTCCTCCGTCACAGGTATAGACCACATGTTTGAAACCGTAGTGAAAACAACGACAGCATAAAACAACATAAACAGATGAAAAGAAGAAGCAAAAAGGGTTATTCCAAGGGATGAAAAACCCATCAAAAGTATAAGCACCAGTATCGCCAGTTTCCTCCCAATAATATCATTCAAACCGTTAAGTAAGAATATAAAAAAAGTGGGTATCATATAGAGTGCTTCCCACCATGAAAACTGAGAGGCTGTGATGCTGTATTCCTTTAAAATATATGGGATAGCGGTTGTCTTAACAGTTGAAAGATACTGATCCATCAACGCTATCAAACCCATTAAAACAACAAGATAAATCAGATACCATCGACTTATCGCGGTTCCATTAACCATCTCTTTTTTATTCATATGGGATTCATCCAAGGGTTATCACTCCTCGAAAACAATCTCTTCCTTCTTTTTAATTATTATCTTTGGTTTATTTGGTCCTCTCTTCTTTCTTGCCATCCTATCATAAGCCTCTAAACCACCAGCTTCTTCAATGACCTTTCTCCCTTTCTCTATGTACTTCTGAATACTTATGTTAACCCTCTCCATTGAACCAGGGGCAAGAAGTTTCAAAAACCTTGTTGCACCACCCATACCATATGGTATAGACTCCATACGCATCACCGTTCCAGGTATAGCAAAAAACCATATTCCCAGAGAGTCTTCACCGAACTTGGTTATTGGTATACCTGCTGCAGCCTGCCTCTCTGCTCTTGGTCCAACATGAGCAACTACCCATTTACCATCAACATAGGCTTCACCCTCACCCTCAAGCATAAAATAACCCATGGAATCATACCATTTTTTAACCAGAGGGTCGGCTTCAGCCATTGCATCATACCATTCCTTAATCATGTTCATAGCGAAAACCTTGTACCTTGCTTTAATACCAGCGGCTCTGCAAAGCGCTATAAAAACAGAGATGAGATGAAAACATGTTCCAGTGCCTCGTCGTATAGTGTTCTCAACACCATCCATTGGGAGTATCTCAAGAGTCATCTTTTCCTTAACAAACTCAAAGGCTGATTCTGCAAACTCCCAATCCGATTTTTTGAATGCACCAAGATGATTTGCTAAAGCAATAACCTCAGGAGCTCTTGAGTTGCAGTAGAGAGTGGGTCTCAGGTATTTTTCATCTGAGTCACAGTATTTCATTCCCGGTTTATACTTGGGTAACTCATAGGGACGTGGTGGTCTAACGTACCTCTCACCAGGTGGAGGCAACGCTCTCAACTTTTTAAGATCTCTTGGCGAGGTTGTTAAAAGAACCTTAGTTAAAGAAAGAGCTCCACCAACCATCAACTTTAAATACAGTTTTGATGTAATGTACCCTTTCTCCTTCATCTCCCTTAAACTCACCATTTTATCATCTTCCAAGATCAGTGGAGAGCATCCTTCTAACCTCTTCGGCACAACCTCTCATCTCAGCTCCTCTAACCCTTGTCACCTCAGGCTCAAGAACAGGACCAGGACGATCACAAACAGGGCAATGCTCAAGTATCCTCACACGGTCACCGCTGATAATAAAACCAGGGTAACTGTATGTTGAGCTATCAAGGAAAGCAAACTGACCGTACTCACCGTAACCCTTTGGTTTAAAATCCTCATCAAGAACAAGAGGATGATAATACGAGTGAGGTATATGTAGGTAATGACCCTCTTGACAGTGCGCCATAATGCCATTACTCTCCACCATAGCATACACATCCAAACAATACTCCTCATTTATGCCAAGGGTATCCTTAACCATCTTTCTGAATTCTGCAACAGGTACACGTCTATCCTCCTGAATCTTCCAACCGCCACCGGTTATCACACCACCTCTATCAGCAAAGTCAAAGGTTCTACCATCCTCTTGAAGTTTTGTCATCACAGCATAGAGAAGCCAAGGTGCACCAACAAACACAATCTTGTTTTTCTCCCGTTCATTCATCTCCAACCATGATATGATATTGTTAACAACCTTCTTGTACATACGTGCTATGGCAGCCTTTGCAATAGCAGCCTTCAATCCACCTCCAGCACCCATGGTCAACTGTATAACCTCTGTGTTAACCTCTCTGTTGATAGCTGCCCGCACATCCTTAACCAGATCATAAAAAACCATTATACCCTTACCAGCAAACACGTTTGTTTTAAAAGGATTAGGCATAAGGAGATAGCCATACATGTCATACTCCCAAATAGGGTAAGCCATTGAAATAGCAGCCTTACCAAGAGAATACTCCACAATGTCCCATGTCCTTTTATCTCTGGAGATAAAGGTGTGTCTACCACTGGTTCCACTGCTATATGATATGTAAAGCCCTGCATTGTTAAAAGCGTTAATCACATCGTCAAAGGAAGGGTTTTTTCCTTTGATTGTCACCTTTGGTAGTTCACCTGTGAAGACACTACCTAACCAGAAAGCGAACTCTTTACCAACAGGATAATCCTTGAAAAACTGATCTGGAACAAGAGGGATTTTTTCAAGGTCATCATAGGTTTTAATGTCATCAACCGTTACCTTATGTTCCTTGCAGAAGTTATGGTAAATCTGGTTGTTCTCATACTGCCGTTTAAACTGGTATTTTATAGCCTTGAACTGCAACTCTTTAGCTTTTTTTTCTGGGACACGATAAATATCTTTCGGTCCATAAACCGCCTCATCAACAGGAGTCCAATCCTTTTTCGGTGGCACATACTTGGCTGCGAGTTGCTCAAAACGTTTCATGTAATCATCAAAATCCTTTCCCGGCATGGCTACCAACTCGTAGGGAAGAGGTTATAACATATCTTAATAATAA
>JAGGZU010000069.1 GCA_021161865.1 Thermoplasmata archaeon
CCTTAACACAATGCCACCCTCCTATATTTCAAATTTTTTTGGAATGCTGTATCTATAATCACTATATAATTTTTATTGTTTCAATTTTTTTTTGAAACATTTTTGAAACTTTAAATTACGGAAAATTTTTTAAAGAAAATCTGCACAATATTATAGAATTATAGAAGGGGGTGAGATAAACATGATCGCGAAGGATTTTATAAGCAATGAGTATAGGGTTATAGACTCTGAAGAGCCTGTTTCTCATGTTCTACCGGTTTTTGAAGAAACCGACTGTGTTGTTGTGATGAGAAACAAAAAATACATAGGTATGCTGGTTGAAAAAGAGTTGACAAAGGCAAAAATTCCACCAAAAGCTAAGGTTAAAGGTTTTGTTAAACCTGCTCCAAAAATCAAACTAGATACCTCGGTTGAGGAGGTTGCTCGTTTGATGCTTGAAAACGAGCTGCTTCATCTCCCGGTGTTTGAGGATGGCAAACTCGTCGGTGTCGTTAAGGTTGATGATCTGCTGCAAAGAGTGGTTGAAGAAAGGTTTGGTGATGAGAAGATAAAAAACTTTGTTTCAAAGGATGTAGCCTTTGTTTCCCCTGATGACAACATCGGTAAGGTCCTTAAGGTTTTCAGGAAAAAAAACATTTCAAGGCTACCGGTTGTTGAGAAAGACAGGGTTGTGGGCGTTATCACTATGAGGGATGTGATCGAGAAGGTCATTCACCCCGAGGATAAACCAGAGTATGGTGAGTTTGTTGCAGAAAAAAAACGGTACCTTAGGATACCTGTCGAGGGCATTATGACACCTGATCCATTTATGATGCCTCCATCCGTGAAAGTTAGAGATGTTGTGAGAGAGATGATTGAAAGGAAAATTGGTGGTGTTATAATCGCTTCCAATGGTGAACTCTTTGGTATTGTTACGAAAAAGGATTTACTTGAACCGGTAGCAAGCTATGGTAGAGAGGAAAATGTTTTTGTTCAGTTCTGCGGAGAACTCGACAAAGTGGAAGGTTTCAGTAAACAAACCGGTTTGAGTATAGCAAAAAGGTTTTTGAGGAAACACAAGGATTTTTTGGAGAACGGTCGTTTGTATGTGTACGTGAAACAACATAAGGAGAAGAAACATGGTTTACCCTTGGTTTACTGCAACCTCCGTTTGTCTTCACCAAAAGGTTTGTTTGTTGCCGCTGATGAAGGCTGGGGCTTCAGATCCGCGTTGAAAAACACTATACTGGCGGTTGAAAAACAGTTGGGTAAGGTTGAGAAGAAAGGTTAAACGGTTTTTATCCACATCGCCAAACCTGTTAGAGTAAACTGCACCGCTATAGCCACCGTTAGTAAACCCATTACCCTGGTGAAAGCATCCATTCCTTTTTCCCCAAGAACCCTTATAACCAGGTTTGAACCCCTAAACATGATGTAGGTTAATGTCATTGTGAGGATTATTGCCGTAGTTGTTAGTAGAATACTTATGTACCATGGTAGTGTTTCTGTGAGGTTTCTCATGCTGACTATTGTAACGGTTATGGCTCCTGGTCCTGCTAAGGAGGGCATAGCCAGTGGCACTAAAGCATAGTCTGCTGTTTGTTTCTCCCCAGGTTGGGTCTCTCCAAACTGTTGCCCTCTTTTTGTCATGTCCAGTCCAACGAAGGCTAGTAGTATCCCCCCGCTATTCTAAGAGAGTAGATTTCTATGCCAAGGTAGCTTAGTATCGCTGATCCAGCAATGGCGAAGATGAAAAGTAGAAACGCAGCATAAAAAGCCGCGTTTTTCGCTGTTTTTTCTCTACGTTTTTTAGGGTATTTTGCTGTGATGGCTGAAAAGAGTGCTAGTGTTGAGGATGGGTTGA
Source organism: Thermoplasmata archaeon (assembly GCA_021161865.1). Lineage (GTDB taxonomy): Archaea > Thermoplasmatota > E2 > DHVEG-1 > B18-G2 > B91-G9. Next base: position 1,844 of record JAGGZU010000069.1, read on the forward strand.
CGATTATGAAAAGCGGAATGAACACTTCGAGGAATTTGTCAATCATTGAACCTGTTTAACCCTGTTTTGTTATTTGAAGGTTTTCGCTGTTATCTGTGACCGTACTTACCGATCAGTGGTACGAACGCGCATCCGCCAAGGTTTCTGGTTTTAAGCACACCATTTTTTTTAACCCCTTTTATGAGGTCACACATTGTTCCTCCTACTGGAATCAGTATCACCCCATCTTCCTCGAGTTGTTCCTTTAATGGCGGCGGTATGTCTGGTGCCGCACAGGTAACGTAAATTCTGTCGTAGGGTGCATACTCTGGTAAACCCAGTGAACCATCACCTACAGCAATGGTTACGTTTTTTACACCAGCTTTTTTTAGGTTTGTTTTTGCGTTTTCAGCAAGAAACGGTATTCTTTCAACACTGTAAACATGCCCTTTGTCTCCAACTATTTTTGCTACGACCGCTGCATGGTAACCTGAGCCAGCACCGACTTCAAGAACCTTTTGACCATCCTTTAGTTCTAAAGCCTCACACATTATTGCAACCATGTGTGGCGCTGAAATAGTCTGTCCATCCCCTATCTCCAGCGGTGTGTCCACATAAGCATAGTTTTTTAGGTTTGATGGAACAAAGAGCTCCCTTGGAACCGCAAGTAGAGCCTGCTCCACTTTTTTGGTTTTTATGTAACCATGTTGTTTCAGTTTTTTTATCAGGTTTTCCTTGTCCATTCAAATCTTTCCGTAAAGCTCCAAGTCTCTTTCAACCGCACCAAGAAGCAGATGCCTTATTCCTGGAACCGCTGACATGGCTCGAAGCCAACTGGGTATCTGATTTCCAACAGGTTTTTTAACATACTGTTTTCCTGCGGTTATTATCACCTCTGAGAACTGTTCAACCGTTGTTTCTTCTTTGTGTCTGTTGTATCTGAGGTCGTTGAATCTCGCCAGGGAAAAGTATTTTTTTATGTAATCCCGCGCTATCCGCCTGTATATCACTTGCAGGGACTGCAGGGTTGAGGGTGTGACATCAACGTGTACTCCCTCTGTAAGGTGTCTAAGCATCGCTTTAAAAATATCTCCTGACATCTTCACCAACCCTCTCGACAAATCTCCTATGCCTTGGTGTTTGTGGTCGTATAACCCAAGGTCTGTTTGGCAGATGTGTTTCACTGAAACACTTTTGTAAACCTCTGACAGTATACCAATCTCTAGTCCCCAGTCTGCCGCAAGGTTGAGATCAAGGGCTACATCGCTTTTTATTGCGAACTCACCAGACAAGGGGTAACGAAATGATCTCAGGTAGCTTAGGAAACCGACTTCGTAACCAAGTTTTTCTATAAGCGCTTCTATGAGTGGCTGAACAAACAACCTGGTTACTCTGCCATAAAGGGTGTTGTTTCCTATTCTAGCGTAGTATCCTTTGTTGAAGGAGTAATCCAATGACGGCTCTATCAACGGATACAGTAGTTTAGCTGGTAAATACTCATCATAAGTTATTATGTCTGCATCATGGAGTGCTATGGCTTGTGAACGTATTGTTGCGATTCCAAGTGCTATCCACACATCTCTTCCTTTGCCCTTGTATTTTAGTATATCCAGTTTCTCAGCCTTTAACTCCATCAGCACTTCCTTTATTGACGGTCCATTGCACCACACTATAAGATGAGGTGTTTTTATTTTTGAAAAAGCCCTCACTGTCTCCCGATACTCTTTTTCATCTTTTGCAGCTAATGCAACGATGATTTCATTCACGTAATCGCAGTGGCTTAGTTTGTTTATTATTTTGTGTGCACTCTCTCTTCTTAGTTCATCGTAAAGCATCGGTATTATAATGGATACAGTGCGGTCTTGTGAGTATTCTTTGACTTCTTTTACAAGTCTTTTGCTGTCAGCCTGAAGGTCATGTAGTGTTGTGATCACATCTTGTTTAAAATCCATTTGATCTCCCTCAACTTGTTTAAACCACCGCATCCTTTTTTAATATATCGGTTCAAGTTACCACTTGGGTGTTTCATTAAAAGGTTGTTTTGGATTAGCCAGTTTTTCGGAACACTCTTTAACTCCGTTGATATTAGCCGGCAGTATGAGAGATAGGTTAAAGGTGCTTTATATTACTCCGCTCCGAGGAGGCATAGGTCACTGGAGTCGATGTCTAATAGAAGAGTTGGATAAGTTAGCGGATGTCACCCTCGTTACCTTCAAAAAGAAGAGGAAGGAGGATGACAAAAAACCGTTTACAAGAGTAGATGACCCCTTCATACTCGAAGTCATCGACCCAGACCGGCCACACTACCTTGTGGAGTACGACAACCCTCGGTCTTTGGAGAAACTGGTTGATTTAACGTTGAAGGAGAAACCCGGTGTTGTGCATTTTGTTATGTGGGCTGGTCCTCAGATACTTTGGTTTCTCAAGGAATACACTATGAGGATGAAAGAGTTTGGTGTCCCTGTGGTTTATACTCTTCATGAGGTTGTTCCTCACATAGCGTCTGAGAAGGAGAAGAAGGAGTTCCTTGATTCTTACGTTTATGCTAGTCATCTTGTTGTTTTAACGGAGGACGCCAAGAGGGAGGTGGAAAACTCTGGTTTAAACATCCCAGTAACGGTTATTCCTCATGGTAATTATCATGCTATGGATAAACATGTTGTGAGTAGAGAGAAGGCGAGAACTGTTTTGAGTGAAAAACTCGGTGTTAGTATAGGTGAGAATGTGAATGTGGTTGGTTTTTTTGGTTTTATAAGGAAGTATAAGGGTTTGATTTATTTGATAAGAGCAGCGCCGATGGTGTTGGAGAGGTTTCCGGATACTGTGTTTTTTGCAGCTGGTTCTGTGGAGTTGGATGAGGATCCGTTGGTTTATGAGAGGGAGATTAAGGCTTTGGGTTTAGAAGACCGGTTTTTTTTGTACACCAGGTTTGTAGAGGGACAGGTGTTTTTTGAATCTGTTTTTAAAGCCTCTGATGTCATGGTTTACCCGTATGTTGGCGTGAGTCAGAGTGGTGCGATGATAACGTCTATATCCATGAAATGTCCTGTTATAATAAGTGAGATAGGTTCGTTTATAAAGGAGTTAAGGGAGAAGGGTGTGGTCAAGACATCGAGGCCAGGTGACCCGGTTTCTATCGCTAGGGAAATAAACTGGGTTTTGGAGGATAAAAATAGGGCTAAAAGCCTTGCAGAGCATGCGTACAGGGTGTTTGAAAGAGATTATGGTTGGAAGAAAATCGTAGAACAGTATCTTGAGGTTTACAGGAGTGTTCAAAGGTAGTTTAGTAGTTCTTTCAGGTCTGTGATCACAATGTCTGCGTTTTCTTTTACATGTGGCAGGGCTTTGTATGCTACTCCGAGTCCCGCGGCTTTTATCATTGGTATGTCAACTCCACCGTCTCCAACAGCTATGGTTTCTTTTGGCTGAATTTTTAGTTTTTTGCAGAGGTCGTAGAGGACTTCTCTTTTACATACTGAACGTGAGAGGCAGTCGTTGATGTTGTCAACAGGGTTTTTGTTGTGCATCTCTACATCTCCAGTTATGATACCGTTTTTTATTATAAGGTGGTTTCCAACCGCGTAATCCATTTTCAACCGTTGTTTTAGGTTTTCTGCAGCGATGTCGTAGCTGTTGGTTACTATAGCGGTTTTTAACCCTTTTTCTTTTAAAGCAGTTATTGTCTCCTCAACATTTGGATTCAAAGGTATGGTGTGGAAGATGTTCATGAACTCTTTTAGACTCATCCCTTTTAGTAACTCTGCTATTTGTATGGTTTTTTTGTAACTCGGTATTTTTTGGTTTATTATTTCATCTAGTTGTTTTCTGAATCCTTTTTTGTCTGCTATAACGTATATGGTTCTCCCAGCAAGAAGGGTGTCGTCCATGTCAAATAACGCTAGTTTATATTCCATTCCGACACATGTAAACAGGTTTCTTTTAAAACCGTTTCTGCAATATCCTACGTGATAAGTAGTGTAAAGATAAAGGATTTTAAGATAGAAGATTATGATGATGTGGTTAATCTTTGGGAAAAAGAGGGTCTTCCGTATATAGCGTTTGGTAGAGATAAACAGGAGAAAATCAGAAGGAGCTGCATCGTGAAAACTTGGTTTTTCTTGTCGCTGAGGCTGAGATTTTTGCTGCTTTGGTTGAGGTGTTGAAGATTGGCACACCGGTTCACTAAGGTTTTTTGTTTCACAAAAAGGAGATACTCCATTGTTTGATTTTTGGTGTCGCAGCATCTTTTTTATATACCGGAAGTATTTTCTCGGTTTCGTATGAATAAACGAGTGGTTGTTGCCCTTGGCGGTAACGCGTTGATTAAACCTGGGCAGAAGGGTACGATTTATGAGCAGTTCGCTAACACCAGAGAAACCGTTGTTTCTATTGTTAGGATGATTAAAGAGGGTTGGGATGTTGTTTTAACTCATGGTAATGGTCCTCAGGTTGGTGCTATCCTTTTGCAGAATGAAGCGGGTAGAAGACTTGTTCCTCCTATGCCTTTGGGTATTTGTGTTGCTGAAAGTCAAGGGCTTATAGGGTACATGATTCAGCAGTGTCTCAGTAACGCACTCAAGAAGGAGGATATTTATAGAGATGTTGTAACTGTTGTGACTCAGGTTCTGGTGGATGAGAATGATCCCGCCTTTGACAACCCCTCTAAACCAATAGGACCCTATTATAGTGATTCTCAGGCCTTTAAGCTCCTTAAGGATGGCTATCAGATGATTAAACAGAAGAGGGGTTGGCGTATTGTTGTTCCCTCGCCTGATCCAAAGAGTGTTGTTGAAGCAGGTGTGATAAGGAGGTTGATTGAGAATGATGTTGTGGTTATAGCCGCTGGTGGCGGTGGCTTACCTGTTGTGCAACGTGAGGGTTGGGGTTTAGATGGTCGAGAGGCGGTTGTGGACAAGGATCTCGCTGCTGAAAGGCTTGCTGAGGCGGTGGATGCTGATACTTTGCTTATTTTAACTGATGTCCCCTGTGTTTATTTGTATTATGGTACAAAGGATCAAACGGCTTTGAGAAAGGTTGGGTTGAAGGAGTTGGAAGGGTATTATGAGGAAGGGCATTTCCCTCCTGGAAGTATGGGTCCTAAGATACTGGCTGCGTTGAGGTTTCTAAAAGCAGGTAGAGAAAGGGTTGTTATCGCTGATATTGACCATGGTTGGGATGCTTTGATGGGAGAAACTGGGACGATAGTAACGAAGGATTAGAGGGGTTTATGGATCCTATAGAGTCTAAGATTAAGGAGATCGAGGAGGAGATTCTTAAAACTCAGAAGAATAAGGCTACCGAGCATCATATCGGTAAACTCAAGGCTAAACTTGCTAAACTACGGGAAGAACTTAGAGAAAAAAAGAGTGGTGGAGGTGGCGGTAAAGGTTTTTCTGTTAAAAAAACTGGTGACGCCACTGTCGGCATGATTGGTTTCCCGAGTGTCGGTAAAAGCACTTTGCTTAACCTTCTCACTAACGCTGAGAGCAGGGTTGGTGAGTATGATTTCACCACCATTGAGGTTATTCCTGGTATGATGGAGTACAGAGGTGCCAGGATTCAGATTCTTGATTTACCTGGTTTGATAGCTGGTGCTTCACAGGGCAAGGGCAGGGGTAGGGAGATTCTTTCTGCTGTTAGAACCGTCGACCTCTTAATGGTTGTTGTTGATGCTATTGACGCTGAGAATCAGCTTGATGTTATTGAGAGAGAGCTTTACAATATTGGCGTACGTTGTAATCAACATAAACCTGATGTTCAGGTTAAGAGGAAGGGGGAAGGAGGTATCAGGGTTTTTAAAACCGTTGAACTCCCAGGTCTTTCTGATAAAACCATTAAAGCTGTTGCCTCTGAGTATGTTGTGAACGCTGATATAATTATACGGGAGGTTATCGATGAGGAGCAACTTATCGATGTTTTTATGGGTAACAGGGTTTATGTGCCTGGTTTTGTTGTGATAAATAAAATAGATCTTGTTGGTGAAAGGGTTTTAGCTGAGGTTAAAAGAAAGATAACATCCAGAGGGTGGATGCCTGTTGCAGTCTCTGCGTTAAAGGAGGAAGGTGTAAACGAGGTGAGGAAGGCCATACTCTCTCATCTTAAATTGATAAGGGTTTATCTTAAGCCTCAGGGTGGTGAACCTGATTACAGTCAACCCATGATCCTTAGGAAAGGTGATGTTGTTGCTGTGGTTTGCAGAAGGCTTCACAGGGATTTTGAGAAAAGGTTTCGTTATGCTCTGGTGTGGGGTGACTCTGTTAAGTACCCTGGGCAGAAGGTTGGGTTGGATCATGTGTTGTTTGAAGAGGATGTTGTGACGATTGTTATTGAAAGATAGTTTACATGAGTTTTTTCACGTTTTCCACTATGTCCTCTGAGGTTAAACAGTATTTTTTGAGTAAATCACTAGGGTCGCCTGATTCACCGAAAGTGTCGTTTACACCCATTCTTTTGAAGGTTACGTTAACTTTTTTCTCAGATAACAGTTCTGCAACTGCACTTCCTATTCCACCGATTATGGAGTGTTCCTCCACGGTTACTATTCTACCTGTTTTTTTTGCTGATTTAAGCACTGCTTCTGCATCAAATGGTTTTATCGTCCACATGTCTATAACCTCAGCGTTTACACCCTGTTTTTTTAGAGTGTCATGTGCAATTAGTGCTTCTCTTACCATCATCCCATGTGCTATTATTGTTGCATCCTCTCCTTCTTTGAGTGTTATAGATCTACCTATAGTCATATCCTCCAGTTCATTCTTTTGGTATATCGGGTACATTGCTTCTCTACCAACCCTGGCGTACATTGGCCCATAGTTTTCAGCCATTAACTCTACTATTCTACCTGTTTGAAATGGGTCGCTGGGTGCAAACACTTTCATGTTTGGCATGACTCGCATCAGAGCTATGTCTTCAAGCATTTGATGACTGGCTCCATCTTTTCCTACACTAACACCGGCATGTGTAGAAAACATTTTAACGTTCATGTTTGAGTATGCTACACTCATCCTTATCTGGTCATAGACTTTTCCTGGTACGAATACCGCAAAGGTGCTTGCGAAAGCGGTTTTTCCACAGGATGCTAACCCTGCTGCTACTGATATCATGTTTGCTTCTGCTATACCCATGTCAAAGAATCTCTCTGGGAATCTTTTGCCAAACTTGTATGTTTTGGTTGATTTTGCAAGGTCTGCATCAAGAACAACGATGTTTGGGTTTTTTTCACCGAGTTTAACAAGGGTTTCACCGTACATGTCACGGGGGTTTATTTTCTCCATTTTTTAGTCCTCCATGAGTTTTTTTTCTGTTTCATCAAGCTCCTTCATCGCCTGCTTGTACTCTTCTTCGTTGGGTGCGACACCATGAAAGTCAACATTGTTTTCCATGAACGATACTCCTCTTCCTTTTACCGTGCGCATGATTATCATTGTTGGTTTACCCTTGTAGCTGTCAGCCTCATGTAACGCATCCAGAATCTGCTTTATGTCATGTCCATCAATCTCTATAATATTCCAGCCAAATGCTGCCCATCTCTCTTTAGTGGACTCTAAACCTACTATGTCCTCTGTGCATCCATCTATCTGCAGCATGTTTCTATCCAACAACGCCGTTAGATTGTCAAGCTTGTGATGAGACGCTGATGCTGCTGCCTCCCAAACCTGCCCCTCCTCGGATTCTCCATCTCCTATCAAAACATAAACGTTGTAGTTTTTTTTGTCAAGTTTACCAGCAAGCGCTACTCCTATACCAAAGGATAAACCCTGTCCAAGTGAACCTGTTGATACCTCTACACCGGGCGTCCTTGTGTTAGCTGGGTGACCTTGAAGTATCGATCCAACCTGTCTTAGGGTGAGAAGCTCTTTTTTGCTGAAGTACCCTGATTCAGCAAGAACAGCGTAGAGTGCTGGTGCAGCATGACCCTTGCTGAGTATGAATCTGTCCCTATCTGGATCCCCTGGGTTTTTTGGGTTGTGTCGCATGTGATGAAAGTACAGCGCAACTATAGCATCGGTAGCTGAGAGTGAACCGCCAGGGTGACCTGATTTCGCATGATAAAGCATCTCTATAATCTGTTTTCTCACCCTCACCGCTTTTAGGTTAAGTTTTTTTATAAGCTCTTTATCATGAGCATGGTTTTGCATGTACGCCTCCCCACGTTTAAGTCTCACGTTCTTTCGGTATCCACTTAATGGATAAATAGGTTATGATTTGTGTCGCCTTGACAACTCGTAGAGGTCGTGGTATATCTCAGGTCTGAGGTCTCTCAGTACTGGACGAACAGCACGTGCCTGCTCAAGCTCATTGAAGTCAACATCAACCACCTTTATTTCTTCTTTGAAAAGCGTTGTTTTTGCAACAAGTTCACCAAGAGGAGTATATAGTTGTGAGCCACCCCAGAACACCAAGTCTTCTTGTGTTCCAACAAGGTTTGAGTAAACAACAAAAACCGTGTTTTCTATTGCACGAGCAGGAAAAAGTCTTTCAAAGTATTTACGCGTGGTTGATGGCGAAGCAGAGATGCAAACAAGCATGTCTGCACCCTGAAGCGTGTAAGCCTTCGCTATCTCTGGGAAATAAATGTCGTAGCAGATGAGTACTCCTATCCTACCAAACCTTGTTTCAAAAACCTTGAGTTCCTCTCCTTCATCAAAAAATATTTTTTCCTCGAATGGTCCGAAGGTTGGGAGGAACCATTTTTTGTAAACATCTACTTTGCCGTTTGGGTGAACCATTACTGCAGCGTTTTTGATTAAACCCTTGATATTTTCATCCTTCAAAGGCATACCGAATATTATATAACAGCTGTTTTCCGCTGCAACCTTTTTCATTTCCTTGATAGAGGGGCCATCGATAGGCTCTGCAAGATCTCTTAGTTCATCCTTGCAGCGGTATCCGCAGAGAAACAGTTCTCCAAAAACATAGAGATCTGCTTTCTCCTTGTTAATGTACTTTTTCATCGTTTCAATGTTGGTCTTTTTATCAGCAATCTTAGGGCGAGCAGCAACAAGAGCTATTTTCATACAGACGGGCAAATAACGGAGGCTTACAATAATGTTTCTATTAAAGAAAAAAGAGGGGATTTTGATTTTTTATTGTCTCAACGTTTTGAGTTTATTTTTCGGGTCTTTTAGAAGCAAAATAACCTCCCATACTATGAGTGCAACAGTAACCAGTACAACCCCTAGTATGGTTGCATCCAGAGTGGTTTCAAGGAACTCTCCCCGCTCAGTTAAGTACCCTATGAGGTGGTCGACAAAAACCATCAACGTTGTACCCCAAAGTATCATGCTTAAGAAACCTAGTTTGTATGTGCCGTTGTCTTTTACGTACCATGCTGCGGTTGCAGTTACTGCTGCTAATGCCAGTATTATAAGCCACATGTTTTGTTTCACCTACGGTTATGCTTTTGTTTTTTCCTTGGTCAAGGTTTTTTTTGGAAGCAACAGTGTGACTGCTACCATAACGGCCCATGTGAGTGTTACCACTAAAGCCATTGTAGTGCCAACTGTTGCCATTTCATGAAGCATTGGTGCAACATCAGCTGGGTTGTTCATCGCTGTTAGAAACGGTGGCCAAAGAACTACTTCTCCATGCCATATGTGTTCTACAGCAAGTAATAGGACTCCTCCCCATAGCATTGTGTTCAACCATTTTAGTTTTAGTTTCTCAGCCTTTTCTCTACCCATCGTTTTTTGTATTATTGTTGTCACAACTGCCTCTGCTCCGGGTACAAGGAAACATGCCATTACCGAACTCCTCCGTAACACTTTTTATTTTTTCGTGCTACGATATGTTGGTGGGATTTAAAAGAGTTGTGGTAAAGATCTACTTCACAAAAAAACATTCACCGCATAAAACCTTTGTTGAATCGCAAACCATATATGAAAAAGAGGGTATTACTCTGCTGAGGGACAGAAGATGGTTCTTAATATACCCTTCAAAGAGGAAGAAGCAGTCACCGTGATAACCGAGTTCATAGGTAACTATGTTGAAAAAGCAGGAGCAGAGGGTGTTGTTGTCGGTTTATCAGGTGGCGTTGACTCAGCCCTCGTTGCCTTGCTATGCAAAAAAGCACTTGGAGGGGAAAGGGTTCATTGCATCTTCTTACCTGAAACCACAACCCCTGATAAGGACAGGGAGCATTACAGTCTTTTGGTGAAAAAATTTGGTTTAAAAAACAGGTCAATGGATATCTCTGGTTTGGTTGAAAGTATAAAAAAAGAGGCTTTGGTTGAACCTGACGAGAAAACCCTTGCTAACGTTAAAGCAAGGTTTCGCATGCTTCTTCTTTTTGAGTATGCAAACATGAACAAATACCTGGTTTGTGGCACATCAAACAAATCTGAGCTGCTTGTGGGTTACTTCACCAAATACGGGGATGGTGGCGTTGACATCCAACCAATTGGTGACCTCTACAAAACCCAGGTTTTTAAACTTGCAGAGCATCTTGGCATACCTAAGGAAATCGTGTCTAAGCCACCAACCGCCGGCCTCTGGTTAAACCAGACCGATGAAAAGGAGATTGGTTTACCGTACAGTGTTTTGGATCAAATCCTATATGGTTTAGAGTTGAAGCTTCCACTTAAAAAAATAGCGGAGGATATTCCAACTGATTTAGAGAATGTAAGGAGAATAAAACGCATGAGGGTGAAAACCCAGCATAAAAGAAGAACACCCCTCATACCTAAGATCGGAATTAGAACCGTTGGTTTAGATTGGCGTTCACCGGTCCAGGAGGGCTAAAAGCAAGGTTATTTTTATATATGATGCCAATAGTAGTTTGTTTGTGAACCTAAAAACCCTTGTTGCCCCTTCACTGTTTTTCATCCTTGTACTTTCATCATTAACTGCCTCTGCAGAAAATATGGCTGAAAACAAAGGGGTTAGCGTGGTTGTCACAACAGAATACTATGATGGTGAACACACTTTAAATCAAACACCTTTGAAACATGTTTCTGTGGAGAAGGTTGACATCCTAATGAACAAGCTTTTAACCATTGAACATCAAACCTATGGACTAAATAGGATAATGGAGCAAGTAAGTGTTTTAGACCAGGATTTGGGCACCAATCTTTCTGTTTGGAAAACAGGTTTTGGGTCATCGTTGAACAACACCGGCTTTAGGGTAAGATGGGGTTTCCCTAAAACTTCTCGTTTTTTGGGCGGTTTAATGCTTGTCTCCCATTTCACGCCACATGGTTTTGTAACAGGCTCGTGTTTCCCTTTTAAACCATTGTTCTACAACACTTTCATCTCCTACTCACATGGAAACATTAACGCGACCGGTGTAACGGGGATTCTACCATGGTATGTTGGTTTCAGTTTCTCAGAGGTTCATATCACAGCCGTTGGTTTAACCTCAAAGGGTTTGGTTGTAAGTAAAATCTTTTTCCCGTTTTTTGAGGTTCTTATACCCTGCGCTGGAACATCGGTTAGGGTTTATGAGAAAAAAGAGGATGATTCTTTAAACATCCTTTTTGAGTACAACCTTGACCTGTGCTTGGTTGGTTTACTCACTGGTTTAGATGTTAATGATTTCTCCAGTTAGTTTCTTGTAAGCCTCCCTGTATTTTTTCTCGGTTTCTTTAACAATCTGCTCTGGTAAACTGGGCGGCTGCGAGTTTCTATCCCATCCTGTACTCAGGAGGTAGTCCCTCACATACTGTTTATCGAAGCTTGGTTGAGGTTTACCAACCTCGTATTTGTCAAGAGGCCAGAATCGTGATGAATCTGGAGTTAATATTTCGTCAACGACTATTATTTCACCCCCAGTTTTTCCAAATTCGAACTTGGTGTCAGCTATGATAATCCCTTTGTTTTTAGCGTAATCCCTCGCTTTCTCATACATTTTGATTGACAACTCTTTTAACTGCTCCGCATCTTCTTTTCCAATGATTTCCTGCATTTTTTTGAAACTAATGTTTTCATCATGCCCTTTTTCAGCTTTTGTGGATGGAGTAAACAATGGCTCATCAAGCTGCTCTGATTCTTTAAGCCCTGGCGGTAGTTTTATACCGCAGATTTCACCTGTTTCTTTGTAGGATCTCCATCCAGACCCTGAGAGGTATCCTCGAACTATGCACTCTATGGGGAAAACCTCTGCTTTTTTTACAAGCATACTCCTATGCTCCAAAACTTCCTTGTGCTGTTGGAGTTCCTCTGGGAACTCATTTATGTTAGCGGTTAAAACATGGTTTTTAACAATTGTTTCCATTTTTTTGAACCAGAACAAGGAGAGCTGCGTAAGGTAAACTCCTTTGTTTGGTATAGGTGTTGGTAGCACGTAGTCGAAGGCTGATATCCTGTCTGTGGCGACAATCAAAAGTTTATCCCCTAGATCATAGATATCTCTAACCTTTCCTTTCCTCCGTTCACCAAAAGGAAGATTTGTTTCAACAACCACTTCCCGCAACATGTTTCTTGTATCGGTGTGGCTCATAAAACCTTTGCCCCAGGCTCTACTTTTTCGTCAACAGTTACCTCCCCCTGCTTTGTTTTCAAGGGTTTACCATTGTAAACAACCCTTCTTTTTTCATCAACAACCATTTTTATTTCCTTAAAATCTTCGAAATCAATGGTTTGAGCAGGGTTTTTTGTAATTCCTTCAACCACGACATCCTCTCCAGCCAAGGAATCCTTTGGGCTGAGTAGAGCAACATTTCCTTTGTTGTCTTCTGCCGCGAGAAGCATACCTTTTGACTCCACACCCCTTATCCTTGCAGGTTTGAGGTTGCATACAACAACTATGTTTCTACCCTTGATTTCTTCTTTACTATAGTAGGGTTTCATTCCTGCAACAATAACTCTTTTTCCAAGCTCACCAACATCTATTTGCAGCATGTACAGTTTGTCTGCATTTGGGTGGTCCTTTACGTCAACAACCTTCGCCACTTTTAAATCTAATAGTGTAAACGGGTCTTTTTCCTCCATGATATCCTCCAAAGAGAGCTTTTTGAAAAGATGCTCCGGTTTTTCAATCTTTTTTCCTGTTTCAACATCTTGTGTTATCTCACTCCAGGTGTGTTTGTGTATGGAGTCATTGTATCCAAGGTACATCCAAACCTTTTGTGATGAAAACGGTAGGTATGGCTCCAGCATGAGTGATAAGGCTTTAACGAGTCTAAGACAAACATGTAGGGTGGTTCCGCATTTCTCCCTGTCTCTTTTTATGGTTTCCCATGGTTTTTTTTGCGCGAAGTAAACGTTTCCTTTTTGTGCAAGACTCATTATATTTTTCAAAGCCTTTTTGAAGGAGCATATTTGGAGGTTGCTATGAACCTCTTCTGAGGTTTTTTCTATCTCCTCCAGTAGTTTTTTGTCTTCTTCATCCAGCTCTCCCTGTTCAGGTATTTCTCCAAAATTTTTCCAAGTGAATGTTAGGATACGGTGAACAAGGTTACCATATACACCTAGAAGTTCATCATTGTTTTTTGAAACAAAATCCTCCCAAGTCCAGTTGCTATCCCTGTGCTCTGGCATGTTTATTGAAAGGTAGTATCGGATTGCATCGACATCAAACCTTTTTATTATGTCAGGGATCCATATGGCAAGGCCTCTGCTTTTTGAAAACTGCTCCCCTTCCAGTCGCAGGTATTCGTTGGCTGGTATATCGTAGGGAAGCATCAGGTTTTCATCGTAACCCATTAGTATAGAGGGCCATATGATGGTGTGAAAAGGAATGTTGTCCTTAGCGAGGAAGTAATAGTGTTTAGCTTCCTTGTTTTTCCACCACTCCTTCCATTTATCAGGCTCGTTTCTCTCCTTTGCCCATTGTATGCTTGCCGAGAAGTAGCCGACGACTGCGTCAAACCACACATATATTCTTTTGTCCTCAAAACCCTCTACGGGCACCGGGATCCCCCAGTCTATATCCCTCGTTATCGCCCTATCCTTCAACCCGTTTTTGATCCAGTTTTCTGTGAACTTTTTTACATTAGGGCGCCAATGGTTTTTGTCGCTCATCCACTTAAGCAGTTTGTTTTCAAACTTGTTTAAAGCAAAAAACAGATGCTTTGTTTTCCTGAACACAGGCGGGTTTCCACATAGTTTACATCTCGGCTCCACCAAATCCTTTGGGTCAAGTAGTTTACCACATTCGTCGCATTGGTCTCCCCTTGCGTTTTTGTTTCCACAGTATGGGCAGGTGCCTTCTATGTAACGATCCGGTAGGAAACGTTTGCAGTGTTCACAGTAAAAAGCCTCATCCTCCTTCGCATAAATGTAACCTTTATCATAAAGGGTTTTAAACATATCCTGCACAACTTTTTTGTGGTTCTCTGTGGTTGTACGGGTGAAAAGGTCGAAGGATATACCAAGGGTTTTCATGTTCTCAGTGTGTTCCCTGTGGTATCGGTCAACAATTTCCTGAGGAGTTACTCCTTCATTACTGGCCGTTATTGTTATTGGAGTACCATGTTCATCACTCCCAGAAACCATCAAAACATCTTTACCCGTCATCCTTGAATACCTTGCAAATATGTCTGCTGGCAGGTAGCAGCCTGCAAGGTGACCAAGGTGTAGGGAACCATTTGCATAGGGCCATGCTACTCCAATGAAAATCTTGTCTTTGTTCATGACAAGTGGGGGGAATGATATGATAAGATTTAAATATAGTGTATCTTTTATATCATCATATCCAAAGTGAAGAAAAATAGCACTTCATGATGTTAACGATCATTAGATTCATCTAATCACCTCTCACTAATATATGATAGTGAGAAGAGCATCGTCGAGTGTGTCAGAGAGACAACATCGAAGTAAGTGCTGTTTTTCAAGGAGGTAAATACTATGGTAATGGATCCTTCGACTACAAAATACATGATTAGGGCACATATAAAGGCTGATGGCATAGTTGAGAAACCTGATGTTGTTGGAGCTATATTTGGACAAACAGAGGGTTTACTTGGTGATGAACTTGATTTAAGGGATTTGCAGAAGTCTGCTAGGGTTGGTAGGATAGAGGTTGAGATTGAAGCTAAGGATGGGAAAAGTCAGGGAACAATTCTGCTTCCAACATCCTTGGATAAGGTTGAAACCGCTATACTTGCAGCAGCTCTTGAAAGCATAGATCGGGTTGGACCATGTAAAGCAAAGATTGTGATAGAGGAGATCGAGGATGTCAGGGTAGCTAGACGTAAACAGGTTATTGAACGTGCAAAGGAGCTGTTGGCTAAGATTGTAGAAGAAAGCAAGGTTGAAGGTGAAAGCCTTTCTGAGAGTGTTAGACAGGCCGTTCAAGTTGAGGAAATAACCACGTATGGACCAAACCATTCACCTGCTGGACCAAACATTGATAAAAGCGATGCAATCATCGTCGTTGAAGGGAGAAGAGATGTCCTTAATCTGCTTAAGTACGGTATAAAGAACGCTATAGCTGTTGAGGGGACTAGTATTCCACAGACCATCATCGACCTCTCTAAAGAGAAGGTTACAACCGCTTTTGTTGATGGTGACAGAGGTGGTGAACTTATATTGAGGGAGCTCCTTCAGGTGGCAGAGATAGATTTCGTTGCACGGGCTCCTCAGACAAGAGAGGTTGAGGAGCTGCCATATAAACTGGTTATGAAGGCTTTGAAAAACAAAATTCCTGCTGAGCAGTATGCTGAGATGTACAACATAAATTTAAAGAAGAAAAACAATGTAAAGAGGGCTGAGAGAGGCGAGGGTGAGTCATCTGGTAAAAAACAGCAGCAGCAGAAATCCAAGGAGAAAGGTCCTTTCCTCTCTGGTAAACAGGAGAACTACAAGGCTATATTGAAGGACATTTCAGGTACTTTGAAGGCTGTGTTACTTGACAAGAATGGTAAGGAGTTGAAGAAGATACCTGTGAGAGAGCTGACTGACGAACTGAAAAAATCCAACAACATAGCGGTGGTTGTATTTGATGGAGTGATAACTCAGAGACTTCTTGATATAGCGAGTGATAAGGGAGTGAACCTGGTTGTAGGTATAAAACTGGGTAACGTCATAAAAAAACCCTCCTCAGTTTCGATATTGACAAGGGATCAACTTCAATAACGAAAATTTATTAAAATGTAACGCTATAATCAAATTTGGTTGTGGGTAAACCACGAACCGTTGACTTTGAGAGGAAGATGGGAATGCAGAAGGACGAGTTGATTCAGTTGCATACGCTAATGATTCAGTTGAGGGCTTACATTGAGGGAACCTGTGGAAATGATGGTTCCTCGTTTAAGGAGTATGAGGAGCTCGATGTCACCCCCTACCATATATACAAGTCTAAAAGGGAGCATGCTCTTGCAGTGTTCACCTTAGGTAAGGGTATAGCTCAGCTTCTGTCTCACAAAGGGTATCCTGGTTTTGATAAGTTGTCGGTGCGTCTTCAGCAGATGTCTGAGAGGTTCAAAGCACCTAAGCAGAAGCAACAGTTATAGCCGCCTTTCCATCAGGTAACCGTCTTCACCGTTTCTGTACAGACGTGGTAGTATCTGGGTAATGTGGAAACCATGTTTTTTGTAAAAGTTTATCGCTTTTTTGTTTCCCATTCTAACCTCAAGCTGTACATACCTTGAACCATTTAAAATCATCTCGCGGATAAATCTGTTTAGCAGGAGGGAGCCAACACCCTTGTCTCTATGTTTCTCTTCCACACCCAATAAAAGGATACGGGCTGTTTCCTCCGAGGTTTTGACACCGATTATGAAACCCACTATTTTGTTGTTTTCCTCAGCCACTATAAATCCGTCTGAGAAAACCTCAGAGAGGTTTATAATTAGAAAGGGGTCATATCTTTCAGGGAATATCTTATATATTAGTTTCATCACAGGGAAAAAATCATCCTTTTTGAAACGTCTTGCAACCACCACAGCCAAACTGTATGTTTTGGGTTGTAAAAAAACCTTGGCGGTATCTTTAAGAATAGTTCTCTGTTTCTTACATTGGTCCTATGAGTATTGATGATGTAACCGTTACAAAGCTGATCTTTAAACGTTTCACGGAGAGGTTTAACAGCAATGTTGAGGTGGATGTTGCGATAGCTGGTGCTGGTCCATCTGGTTTGGTAGCTGCAAAGTATCTTGCAGATGCAGGTAAGAAGGTGGCTCTTTTTGAACGGAAACTATCCACAGGTGGAGGGATATGGGGTGGAGGCATGACGTTTC
>JAGGZU010000024.1 GCA_021161865.1 Thermoplasmata archaeon
ATTTTTTTGTTATCAATCATTTTCGCCAGGATACTAAACGTTAAATCTACAGCATCCTCAGATTCCTTTTTCACAGTTTTGCTGTCCAACAAAGGTTTTGTGATGTTTGCTGACACAGGTGAAGTTAGCAGTATGAACACAAGAAACAGGGTTAAGAGAACATAAAACTTTTTTCTCCTCATGTCTCAAAACCTCCTCATATCTGGAAATCCATATATATTTAGCTGTATGTAAAATTTGCGTTGTTCATAAATATGTTGCATAAACTCGCTCTAAATTCGCAATCTCAATAGCGTCAGATCCTTTATCACTCACAAGGTGCAATTGCAATAGCTCCACGTCCTTTAACAATACCAAAGGGAGATACGAATGGAAACATTATTATGATTCCCCTAAAAAGCATCAAAACAAGTAAAAAACACTCATCGATAGTGAATTCACCTTCTCCAGACACATTGAAATAACCTTTATATCCAATCATAAGAAGAACCGGTGACCAGAAGAGAAATGTAGCACCTGAGTTTAAATTGAAACCAAATATTCCAAAAATTTCCAATTCCCAACTTGAATCGGTACATTTAGAGCCGCCGGAAAAATGTCTTCCATTAAAAGACTGTTTAGATTTTTGAATATCTTCATTAGAAAGAATGTTATATTCCTCCAAAACCTCCAGTTTTCTTGCAACCTTATCAGACATGCTACTGGTAGAAGCATCAATGTCCTCAAACCTTTGTTTTATCTCCATAGCTACGTTGTAAGGAATGGTTTTAACTGTTTTACAGTGAGTTAAACCATTAAAATGGTGAATAGTGATATAATACTTAGGGTGACTGTTTTCTGCATTTACCTGTTTTTGTTTCAAATTAAATGGATGAAAACCCGTTAACGATGCATTAACAGTTGGTACAATACCAGCGATGATGAACAAAAACACCAGCATCAAGACCAAGGGTTTACGGTTAAACCACATGATAATTTCTCTCCCCCAAACAAATTTAACACACATCCAAACCCTATGTGTGAACAAAAAAAATAATCTTTAAACTAAATTTAAACCTTCCGTACAAAAAAAAAAAAAAAAAATGGTCTCATAAAACATTCTTCAGTCTCAAAAAAACTTCCACACCTTCATCGCATAAGTAACAGTGTTCCCAAGGTCATCACACACTATGATTTTTATGGTGTGTGTGAAAAAAACCATATTATCCCATCTCCAAACAAAAGGTTCAGAGTACAAAGTCTCCTTTAACTCATTGTCTATGTAAAACTCCACACTGGTTATCTCAAAATCAAGACTGGAAACATCGACTTCAACGTCAATTGGTCCCAGGATGATAGGCATCCGATCCTCATCCAAATACCTCCTAACCCTATGATTCATAACATATAGGCCTGGTTGTGGTTTTGTTATCATTTGTTCTGGGAAGATTCTTATCGTTGTGTTTGTCCAACTGCTTTCCGCGCTAATCACATCCCTTGCTTTTACTCTGATGGTGTAAACCCCTTCTTGTTTCCAAGTGTGTTCTATCCTAGCGTTCTCATTTGATGCATACTCACAAGTCCAGTCACTGGGTGTTCCATCACCCCAGTCTATGTAGAAACGTATGGGGTTGTTGTCTGGATCAAAGGCTTTGAACATGAAAGTGAGTGGTGTTTCTGCTTTACCATACAACTTACCTGTTATAATGGGTTTTTCTGGTGGACTATTACTTTCTATTTTCCCGAAAGCATGAAGATAACCCTTACTCATATCATAAGATGAACCAATATACACTGTCCCGTCTTTTCCTATAGCGGGAGAGGAATCCACCCATTCAGTAGCTATCTTTTTACGCCATTTTTCTGTACCATCTGGGTTAACAGCGATGATTTCCCCTCCACTGACTTCACCTATGTTTGTTCCAACATAAATGGTTCCATCTGCCGATATAGCTGGCGAAGATTGATGGATGTGTCTTTCTGGTCCAAGGTCAAAACTCCATTTCAAACTACCATCAGGATTAATCGCATAAAGTTTCTTTCCACCAACATATATTGTTCCATCACTACCTATGGAGGGATTGGTTTCTGTACCATAACCTACTTTGCATTTCCATTTCATCGTACCATTAGGGTAAAGAGCATACAGGTAGTCATCAAATGAACCAATATAGATTATTCCATCTTCTGCGATTGATGGTGGACCCTTAACATAATCCTTTGTTTTAAACCGCCATTTCAATGTACCATTTGGATAGAGGGCATATAGGTATGTGTCTCCGGATCCAATGTAGATTGTACCATCTACTCCTATTGCTGGGTCAGAGGTGATGTAGTATCCTGTGGTGTAACGCCATTTTATTGTTCCATTAGGGTAAACCGCTATTATGTCTCCTTTGTCGAATCCTCTCATTGTTCCGAAATAGATTGTTCCATCCTCAGCGATAGCAGGGGAAGAAGCGATTGAGCCACCAACGCTGCATTTCCATTTCAGCGTACCGTTGGAGTTGATCGCATACAGTTTACAATCCCATGAACTGATAAAAATAGTATTACTTTCGTCAATCGCCGGAGTTGAGTCAATACGGGCTCCTGTTTTATATTTCCATTTCAAAGTACCGTTTGGGTATAAAGCATAAAGATAGTAGTCTTT
The DNA here is from genome assembly GCA_021161865.1 of Thermoplasmata archaeon. Classification (GTDB taxonomy): domain Archaea; phylum Thermoplasmatota; class E2; order DHVEG-1; family B18-G2; genus B91-G9. Next base: position 2,633 of record JAGGZU010000024.1, read on the forward strand.
ACATCCAAAATAGATTGTGCCATTATTATCAATTACTGATCCCCCTTCTACCCATCCATCTGTTGTGAACCGCCATTTCTCAACACCAGGGTTATCAGCTGTGCTATACGTGCTCCTGCCTGTGTGACGTATGTCATGACATTTCATAGGCCACGGTGAATCCATCAAACCATTATGGTTTCCACTAAACGAACCATCCGCGTTAACAACATCAACCAAAAAACCAGACAACATTACATTAAAAAGAAACAAAAAAACAACCGTTACCTTCAACCTACTCCGCATAACAGCCTCCTCCACATTTATCCTTTATACCAAAACAAGTTTAAAAACTATCCGTTTCAAACACCATACTCGACACAAAACAAAAAGTTGAACGGCAAAAAGTTTAACCAACCAAGGATGATACTGCTTCTGAGTCTTATGAACGACATCTGGGTTGAAAAATACCGTCCAAAAAACTTAGCAGAAGTAGTTGGACACCACGAAATAGTAGAAAGACTAACAGCTTATGCTAAAGCAAAAAACATTCCTCACCTGCTTTTCGCTGGACCCGCTGGAACCGGAAAAACAACGTGCGCCATAGCCATAGCAAAAGAAATCTTCGGAGAAACCTGGAAACAAAACTTCCAAGAACTCAACGCAAGTGATGAGAGAGGAATAAACGTTGTAAGAGGAAAAATAAAAGATTTCGCTCGAACCGCTCCACTCGGTGACGTAGGCTTCAAAATAATATTCCTGGATGAAGCCGATGCTCTTACAGCAGATGCACAAGCAGCGTTACGAAGAACCCTAGAAAAATACTCGCACATATGCCGATTCATACTCTCAGCAAACTACTCCTCACGGATAATAGAGCCCATACAATCAAGATGCGCAGTGTTCAGGTTTAAACCATTAAATGAAGAAGACGTAAAAACCTACATCAAAAGAATAACTGAAAACGAAAACATAGAAATAACCAGTGACGGGTTAGATGCTATAACGTTCATAGCACGTGGCGACCTCAGAAAAGCGGTTAACGCTTTACAGGTTGCAGCATCAGTTAGTAAAAAAATTGATGCTGAAACACTTTACATGACAACAGCAACCGCGAAACCAGAAGAAGTTAAAGACTTGCTTTCAACAGCGCTCAAAGGAGACTTCCTTACAGCGAGAAGAAAACTAGACGACCTTTTCATAACCTACGGGTTAAGTGGAGAAGACATTATCAACCAGCTTCATCAAACCATATACGACATAGCTATACCTGAAGAAAAAAGGATGATGCTTATAGAAAAAATGGGTGAAACCGATTTCAGATTAATTGAAGGGGCAAACGAAAGAATACAACTCGAGGCATTGCTTGCACAGTTTGCTTTAGTTGGAAAAACCCTGCGTTTTTAAAAAACCTTCAACCAAGGTTAACAGTTTTTTTTCTGTAGACTCGTCAACCCCGTATCTCACACGTACCAAAGGTTTATTCACCTTCACCACTCTACTCAAGTTTATTGGAGTACCGCTCACAACAACATCAACATCCGCGTTATTAATAGTTTCCTCAAGCTCCTTAACCTGCTTCTTACCATAACCCATCGCTGGGAGAACCTTACTCAGATGCGTGTATTTTTTGAAGGTGTCAACGATTGAACCAACAGCAAACGGCCGAGGATCAACAACCTCTTCTGCACCATGTTTTTGAGCAGCAATCAAACCAGCGCCATAACCCATTCCACCGTGTGTAACAGTTGGACCATCCTCAACCACAAGAACCCTTTTACCCTTTATAAGACCAGGGTTCTCAGCTTTCACCTCAGACACCGCCTCTATCACCTCTGCATCCGGGTTAACGTTTTTAATGTTACGTTTAACCACTTCTATGTTTTCTTTCTCTGCAGTATTAACCTTATTGATTATCACAACATCAGCAGCCCTAAAATTAACCTCACCAGGGTAATACGAAAGCTCATGTCCCGGTCTATGAGGATCAGCTATGGTTATCCACAAATCAGGTTTATAAAACGGGAAATCATTGTTGCCACCATCCCATATGATAAAATCTGCTTCCTTCTCAGCCTGCCTAAGAATCTCCCCATAGTCCACGCCAGCGTACACTACGCCACCCATGTCAATGTATGGTTCATACTCCTCCCTCTCCTCAATCGTGCAATTGTATTTATCAAGATCCTCATAGGATGCAAACCTTTGACAAATCTGAGTAGTGAGATCACTATCATAAGGCATAGGGTGACGGATGGAGACGACCTTGTAACCTTTTTTTGCCAGTATCTCAAAAATCTTCCTTGAAACCTGTGATTTACCGCAACCAGTACGTACAGCGCAAACAGCTACAACAGGTTTTTTAGATTTCAACATAGTTTGCTTTGGACCAAGAAGCGTGAAGTCTGCACCAGCTGCATTAACAATAGCAGAACGATGCATCACATAATCATAGGGTAAATCGCTGTATGCGAGAACAACCTCATCGACATCATACTTCTTTATAAGCTTTGGTAACTCTGATTCAGCGTGTATCGGTATCCCCTTGGGGTAAAGTGGTCCAGAAAGCTCAGGCGGATAAACTCTTCCCTCTATTGAAGGGATTTGTGTCGCGGTGAAACAGACAACCTCATAGTTTTTGTTGTCCCTAAAAACCGTGTTGAAGTTGTGGAAGTCTCTACCTGCCGCACCCATAATGATAACCTTTCGTTTCGCCATAACATTAACCTCCGCAAGGCAGAAGGCTGTATCCCATGAACACTTAAAGAGTTTTCTCTACACCAAACCAAAAAAATAATAGGGTAGAGGTTCCTCTGACTTCCTTAACGACGTCTTTTGATGACCAACACAGTGGCAGCAACCGCTAAAAGCAACATAATAGTTTCAAACCCTGGTGTATTCTGCTTCCCTCCACTGTTACCATTCTGCTGACTGCCATTACTGGTGTTCTGATTTGTTTGATTATTATCTGTGGGTGTTGTGTTATTGTTGTTCTGACTAGTGTTATTACTTGTGTTGTTTTCTGCCTCATAGGTTAAAGTGTCGAAACCAAACAACAGCTGTGTTTCATCTATGATAGTTGTTAAACCGAAGATAGTAGTGATTTTTTCATTCTGATTTTTAAGATTAAAAGAGGCTCTTAATGTGCCAGATGACGGTATCGAAAAATCAGATGGAATCTGATTAAGGTCTTTATCATAAACAACGCCACCAGTGTCAATATCCATCTCCTTACTGTAAACAGGGTTTTTTGTGTAAAAAATCTCATACTGGTTGGTTGTTGAATCATCGGAGTCACCAGCATCCGTCTCCAAAGCTATCTCATAAATGCTTTTATCATCGATTTTACCAACCACTTGAAGAGTGAACGTTACAGTGCTACCATCCTGATAATACGTTAGTTTTTTGATGTCTATATTTGGAGAATCAATGGTTTGGTTGTTGTAATCCATCACATCGTTTGTTTCATCATCTATCTCCTTCGTCTCTGCTGCTGAAGCCATTGGAATTAGCAGTAGGATGCAGATGCCCAATGCCACCATCATATAGGTTTTTTTCATCATATTTTCTCCCCTTTCATACTATTGTTGTGTTTTTCTCCAACTGTTGCCTGTTATTTAAATTTATTCCTCAAAAAACCTTAGAACATGCTCGTTGAACTCCTCTGCTCTCTCATGATGCATGCCATGGGTTCCACCAACTATCTTCACAAGTGTTGCCTTCGGTATGTGTTTAAACAGGTACTCAGAGTTCTCTGGTGAAATGAATTCGTCACGAGTTCCTGTGATAACCAGCGTTGGTGCCTTTATTTTATCCAATCTTTTTGTTGTGTTATGCCTGGCTATGGCTCTGCTTTGTTTAAGCAGGGTTTCAACATAGTTTTTCTTTGACAAATAATCCCTGATAAAGCTTTCTATCAACTGTTTGTTTTCCCTTATAAACTTCTCACTGAACGTTAACTGCAGTATGTAGTTGAAGGCTTTTTCAAAAAGTATCCTACGCGGGTTTACCTCAACTATGTTGTTTATCTTACCCTCTATCATCTCCTCAAAACCTTTGAGTATCTTTTCTCTCGCAGTTTTATCAGCCTTTGCTGTTGTTGAACTAAGCACAAGCTTGTTCACTCTATCTGGATGGTTTATCGCGAGTTCCTGCGCTATCATCCCACCCATTGAGCTACCCACAACATGTGTTTTTTTTATTTTTAGGTGATCAAGTAAACATATCACGTCCTCTGCCATCATCGTTATGGTGTAGGGCTCTGGGCTTCCCGTGCTTTCTCCGATTCCACGGTTGTCAAAGACTATGACCTTGTTTTTATCTTGGAAGAAGGTTATCTGCGGCACCCACGTTCTGTGATCAACGCCGAAACCTGCGATGAACACAACGGGTTTTCCCTCTCCTATGGTATAGTACTTTAGTTTCACGTTTTTGAGTTGAACGAAAGGCATGATGAACCTGTGGGTGAATGGCGATGTTGAATAAAAAGGCAGCGGTACAAACCTTAGAGAAACCTTTATATAGAAGTGTTCATATACCGCCCTTGTGATTCCCTTCTCGATAAGGAGAAAAAAAGGGAGGTAGATAGAAAAATGATGACTGGACAACAACCAATAATAATTCTGAAGGAAGGAACGAAAAGAGAGAAAGGAAAAGGTGCGCAGTTCAATAACATCATGGCGGCTCGAGCGATCTCTGATGCAGTTAAATCAACA
>JAGGZU010000014.1 GCA_021161865.1 Thermoplasmata archaeon
AAGGTGTTAAATGAGTTAAAAACTGTAGCAAAAACCAGGGAGTACAACAATTACAAGGATATTTACAGTGAAATAATGGGTTACACCGATAGAAACGATGTTATCTTCACAACCATAGACCCATGGACATACTGGTACGTGGGTGAGCTTAAACCCGCTGGAGAAAAGAAAGGTGCCCTCTTTATTGGTCCAGCAGCATACATAGCAGCACAACATGGAAGCCCTGTAATTATTGTTGATAACCATCCTGAGTTGTCTAAAGCGGTTGTATATCACACAGACTTTTGGAGGAGATACCCGAATGGTATTGATGAGTTCCCCACGGTTGCATGTATGCATCTCACCGGAACAAAGGTGTATGATCTCTTAGAAAAACTCGGTTTTGACAAGGAGGGGCGTGAGGTTATAATAACAGTAGCTGGACAGTTTGACATAGGATTGCCATGGGACAGGATGTTTACAGGTAGAGCTGAGCCTGGGAGGTTCTTAGGATCACCAACAGACACTTCGGTGTGGATATCACGAACCATATTTTATCCTGCATTGATCTTTGAAAACCCTGCATTAAATGGACCTGTGGAGTTGATAAACGGAAGTGCAAGTATTAGAAGATTCCCCTGGTGGAGCGCCCTTGGGTTGAAGATAGTGAAACCGTCTCAGGAGGAAGAATTTACCTACCCTGTGTTGGATACTCTTGTGTGCTATGACCATAGATTCAACGAGAGAGCGGGTAAATATTTTGGTTTCAAGTATAAGTGTGCTGATGGGTCAATTCCTGGAGAGTCGTGTAGCGATTTTGGTGAACCCATTGATGAAGGAGTAAACGAAAAATTCCTTGGTGAACCTGGAGCCGGCATGCCTGATCTGAGTGGGTCTGAGGTTCAGCCGTTATATCTAAGGAGAGCAGGGTATGATCCAGTATTTTCAACAAACTTCTCTGCAAACATGGAAAACTTGAACAAAGGAGTTATCCTATGGTTAATAAACACACATGGAGGACCTTTTGATGGTGGTCTATTAATGTTTTGGGATCCTGAGGGAAAGGCCCCTATAGGTTTCCCATCCATCCCAGGAACCGGTGCAAAGAAAGAGCTTAATCCATGGAGAGGATACGAATGGATGATGGGTTCAACAGAGGAGCCTGACACCATGACCGCTGATATACATGGGGTTATTCCTGCACTGCTTGGTGACCCCTACATAAATGGTCTGTTGAGAACCGCATTTGACTGGGCTCCAGCAAAGAAACCTATTCTCGACAAGATTAGTAACCTGTTGGCAAGATTACCGATAATAAAATCCATTACACCAGAATGGCTAAGGGATCCTAACGACTATTATGATGGAGTTATATGTACCGTGTTTCTTACTAGATTCTTCACAGGGTGGTACAACGGAACATATATTGATGACAGTCTGGATAACCTTCACTCTTGTGGTGTAAGTAGTGTAGCATGTTTACCCGCTGGAAAATACCTTCATCTATCGATGGTAAGGCATGGTTCTGTTTTCCAGATCATGGATCCATGGTCCACATCATGGTACAGCGATGTTTGGCAGAATATGATCCCAAGAGGAATCGCTCTTGGAAAAACGATTGGTGAAACATTCACTGAAGGACTTAGTAAGGTTGGTATATTGTACATTACAGAGCCTCCGCAGTGGTGGTGGGATCTCTGGGAGAATGTTTGTCTGTTCGGTGATCCTGACTTAAGAATATGGGTGCCGAGTACAGAGTACAGTGATATGAATCATTGGGAACGCAGTGATGTTCAACCATTCAGATACGATGGAAGCAGCAGCGTATACGTTGATGGTCACATGCTTTACGGTGCCACAGTTTATCCGCATGCAAAGCAGCCTTTGCCGATGATTCAGTTGATCATAGTAGTGCTGCTGGCGATAATCCTGATCGCTGGAGCCGCTGTATTAGCGGCAAGAGGAAAAAAGGGTAAGAAGGGAAGGAAAAAGAAGTAAAACCTTTTCTCTCTATTTTTTATTTACAAAGAAGTCCATTACGGAATTCTTGAAAGCTGCGAGAAGGTCATTAAGTGGTTTACTAGCGAAAACATTGGTGAGGTAGGCTGGGGAAAGATAAAACGATGTATATGCTTTTCTCAGAATCTTTTTAAGCTCCTCCAGTGTGAAGCCAGGTATTCTCATAACAGGCTCTGACAGCCTATATTTTGACCAATCCTTCGTGATGAACAGTTTTTTTTCTTCTGCAAACTTGTATACCCATGTACCAGGATATGGTGTAAGTAAAGAAAAGGAAGCCGTTGTAGGCCTCAACCTGTTAATGAATCGAATAGTTTCATTAACTTTTTCTCTATTTTCACCAGGAATACCGAGTATGAGCGAAGTATTAACAATAAAACCATGTTTTTTTGCAGTTTTTACAGCTCTTTCAATTTCACTTACGGTTATTCCCTTGTTTAGAAAATCTAAGGTTTTCTGAACACCTGATTCTATGCCAAAAGAAACAGCGTAACATCCTGCCTCTCTCAGCATAGTCGCTAGCTCTTTATCAAATCTGTCAACACGAGTGGAACAACTCCAGGAGATGTCTAGGTTCTCTTCTTTGATAAGCTCGCATATTCTTTTAGCCCTTTTTCTATCCAGCGCGAAGGTGTCATCCATAAATTCTATCTCTCTTTTTTTGTATCTGTGACGAAGAATGGATATCTCTTCAACAACGTTTTCAGGTGAACGTGCTCGCCACACTCCTTTGTATATTATGTCTGATGCGCAGAATCTGCATTTAAAAGGGCATCCTCTGCTGGTCATGATACCAGCAATTGACTCTCTGTCTTTTCTAAGATCAAAGATGTTGGCATGAACCCTGTATTTTTCCATAGGAACCAAATGATAAGGTGGAAGAGGTAATTCATCCAAGTTTTTGATTAGCTCTCTTTCCTCGTTGACGATTATTTTTCCTTTCTCTTTGAAAGATACACCTTTTGTCTCTTTTGAGGGTTTACCCTTGTTTCTTACAATCTCCCTAAAAGTTTGTTCACCTTCTCCACGCACTATTATGTCTACGTAAGGAGAGTTTAGTGATTCCTTATCTAGGACACTTGGATGAGGACCTCCTAGCATTGTAACGCAGTTGGGGTTGTTTTCCTTAGCAATTTTTGCGATAAACCAGCTTTCATAAATGGTTGGTGTCAAAGCAGTTATACCTATTATATCTGGATCAAAAGATTTGATTCTTTTTTTTAGATTCTCTATACCGCCATCAACCACCATGTCTATGATCTTGACATTGGCGAGATCCTCTATGACGGAAGCAAGGGTTAAGAGATTAAGAGGTGGATACGCGGTTCTCTTTACGGTATTAAAAGACTCGT
>JAGGZU010000023.1 GCA_021161865.1 Thermoplasmata archaeon
ACACCAGTGCATTCATCAAACGCACTAACCTCAATATCCATGTCACCGATTACGATATTGTTCCATTTCCCGCCACTAAGCGGAAAAATCGCTCTTCCATTGAGATATAAATAACCGTCCTCTGGTGATAATACTTCAACCTTTGGTGCTGTTGCATCAATTGTTACAGTAAGTGAATCCGACCATTTACTTTCCTCACCATAGTAATCTCTTACCTTAACCTTGACATTATAATAACCTTCCTTATTCCAGATGTGTGTAGCAGAAACCTCAACACCTGACTTAAACGGGCCAAGCCAACCACTGTCTGTGTCATCACCCCAATCAAACAGGTAGTATATCTTGTCATTATCCGGGTCAACAGCAACGGTACTATAGGCGTACTCCACTTCTGCAGCCCCGGTTGTTGGACCAGATGGTTTCTCCGGTGTTTCAGGTGGAAAGTTGTGTTTCTCATATTTCACGTACACAACCTCCTCCTCTATCCCACACTCACCATACGCTATCTTAAACCAGCCGTTTTCACCCCATTTTTTACCCCAACTGTTCTTACAAATCCAATAACCTTTATCGTTGTTATATCCAACTAAAACAATTTGATGACTTCCCTCTAACTTACCATACCTGTGTCTGTAAACCCCTCCATCATAGAACTGGAAATCAGTATACACCTTCATAGACACACAAAGAGGGCCTAGCTCTATCAATTTACTCTGTATAAACTTCCTGCCAGGATTCATCCAATAACCAAATCCCGTGATGGGTATAATTTTGGATTCCCAGTCTGGACAAATAGAGTCACAGGGAATATCGCCACGTGCCTGATAGGGGAAACAGGACTCTGGTACTGTGCCTCCAACCTCATACATGAACTTGTATGCGTAATAAGCATTAGAAGGACTGCATCCCCAGCCTCCACAAGATAGAAGATACTGCTCGGATAAATCCATGTCTAAATCAGGATTGTTGTTTTTAATGTTGATAATTGCTTCCAATGCACCATCTGCAGCGAAAGCCCAGCAGCTACCGCAGTGTCCTTGGTTTTTAACCGATGTCATCCAGTTTCCTTTGACACCATTGTACTCTGCTTTTCTCCAATCCCACCGAGGAGGAACATCTGCGGTGGAAACCGTTCTTGTACCATCGGGTTTTACAGAACTGTCGAGAGGTAGATGACCAAGTGGATGACGCCCGGTGTCTCCATTGTTGTTATTTCCCTGCGAGGTTGTAACAGTGAAACCACAACTGCACCAGGAGTCTATCCCGCCGTCAAGATTATAAACCTCTTCGAAACCATTTTCTAGCAACAACCTACAGGCTGCTTCACCAACAGTGCCATCAGTGGAATACGATACTATCTTGTTTCCCTCAAACGGTTTCATATGTGCAACAAAACAGGATCCGCATCCATAAAACGGTATGGAAAAAGAGCAGGGTATATGTCCTGAGTTGTAAGCATCATTATCTCTAACATCTACAATAACGATGGAGTCATCTGAAGACATTAATGCCCTAAGTTCCTCAGCGGTTAAGGTGTTGACCTCTGTTGTGTCATTCGTTGATGTATCATTAAAAGTGTCTTGTGGATTGGTGAAATCACTGTTTCTATTATCAATGGTCCACACGGTTTGCTGAGTTGTTTTTTGGAAGTATCTTTGTAAAATCATGAAAAAAGGGTTTTTGGCCCAAACCATGTTTTGAATATGCCGTTTGAACACATGATCTGGATGTATCTTTACCGCTGTTGAAAGAGCTGGTGCAACAAGCAGCATCAATAAAATACCTAGAACTGCTAATTTTTTCATGCCCCTTACCTCGGTTTTAAATAGGACTACATTAAATAATTTATATATAAATCTTATTATTTTTATCATGGTAAACCATTGATTATGTAACCCACCCAACAAACCCCGCAAACCTGAACCTCCAAACCAGCAAAGTTTTTTATCTTACAAAACAACAACCCTTAAATATAACAATACGCTTACATCTACCTATAACAAAACAGGGGGATAAGGGATAGTATGGTGGAAGAAGATGCAAACATGCCTGAATATAAGAGTTTAGATAATGTTGATGCTTTTAAAGAGAACTTGCAACAGGTTACAACGCAGTTAGAAGCGATTCGAACATCATTTTATCAAGGAGTCGAAGAGATAGAAAAAATCAAAAAAACCCTTGATGCGGGTCACCTCAATCAATTCTCAAATATAATAAGTGAATTCGAAGGAAGATTGATTAAAGCCGAAAGGGAGAGAGATGAAGCCATAGAAAGTGCAAAAAAATACAACGAGGAACTGGAGAAGGAAAAAGAAAGGTTGATTAAACTCTGGGACGCCTACAAGCTACAAGAGGATGAGCTTGCTACCAAAGAAAAAAGGATAACGGAGTTGGAGAACAAGATAGAGACCTATGAACAGTCGATGAAACAACTTGAGGAAGATTTAAACAACCGCATCAACACCTTAACTGAGAAGTTAACAAACACCGAAGCTACTCTTAAGGAATACGAAACCTATAAAAATCAACATGAGAAGTTCGAAAAAATCAGAGCAGACCTCGAGGAAAGGGTGAACCAGCTTGAAAACGAGCTGAATAGTAGGGAGACCGAGCTGAATAACCTAAAGAAGGAGGTTGCAGAACTCAGAAAATACAAAAAATACGCTAATTACAAGGAGAATTATGACAAACTGTCGGCAGAATACGAAAAGGAGAGGGATAGACTCACTAAACTCTATAAACTCTATGAGGAAGTGGAAAACGAAAGAGATAACCTAAAAACCGAGCTTGAAAGATGGCATTCTTGGTATGATTCTAACGCTGAAATCTTCGACAGACTGTTCAAATCTGCTGAGGATCTAAGAAAGACCGTTAAAAAGAAGAAAAAGATTAAGAAAAAATAAACAACTACTCCATTTCTACCCTGCTTGTACCATTCTCAGTCTCATAAACTAAGATAGCGTTGGTTACAAACTGTTTTATCTCCTCTATATGTGTGATAAGAAATATCTGACGAAACTTGTTTGATAAAAGATTCAAAGCTGAAAGAATATTTCTTCTCCTGTTAACATCCTGTGAACCAAAAACCTCATCCAAGATTATCAAATTAAACTCACCACCTGCTCTATCTGTGAGCATCTCAGATACAGCTAACCTGATACAGAGATTGGCAAGATCCTCTTCACCACCGGAAAAACGATTTATTTCATAGGGAGAACCACCATCGTACATCAGTATATCATAGTTTTCGTTAAGCTCCAACTCACTGTACTTGCCCTCGGTCAAGGTTTCAAGCAAAATAGAGGCGTAGGTTGAAACCGTGGGTCTAACCCTTGATATCATATCTGTTCTAAAGGCCTGCATAACCCTCTCTAGGAGATTGAGGATGAGACGTTTTCTCTTCTCATCCTCTACTCTTTTCTCCATCTCTTCTTGTTCCCTCATCCTCTCTCTTATCTCCTGAATGCTCTGCCCTATAAGTCTCAGATCACCCTCCAAATCCTTTAACTCGCCCTCAGCAGCATGCAGTTCCTTCTGCTTTCGTTCAACCTCGTTAATACTCTCCTTGTACTTAGTGTAACACCGTCTCATCCTCTCCTCTACCTCATGGAAAACCCTCTCATCAAAGGAGATGGTTTTTATTGAGAAAAACTCCTTCTCTTTCTCCTCCTTCTCCTGCCTTTCCTTCTCAAACTCCGTTCTAACCGCCTGGAGCAATGCAAAGGCTGAGCTCTCCTTCTCCTTGAGTTCAGAGAGGTGATCTTTTTTCTTCAGCAAAGCCTCCCTTAAACGTTCAAACCTCTTCTTCTCCTTTCTGTATCCGTCCAATGTCTCCTCTAACTTACGTTTCGCCTCATTGTTCTCCAAAATCTCTCTTTCAAACTTATCTATAAGCCTCTGGTAATGGTCTCCAAGTACTCTTTCACATGTTGGGCATGGAGCAGATGGGCCAAGAGACTTTATCCTACCCATTTTACTCCTTGTTTTCCTTATTTCACCGTCGATGCCGTCTATCCTTGTCTCCTCCTGTTTTATGTTTCCTATTAGATCAGACAGTTTTAGGTTAACCTCCTCTAATTCTCCCTTAACCCTCTCAAAATCCTCCTTTACTCCTCTATAACTTTCCACCTCCTTCTCCTTTTCCCTCAACTCCATCTCCCTTTTTTTCAAAGACTTCTCTAATTTTTTAATCTCCTCCTCCAACCTTTTTCTTTTATCATACAACTCCTTCCTTCCCCTTAAATCCTCAAATCTTTTCTGAACCCTCTCATACTCCTCCTCAGCTGAACGTTTCTTATCCCTTAGGTTTTCAAACTCCTCCCTCAAAACACTGATTCTCTCTCTTTTAACCTTCAGCCTCTCCTTCAACTTGTTTTCCTCCTCCTTCTTCTCTGCAATCCTCTCCCTGTAAATCTCTTTCTTTTGTCTCCCCGTAGCCTCATCTCTCATAGAAACAAGGTAATGTTCAATGGCATCCTTTGTTCGCCTCACATCCAACCTGATGTTCTTCAGAGCTCTGTCAAGAGCGTCGATACCAAGCATCCTCATTATCAATTGCTTCCTCTCCCCAGGGGCCATGTTGGACAAAGCGTTAAGCTCCTTCTGTTTCGCAAAAAGAGATGTAAAGAAGGATTTCGCATCCATACCAAAAAGCCTCTGTATAAACCTTGTCACAGCATCTGCTCCTTGGGCAACAACACTACCGTTCATAGTAGCTGTCGCTGAAGGAGAAAGGTTTTTACCAGCCATCTCACGAACCACACGATACCTGTTATCATTGAATATAAACTCAACAATCACCCTGCAGCCCTCAGATGATGAGGTGTTAACTCTTTTTATTTCACTGGATGATGTCCTCGCTGCAACAGGGCCATAGAGTGCCCATGCCACAGCCTCAAACAATGTTGATTTTCCAACCCCATTCAACCCAAATACTCCAACAACTCCATCAGGAAACTCTATCTCAGCGTGTTTAAACTTCCTAAAGTTCGTCAACTCAAGGTACTTAAGTATCATCGCCTTCCTCTCCCTGCGCATCCCTAATATACCTTTTTCCAAGTTCAAGAATTGCTTCCTTGTTTCCGTATGACGAGTTTCTAACAAACCTCTCAAACTCAGATACAAGGTCTCCAACAGCAGCCACATTTGATGTTGACAAATCTTCAAGGTCATCGGTTGCGGTATGTCTCAACTCAAAATGAAAAGCATTGGGGAACATCGATTTAACAGATGACAGATCAATGGAACGGTAAATAGCTGGGTCAAGGTTAAGAAGGGAAAGCCTTACAATCGCCTCCTTTGCATCAAAGTCTGATGAAACTTTTTGTACAGCATCCATCACCTCCTTCAACGACAGTTTTTTACAGTCGATCGGCTCTAAATCAAACATGGGTCTGGTTTTAAAGGGTAAAAAGGACACGACGGCGGAGGGATTAAACGTGACCTCAACCGCGCCCTTCTTGTCATTTGCCTCCAAAAAACTCATCTTTTCGGTTGAACCAGAATAAACAACTCCATCGTGAACCACGACATGTTTATGGTAGTGACCAAGGGCAACATAATCAAACTTTTTCTCCAACATAGATAGAGGGACAACGTACTCGTTGAATTCGTTCATACGAAACTCTCTGATGGATTGAACAGCACCATGGGTTGCGAGTATGTTGTAATCTGCTGAATCATCCGGTTTAACCCTCTTCAAAGCATCGATAAAGTTTTTCTTCTCCCTGCAGTGCGGTACAGCATGAACCGCAACCTTTTTTCCTTTAACCTCAAAATAAAGATGCTCCTCAACATCCTTGTACACAGGATAAACATATTCAAGATGTTCAAACAATCGGAAAATATGACCTGTCTCCTTCAACTTAGGAGTTTCATGGTTACCTGATACCACAATGGTTGGTATCTCTGCCTTGGAGAGACGCAACAGTTGTTCAATCGCTACACCAATGGCTCTGTTTGTTGGTCTCACGCTATCAAAGAGATCACCGGCATGGATAACCAGATCAGGTTTAGATTCAACAATGTAATCAACAACCGATGTAAAAGCAGTGTAGATATCCTTCTCCCTCTGATTCACACCATTCTCATCTAATTTACGGTAGGCTGAAAAACCGAGGTGTGTATCAGCAAGATGAAAAACCCTTAAACCCCTACCTTTTTCTAACATACCTCATCCTTGCCACATCACATGCAATGGTTAAAGGATCAAGCGTTGGTGCAACAGGTGGCGCATAAGCGGTTTCCATTTGACTCAAAGCCTCAACAGACATTTTGTTCATGATAGCACATGCAAAAACGTTGATCCTCTGAGCAGCATCTACTCCAACAGCTTGAGCAGCAACAACAACACCATCAGCTGGATTAACAGCAACCTTAACAGTAACCTCCTCACCACCAGGGAAATAATCTGGAAGTGTACCTCCTGTGAATCTACCTGTAACTGGATTTATATTCTGGATTTGTTTCAAAGTTGGTCCCACAGCAGCAACCTCAACACCAAACAGCTTCGTCGTCCTTGTCTGAACAAAACCCTCAGGGAGAAACATCCTTCCTCCTGCAGCGTTCACTCCGGCAACAATCCCCTGCCTAACCGCTATACTGCCGAGACCCACAAGAAAAGGTTTCTGTGTAACAAAATCAAGGTATTCTGTGCAGTCGCCGACAGCATAAACATCCTCTAAACTTGTCCGGCATCTTCCATCGATAGACACTCCACCATACTCACCAATCTTGCAGCCAATTTTTTTTGCAACCTCAGAGTTTGCCTTGATACCTGTTGCTATCAAAACCATGTCTGCCTCTAAAGTCTTTTGCTCTCCTTCTTCGTTTTCAACAGAAACTTTCTTTACCACGTCGCCCTCTTTCTCAACCCCTAGTACTCTATGACCCGTCAAAATAAGGATATCCTCAGGAATCGCCTTTTGAAGCACACCCGCTGTATCAGAATCAAGCATACCAGGTAGAATCGATGGAAGCATTTCAACAACCGTCACTTTAACCCCATGGCTATATAATGCCTCAGCCATCTCCAAACCTATGGCTCCAGCACCAACTATTACAGCATGTTGAACCCTGGGAATAAAAGACGATATGGCATAAGCGTCATCAAGGGTTCTAAGTAAAAAAACACCTTTTGTTAACCCTCCACTCTCATTTACAACCCCGGGAATGGGTGGAATAGCAGAGTTTGCACCCGTAGCTAGAATCAATGAATCATAACCCGTTTCAATGGTTTCACCATCATGTTCAGCCAGCACCCTTCTGCTTTTAACATCAACCTCCTTAACCATGGTCCCAAGGAGAAGGTTTATGTTGGCGTGTTTAAACCATTCCTCGCTGAACTCAACCACATTCTTTACCTTTTTAGATATAAGGTACGGTAAGGCGCATTTTGAATACTGGGGATACTTTCCTGCTTCAAAAACTGTTATCTCCGCGTTCCTATCTGTCTTCCTTGCAAACTGTGCAGCTGTACCACCAGCTGCACCACCCCCAACAACAACGATTCGTCTGCCCATAAAAAATCCTCAAGCAGGCTAATACAAGAGAATCTTTTAATGTTTTTGATATAAAAATAACGAAGAGATAAAGTTTATTTGCCTTCTTTCTTCGACTTTGTTGTTTTTGTCGTTTTCTTCTTTGTGGTGCGTTTCTTTGGTTCATTCTTTGTTTTATCTTCAACGGTTTTTTTCTCCTCGGCAGCCTCCTCAGGTTTCTCCTCGGTCTCCTTTTTCTCAGGTTCTTCTTCAGTTTTTTTCACCGGTTTTTTCTCAGACGCCTCTGGTTTCTCCTTAACAGGTTCTTCTTTTTTCTCAGGCTGTTTCTCCTCAACCTTCTCTTCCTTCTTCTTTTTCTTAGGTTCTTCAATGGTTATCGTCGGTCTTCTTAGAAGTTCAGACTTGTATATCTCAACCTTACGTAGTGGATAAAACTTTTTGCAGTTCTTACTTATCTCAGCACCGAGGTTGCCATCCAAGATATCCTTTATAAACTCACTCAACGTCCTCTCCTTCGCAAAGCTGGTTGATGTATCCTTCATTATACTTCTTATCACATGTTTTTGAGAGGACTGCAGTCTCTTCTCAGTTGTAGCAAAGGGTTTTAATCTGATGATAGCCCCATCTCTTGTTGTAACATCATATACTCCATCTATCCTTGATCTTCTCCTTCTAACCAGTCGTCTCACATAATCTGGTGTTAAATTATGACCTATGAAGAAGGTGTGGGCATCACTTCCCTCCACCTTGTCTATCTTAAAATGAAGTTTAACATGAGATCTCCTGAAATCACCAGTTAAATCCTGGAGAGAAACCTCAGTTACCCTGTTTAAAAGCAAATTTTTATCTGCAGCAAGTGTCTCAGCCACTGGAACATTGTCAAAAAGCGCTGGTGCAAGAACCCTGTACCAGGATTTTGCCTTCCATTTATCCTTTATCTTCCTTGCCGCTGCCCTTGATTTTGCCTTAGCCATTACTATCACTCCCTTTAAACCTGAAACTGCTTCCTGAATGAGCTTCCTCTACTTAAATTTATAGCCATACAAAGTAGGGTTAAACCACTAAAAATCAATTGGATTTACTGTACCATGAAACCATGTCTGCAACCGTTGACTTCAAATCATATCTTGGTTTATAACCCAGAGTTTTTTTGGCTTTCTCACAGCTAACCCGTCTTGTTGTTCCAAGTGATTTAACCCTGAACCTAGTGAGAGAAGGCTCTTTAGTAAAAAACTCGTTGAAAAACGCAGCGATATAAGCAACAAGATAAGGAACGTGTTTCTCCGGTGCTCTAACATCCATTTCAGCTGCTAACCTCTCAAAAAACTCTTTGATGGTGGTAATGAAACTCACGACATTGAACTCCTCACCCTCCTCATCCTTCTCCAAAGCCAACCTAAGGCACTGGGCCACATCAGCTGGGTGAACAATCGAGATTTTGTTGTCTCCACATCCTATATACATCATCTTTCCCTGCTCCAGTCTAGACAAAACAATGGTTGTCGCTTTGGCACCAGCACCGAAAACCAGAGGTGGGCGGATAATGGAGACGTGTAAATCATCGTATTGACGGAGAACCTTTTCAGCCTCCAGTTTCGACTTCTGATAAGCGTTCAATGGTTTCTTGGAACTACCTTCATCAATCCATTCATCTGTGTTAGGAAAACCATACACACCTGCTGAGCTGGTGTACACGATTCTTTTTACCCCATTTTCTCTACATAACTCTGCTACATTGCGGGTTCCCTCAACATTCACCCTGTAAATCAAGCTTTTTTTACCCCAGTCCATGGCGTACGCTGCGTTGTGAAACACCGCGTCAACATCCTTGAACACTGGGAAGAGGGGCTCAGGTTTCACTATATCTCCTTGGAAAACCCTAACATCCTTGATCTTCAAAGAGGGTTGCCTAGTCAGCACACTAACCTTGTAACCGTTTTCAACAAGTTCATCCAACAAGTAGCTACCGATGAACCCGCTTCCCCCAGTAACAAGAACCTTCATACACATGAGAAACATTTGGTGTACTATTTAACCTCTACGCTCCTATTTTTTTCTTACAATCAGAGGATATCTACAAATAAAACAGGTTATATCCATTATATCCATATGAGATTGAGAAAATACTTTTTTTAGGAGGAGATGAAATAGATGGAATAACAGCTGCACATATGAATGAAAAAGGATACAATATCATCATCTTTATCTAAACAACTTCAACATAAGTTTTACCATAAAAAACTGTCACCCAGGGAATCAAAGCTGGTTGTGTCCAAAGAAGCGAACTGTCCATATGCTGAGGCTGCTAAAAAGAGTTGGAGTTGAGGATAAAATAGAACCACCGGTGTGCAGACACTTCTACCATGGTATTTCAAAGGCTATGGGAAACAAGGTGGTATGTGAATGCACTTCTGGGAAATGCAGAAAAGACGATACTTGTGAGTTCATAATCAAGGTTAACGTTTAAAACGCTCTCTTAATCATTAACCCGTAACGTTTCGACTCCTTCTCCATTTCACTTATAATCAAGGAGTAATAGTTTTTTTCATCAAAAAGCCTTCTGCTGAAAAGTTTAAGAGTCTCTGGTTCTAAGGAAAGCTGTTTCTTTATACTCTCCCAAACCCCCTTTTTTAGATGAAGGGAATCAACCATAATCATGGAGACACCAGTTTCACTAAACACTTTAACCACCCGAGGTACCTCCTTAACTTCAAGTGTAGGGTAGATTGGGCCATAGAAGATGTAAGTTTTTATCCCCTCCTCAGATAGTCTCCTAACCGTTTCCAGCCTTTTTTCAATGGAAGGTGTTTGAGGCTCCAGAAGTTTTCTTTCCCTGTCATTGAGTGTTGTTATGGTGATACCCACCTCAACTTCAGGGAAAGCAGATAGTAGGTCTATATCTCTTAAAACAAGGTTTGATTTCGTTTGTATACTAACAGGGAAATCATGCTTCAAAAGTTGTTCAAGGCATAGACGAGTAAGACAATGTTTTTTCTCCAACGGCTGATAAGGATCTGTTACAGTGGAGACACCAACAACGCCTTTTGGTTTCCTTTTTAGCTCTCTGGAGAGAACGGTTGGAATGTTAACCCTTACATCAACCCACTTCCCCCAATCATCTCTGGGAATATGAAGAACCGAAGGTACATAACAGTAAACACAACCATGTTCACAACCCCTGTATGGGTTTAGACTGTAGTCAAGCCCTGGAAGAAAAGACTTAGAAAGAGCTGTTTTACAGTAGACCTCTTTAACTCTCATGTAAAAAAATCCTCTAATCTTCTCTGATGCAACGAATCCTTAAGAACTGCACTATTCTTTATCCACCTCTCTAAGGGTATGTCCATGGTTTCCTTTACAGCGGAGAGCGCGGTCTGCAAATCATCATACTTGGTGTACGGCTGTTTCAAAGCCTTTCTAACGGTTTCTCTAACATTCCACACACCCACGGGGAGTATATAACCCGGGTGCGCCTCCCTGAAGATTACGACACCTGCTTGACGGTGCTCTTTAGTTAAGGTTTCGTTAACAGCAAGTCTTGCAGCATAGTAGCAACCTCCTATCTCAGCGTAGGTTTTCCTGCCGTTGTAGAACTCGTAGCTATTGTAAATCGCTATTGTAGCACCATAGGGATTCCAAGTGGTTTTCGGATACCAAGCTTCTATAAGCTCATACCTCCAACTCGTTGGCATCATAAGCACAACCCAACGGTTGTCGAACCTTTTAAACCTGTACACACGGTACTCGTTAATTAAAGGGGAGTTTTTTGTTTGTTTAAGTAACTCTTCACCAAGCATGGAGTCAACGGCTGTGATACTCCATCTTGTTGGAACGAAACGACGATACTTTTTTTCTCCAAACGCTCCCACGCTAAAAG
Organism: Thermoplasmata archaeon; assembly: GCA_021161865.1. Lineage (GTDB taxonomy): Archaea > Thermoplasmatota > E2 > DHVEG-1 > B18-G2 > B91-G9. The sequence goes on from JAGGZU010000023.1 coordinate 11,377, forward strand.
CCTTTTGGATGCTTGAGACGAGGGTGCCTTTTTTGTAAAGCTCAACAACAGCATCTCTTGCCCTGAGATCAGTGTCATAAAATGCTTTCTCAATACGATGATCATACTTTGGGTTGCTTATCTCAAGTTTTTTAATAGGGGCAGAGGGACCATGAGGTTGCGCTTCATCATAAAATATAATCCTTCCACTAGGTTTCTTCTCAAAGTAAACCTCGGACTGCACAGACTCCCTGGATAAAGCCAGTTCCCTGGTCAAAGAAACTATTTTATCACTAGAGTCGACATCGTAAACGTTAACAACATGTTTACCTCGAACAAGCTGCGACCTAAAGTTTACGATATCATCAATGGTTACGTTACCCCAAAACTCTGGTGTGTCAATGAAAGAGGTGTCGCCAACAACAGGTGGAATAAGAGGGCCTACAGCAACCTTGGGGTAGCCTATTCTGCCAACGAAAACACTTGGTGGGGAAGACCCCTCCAATGTGAGGGAGTCTATCAATTTGTTAACCCTTGCTTGGAAGGAAAACCTCACTAGAACAGGGCATCTTTCCTTGCCGCAGAGCATCTTTGTTCCACGGCAGAGTAGACATAGGTTGGTATGTGATGTCTTGGGAACAGAGAATCTGGTTTGATGTGAATTGTAAAACCGTTGCCTCACAGTAAACAAAAAAAGCATGCTGATTTAATTACTTTTTTCGAAAAAAACAAAAAGTGTTAAAAAATAACATGTTTTCAACGTCCAGGTGATGAGGATGAGAAGAAGATATCTGCTTGGAACGCTAACATGTTTGGTTATTGGAGTTGTGTTACTCGCTGGTTGCAACGAAGAAAAACAGGTTCAGCCCTCCTCAGAAAACATAAAAATAGAAATAAAAACCGGTGCAGATGATGGAGGAGTTGTGGCTTTAACAGACTTACTACCAGACAATGTCTTTGGTATAGTTAACGGAGGTGGTGACCAACCGTTTATGGTTGGACTACTTGCCTCTGGAGGAGGAGACAACCTCACAGGTAGGGGAATATATAGGTTTGACATCTCCGAGTATAAAAATAAAAGTTTCACGTTTCATGTGAAATGCGTAGAAAAACATGGTAACCCCGGGAGTCTTGAGGTATATCTAACCAATGACTCCGGTCCTCTAGAGACCAACCCATCAAACATGAGCGATATCTCGCAGATTTGGAATCTGATAAATTTTGGTGAAAAGGTCGCTACCATAACCCCTGCCTCAGGGGGATGGATCACCGTGAGTATATCCTTAGCCATGGTAAAATCATGGGTTACAGACGATGGTTACATAACAATAATGTTGAAGCTGGGAAACGAAAACCTCGGTTCAAATAATGACTGCTATAGTTTCTCAACCTATGAGTATTCGCAGGGTTCAGCGAAACCCTATCTTTCTGCATCATAAAAAGGGTTTTTAAGAGGGATAATGGTACATACACTGGATGCGTGAACTTTCCTCCTTCGACATTAACGCGGTTGTTGCTGAACTTCAAGAGTTAATAGGGAGTTTCATTGACAAAGTATATCAGATAGATAAGGAGGATTTACTGGTTAAACTCAGGAAACCTCAAGGAGACAAGGTTTTTCTTCTCATAAGAAGCGGTAGTTTCATTGTCTCCACAACAAAATCCTTCTCCACTCCAAAGAAACCCAGTATGTTTGCAATGATTCTAAGGAAACACATAGAGAATGGAAGGATAAAGAGTGTGGAGCAACACGAGTTTGATAGAATCGTTGTGATTACAGTAGTAAAAGGAAAGGATGTTTTCAGGTTAATTATCGAGCTTTTTTCCAATGGAAACATAGTGCTTGTCGATGGTGAAGGGAAAATTGTTATGCCTTTGAAACACCAAGTGTGGGCACATAGAACAGTTAAGCCAAAGGAAAACTATGTTTTTCCACCAGCGCAACCTAACCCCTTTAATTTATCTTACAAGGATTTTGCTTCTCTGATTAAGAAAAGTGGAAGGGATTTGGTTAGAACCCTTGCAAGAGACATGGGTTTTGGAGGACTCTATGCTGAGGAGATCTGCGCCCGTGCTGGTGTAGAAAAAAACATGGTAACCAGAGAGATGGATGATGAAAACGTTAAAAGGGTTTTTGAAACACTTCAAGGTTTTTTGAAGGTTTTCAAAGAGAAAAGGTTTGAACCTGTTGTTGTGAAAAAGGATGATGAAATATTGGATGTGACTCCGTTTCCTTTAAAAGTATACGAGGATTATGGGTTTGAACCCGTTAAAGGTTTCTCAAAAGCTTTGGAACAGGTTTTCTCTCTGCAACCAAGGAAAGAGAGGAAGAGAAAGGTGGAGAAAAGGGAGACACTTGAAAGGCAGTTGAGGAAACAAAAAACAATGATGAAAGGGTTTATTGAGAAGGCTGAGGAGAAAAAAAGAGAGGGTGATTTACTTTACCGCAACTATCAAAAGGTTGATGAACTACTCAGAGAGGTGCAGTCTATACTTAAGAAGAAGGACAAAGAGAAGGATGTGGAGAGGATAAAGGGTTATGATTTTGTGGAGGAGTTTGAACCAACTGAAAACCTGCTTAAATTAAGGATTAAAGATGGTAGTGAACATGTTATTCAACTTGATTTCAGGAAAGGTGTTGCAGAGAATGCTCAAGCAGCCTATGAATCCAGTAAAAAACTTAGGGAGAAAGCTGAGGGTGCAAAAAGGGCTATACAGGAAACCGTTGAGAAACTCAAGGGTTTAGAGGTTGAGACTCATGAGGTGGTTGAGGAGAAGAAAAAGGAGAAAAGATGGTGGTTTGAGAGGTTCAGATGGTGTGTAACAAGCGATGGTAATGTAGTGGTTGGTGGAAGGGATGCAAAAAGCAATGAGATACTGGTGAAAAAGCATATGAAAGAGGGAGACAGGTATGTTCATGCTGATATTCATGGGGCGCCTAGTTGTATACTGAAAAACGTTGATGTTAACGGTAAAAAAGTAGATGTATCTGAGAAATCAATTGAGGAGGCTTGTGAGTTTGCAGGGGTCTACTCTAAGGCGTGGAAACAGTTTGGAGAAGCATCTGTTTACTGGGTTTTCCCGTCGCAGGTTAGTAAAACGCCGCAGAGTGGCGAGTATCTGCCAAAGGGTGCGTTTGTGGTTAGAGGAAAAAGGAACTATATGCGTTGTAAAATGGAGATGGCTGTCGGTGTGGTGTCAATAGAGAACGTAGAGAAGGTGATGGCTGGTCCGGTTAGCGCGGTGAAAAAAAGAAGCAACAGGTTTGTGGTTTTGCAACCAGGCGATTTGGAGAAGAACAGGTTTGCGAAGATGCTTGCAAAGAAGTTTAACGTTGATGTGGAAGAGATGCTTAAGCTGCTTCCACCTGGTGATGTCAAGGTTGTTGAAAACAGGGGTTTAAGTTTACAGGAGAAGAAAACATGAAGGTGGTTTACAAGGATCTAAAAAAGGGTGTGGTCAAGGTTGTTCCTGAGACGATGGATGACCTCTGGCATCTTCAGCATCTACTGGACAGGGGTGATTTGGTTAAGGCTTTAACCTTCAGAACCGTTGAACAAAGTGACGATAAACTTAGGTCTAAGAAGGCTGAGAAGAAACCTATGGTTCTAGGTGTTAGAGTAGAAGATGTAGAGTTTCATCAGTTCTCCGATAGATTGAGGATTCATGGGGTCATAGAGGAGGGCCCTCAAGATCTTGGCTCACATCACACCATAAACATCGCGGCAGGTGATTTCAAGGAGCTTACCATTATTAAGGATGAGTGGAAAACCTATCACCTTAAACGATTGGAGGAAGCTGTTCATTCCAGTAAAAAAGCAGATATCATCTTTATTTCACTGGATGATGATGAGGCTATAGTTGGTGTTGTAAGGCAGAGTGGTATACAGATTTTTGCAGAAGTTGCATCTCATCGTTCAGGTAAAATGTATAAATCATCTGATAATGAGAAGGAGTATTTTGCTGAGATTATTTCTGTTCTCAAAAACATTAAACAAAAAAACACTCCTTTACTTGTTGTTGGACCAGGTTTCACCAAGGATAGACTTGTAGCGTATGGCAAAGAAAAGGCGCCTGATTTTTTCACACCTGTTTTTATCCATGGCACCGGAAACAGTGGTTTAAATGGTGTGTATGAGGCCATGAAGGGTGGCGCAGCGGAGAAGATTGGTAAAGAGAACAGGGTGGTTTTGGAGACAAATATGGTTGAGCGGGTTTTGGAGGAGATTTCAAAGAATGGTTACGTAACCTATGGGAAAAACGAGGTGAGGGAGGCCCTCAAAGTTGGCGCCGTATCACACTTACTTGTTCTGGATAAGCTGGCTAGAACAGAGGAAGGGGAGGAGTTACTTACGTTGGCTAAGGAGCAGAAAAGTGATTTTTTTATAATAAACTCATCCCATGATAGTGGAAAAAAATTGGAGGGTTTGGGTGGGGTTGCAGCCCTTTTGAGGTACAAAATTGATTAAATGCCTCTTATGCAACCTGTTCTTGTTATCATCGCAGCGGCTGAAAAGGTGGTTTCTTGGTAGGATGTCTGTGATGTTTCCTCCTGTGGTTGTTTCTCCTCAGTTATGGTTGGCTCATAGTATGTGTAGGTTATCTCAAGAGTGAAGTTGTTTCCTTTGTCAAGCATTCTTCTGATTGGTTTGAAGAATTTTTCACCCACCGATACGTTGACATGTATCTGGAATGGTTCATCCTTCCATTTGCTTGAGTAGTATTCCTTTTCCAGTATCTGCTTTGCTTCATCTGAATCATTTGCCTTTATGGAGTCCACGTATGGTTTTAGGTTGATGTTGTCGAAGGTTTCTAGTATTGTGCCGTTGCCGATGCTTTGATCACTTACCATGCTTCCTTCTGGTGGAATTATCTCAAGTGTAAGTGTGTCCTCTCCTTTCTTCCTGAGTAAACCAAAGGTGTGATCATCCTTCCATGTTAGTGTGAATGTCACGCTTTTTAGGTTGTCAGCAGGGATACTTACGTTGCCTTTATATGGTTCATCTGCACCGATTATTTTGTCTCTGGCATAAAAGTTTGTATTGTCTGGAGAGATGGTCGCGGTTTTTTCAGTCCATTCAACCTTAAAGTTCTTCATAGCTTCTTCGGGTTTGGCTTTCTCTGACGGAGCCGGCTTCCAGAGTAGAATTCCAACGGCTGCTATGATTATAACTACAACGCCAACTGCTATGATTACTTGGTCGCTTTTTTTCATATTGTCAACCTCTTATTTTTATATTGGGTTTCTAATATTATAAGTGTGTTCCCCCTTTATTAAATTTTTGTTTTTTTATAATATTTCTATATATC
>JAGGZU010000054.1 GCA_021161865.1 Thermoplasmata archaeon
CACCCTCCTCACTATCTGTAGATATGAGCTCTACACGTGTTCCTTTACTCTCCGCCTTCGCAGAAAGCTCATCTATCAAATCCACCTTCTCTTTTAAAATCATAGGAATCTTACAGTTTCCACACAGAGGAGGATTTTTTTCCATCTCCTTCAACATCGATTCATCAACCGTCTTCTCCTCCTTATACTTACATGATTCACAAGCCAAAACCACCCTATATTTCCTCAGTTCCTCAGACAACAACAAAACCTCCAATGAGCCGGCATCAATCGCATTCCTCATCTGCTCCTCACCGTAAATAGCCAGAGACTTCTCCTTCTTAGTAACCTCCTTAAGGAAACGTTTCATCACTCTTTTCTCCCTCGCTATCTTAAGATCCCCCATTCTCTCAGCAGCTAAGGAGACAAGCTCCCTCAACCCAGACTCATCCGTGTAACCTGTATCAAAGGTTTCTACAATCTTCTTTTTAATTTCATAATGAAGATAAGAACCCTCAACGAAATACTGTTTAGTGGGACCAGGACCACCTACAAATATACCCTTAAGTCCCTTCTCATTCAGAAAAACCTTACTGATCTTTTCGCCACACTTAACAAACCATTCATGCGCAGCAATCTCAATGAGTCTCTCAAACCTTCGTTGGCTCTGCCCTCCCCTACCATGTTTACCAGGAACCCTAGATGTTAAGTAATCGATGAGTTCTATACGTTTACCACGAAGCACACCAATAGTGCACTCTCTACGGTCTATCAAAAACAGACCATAAACCTCATGCTCAGCGAGCATCTCCTCCAAGGGTTCTGTGTAAAATGAGGAGTCACACCGGTAAAGGAAGGTATTAACCGGCATAGGGGGTTCTATAACAAAGGCAACCATTTCAGTCTGGTTTGCACCCACACTTTTATGGCCAACAAAAAACACAACACCATTTGGTGGAGGAGTTTTAAAATACCTGAGTCTACTCATTATGGACTCAATTGCAGAAAGCACATTTTTCCTAGTGGTTTTTGATTTAATATTTGTGGACTGAGAATACTCGTTTCTAAGATAAGCAGTGACATCGGAGATCTGTTTGCTAGGGGGTATATACAGTGAAATCAACTCGGTATGCTGACCCTTACACTCCTTTATCTCCTCCAGCTTCCTCTTGAAATCATACTTCTCTATGGCTGACAGTTTCTTTTCCATAACAATCCTCCTGAAAACGCTATAACGTTAAAATCTCTCCGTTCTCAGGCGTATAAACCTCAGCGACATCCTTTAAATCCTCTGCCAGAGGTGACCTGTTATCGCTATGGAATATCACAATCTTCTCAGGTGAACACGCCTTTGCAAAATTCACCAGCTCACTGTGGCCAGCGTGTGCTGAAAAATCAAAGTAATGAACCTCACACTCAACCTTCTGATTTACACCATAAAAGCTTATACTTCCTTTGTCAAGTAGCTGCCTGCCATTTGTCCCCTCAACCTGATAACCTGTTAAAAGAATAGCGCTTTTCGGATCAGAACGAAGCTTCTCCAAATAGGTTAACACAGGACCACCATCCAGCATCCCGCTTGTTGTAAGGATAACCTCGCCCTTAAGAGCAAGCTTTCTGCCATGAGAGGAATGCACGGTTTTAACCTTATTCAAAGCCTTCTTCAACTTCTTTGCAGACCTGACCGACTCAGGGTATTTCAAAAAGATCTTTGAGACCTTATTGCCCATTCCATCCATCCACACATCATAACCAGCGTTGCTCAAAACAAGAGCCAGTTCCTGAGAACGAGCCACCGCAAAGGCAGGTATAACAGCCACACCACCACGTTTTACAACATCATCAATAGTGTCAAGAAAAAGCTTCTCCAACTCCACCCTGTTCGGATGGTTCCTCCCAGAGTACGTTCCCTCAATAAAAAGGATGTCGCATTTCACAGGATTAGTACCCCACATCAACCTCGTGTTTATAGTGTTGATGTCACCAGTAAACAGTATAGTCCTTGAGCCACGTAACTCAAACATGAGAGATCCAGGAATATGACCCGCGGAATGAATATGCAATTCCGTTCCGCCGATGTCCTTAATCTGAGATGGGTCAACAGAAACAAAACGAGAGTGCACCTCCTTGATATCGGCCTTCGAATAAGGGTAGGCATACCCCTCTGCCTTTGCAATCTTAAGAGAGTCGTTGTGAAGGATAAGACTTATCTCCCTTGTGACATCGGTTGACCAAATAAAACAGTCCTGCCTGCTTGCAAGCCATGGTATCATACCAGAGTGATCAAGATGAGCATGAGTGAGGAGAGTGAGATCAACAGGCGGAGCCTCCATAGGATAAGAGGGTGGCTTAGTTGGAGATATACCGTAATCAAAAAGCATCCGTAAGCCATCCATGTTCAAAACCATGCCAAGTTTACCGACTTCGCTGCATCCGCCAAGGAACTGAACATTCATTTTCTCGCTCATAAAGTGAAGGGTAAAGGAGAGAAGGGGTTGATTAATCTTTGCTCTCCTTCCTCTCAGACACTATAAGAACATGACCTTCCCTCCTTTCAATCACTACCTTTCTATGCGCAGGGATTTTTTTATCAACAGATTTTGCCAACCAGTACTCGCCCCTGTATTTAACATACCCTGTTTTGGAAGGTGAAAGTTCATCAAGAGTCTCAGCTTCTTTTTCCTCAAAAACATTCAAAACAGGTTTCTTTCTCCTAATCTTCATAACCTTGTACAAAGCGAATAGGAAAAATGCAGCTATCAACAAGGTTGGGACAACCGCTACAACAATGAGAATCTGTTGATAGCCAGGTGTGATAAGCCACCTCATATTACTGTAGGAAGGGACAAGGAAAAGAGCACCAAGCAGGATAGAAATTATACCGCCCATACCTATAAAGCCAAAACCAGGCGTAATAAAAACCTCTATCAAAACAAGTAAAAAACCTATCACCAAAAAAATTATGCTAACATAAGGTAAAGAAAAGCCCATGCCAAGCAGAGCAAGAATCAAAGTGATTACACCAAAAACCTCAGCACCATGGCCGGGGGTGTGGATGCCAAAGATGATAGAAAAGATAGCGAGCATGAGAAGTATAGAGTAAACGGTTGGGTCTGAGACAATGGACAATATGTGAAATCTAACGGAGGGCGAATGATAAACCACCTCAGCACCCACAGTGTACAGTGTTTTCCCATCAACCACTGTACCATCCATCTCATTGAGAAGAACCCTCACACTGGGTGCAACAAAATCAACAACACCATACTTTAAGGCAGAGGAGGCATTCAAATTCAAGTTTTTGGTAACAAAATCCTCAGCAATTGTTGAGTTTTTTCCATTGGAGTCAGCCAGCTCCTTTATCCACTCAGTTAAAGCGTTAATGTACTTGGAGTCATTGATCAACCTTGAACCAGTCGGTGTAATCTCAACAGGTTGACAGGAGCCCATAACTGTGTGGTTCTCCATAGCAGCTACACTTGTGCTAAGTAAAATAAAGGTGCCAGCAGACCAAGCGGTTGCGCCTCTCGGGTAAACATAGCCTACAACAGGGACACTACTCTGTTGAATCATTTCAACAATCTTATGGGTTTCATCCAAACCGCCGCCCGGTGTGTCTATGGTTAACACCATCGCCTGTGCGTTAATAGACTCTGCATGTTCAATGCTTTCTTTAACGAGTTCCACCGTTGCCTGCGTTATAGGTCCATCTACGCTAGTTACTAAAACCGTTTTTGACCCTGTTTCAGCCAAAGTGGAGGAGATTAAAAGAAGAATAAAGAAAAGGATTAGAGGATGGTATCTATTCATTGTTTCTTCTTCGCAAGAGCCCGTGTTAACCCAGCAACGGTTCCAGTGCCCATGTCTCCAGCGGGAACAATGATAAGGTTCTTTTCTCTTGCTATCTCAGCAAGCGTTTGCAGCTCCCTAAGCCTCATCGCAGCAGGTGCCTTTTCATAGAGTTTTGCAGCATCCGTCATCTTCTTCGACGCCTGAAACTCTCCCTCAGCCATGATAATCCTTGACCTTCTCTCCCTCTCTGCCTCAGCCTGCTTAGCAAGAGCTCTAACCATCTGCTCAGGAAGCACAACATCTCTAATGGTTACCCTTGTCACCTTGATACCCCACGCATCTGTTCCGGCATCAAGAATAGTCTGTATCTTCCTGTTAAGAGCATCCCTGTTTGCAAGCAGGTAATCAAGGTCAACCTCGCCCAAAACATCCCTGAGAGTGGTCTGTGCAAGTAAACTGGTAGCATAGTCATACCTCTGCACCTGAACAACAGCCTTATCGGGGTCTATGATTCTAAAGTACACAACAGCATCCACATCAATGGTAACATTATCCTTCGTAACAGTCCTCTGCTTAGGCACATCAATGGCTCTCTCCCTTAAATCCATTCGGATAACCTGATCTATAATGGGTATAATGAATACTAAGCCAGGTCCTTTTATACCAAGAAGTCTACCAAGTCTGAAGACAACGATTCTCTGATACTCAGGCATTATCTTTACAGCAGCAGCCAGCAGCATAAACAAGAAAATTACTATTATAAACAACAGTATCTCTATCATCCTTTCTCACCTCTTCTCTACAAAAGAAGGAACACTTATTAAGGTTTTCGGGAAATTAGAATGAAAGAATTATTAGCAGATACAGTATACAAGAAAGGGAGAGAAAAATGTGCAGCATTCAAAAAATCAAAGCAAGGCAGGTTTTAGATTCAAGAGGTAACCCAACGGTTGAGGTTGAAATGAAAACCCAAAAACATTCTGCTGTCGCATCTGTTCCATCAGGAGCATCAACTGGAACTTATGAGGCTGTCGAACTCAGGGACAACAACAAAGCGTACGGTGGAAAAGGTGTGACAAAAGCTGTTGAAAACATAAACCAAGTCATCGCGCCGAAACTCCTTGGGAGGACAACAGGTGAACAAAAAGAGGTTGACAGAATAATGGTAGAGTTGGATGGCACAGAAAACAAAAACTATCTTGGAGCAAACGCGATACTGGGTTGTTCAATGGCTTATGCACGACTCTCAGCAGCATGCGAAAACACGTTTCTTTACGAGTACATAGGTAAAACCTTTGGTTATAAACCTGAGGTGCTGCCGATTCCGGCTTTAAACGTTATAAACGGTGGAAAACACGCTGGAAACTCACTGGACATACAAGAACACTTGATTCTACCAGTTGGGGCAAAAAACTTTAGTGAAGCACTCAGAATGGGAGCAGAGGTTTACCATGTTCTAAAAAAAATAATACTAAAAAAGTATGGTAAACCTGCGGTGAACGTTGGAGATGAAGGAGGGTACGCTCCACCATTGAACGAAACCAACGAGGCTTTTGAACTAATCGCAGAAGCAATAGAGGAAGCAGGGTACAACAAGGAGGTAAAACCTGCTTTTGATGCAGCAGCCAGCGAGTTCTACAACACAGGGGTTTACACGATAAACAACAAACCTTATACGCCGGAGGAGTTAACGGATTTCTACGGTGAGTTAATAAAAACCTATGGTATAGTTTCCGCAGAAGACCCTTTTGCTGAAGAAGACTGGGATGGGTTCGCGTTGTTCACAAAAAAGTTTGGAGACAAAATACAGATAATTGGCGATGACATCTTTGTGACAAACATTAAACGGCTTAAAAAAGGCATAGAAAAAGGAGTTGGTAACTGTTTACTGCTGAAGGTTAACCAAATCGGCACCGTTACCGAAGCAATAAACGCAGCAGAACTAGCATTCAAAAACAACTATAGTGTAATGGTTTCCCATCGTTCAGGTGAAACCTGCGACCCATTCATAGCCGACCTTGTTGTTGGAATCAACGCAGGTCAAATAAAAAGCGGGGCGCCAGCACGTGGAGAAAGAGTAGCGAAATACAACCGGCTTCTGCAGATAGAAGAAACCAAAGAAAACTGGAAGTTTGGTTCACTCAAAACCAGGTTACAAAACCAAATAATTGAATAAAAGCCCATTTTTCATCTTTTGCACCCTCCAAAGGTTAATGCTGTATTTACTAAACCCTTTACCTTTTCTCCAAAACCTGCTTTCACACATTCTTTGTGTAGTGAGGGAATCAAAACCGTTTTCTACTTCCTCATAGATTACGCTGCTGGGTGATTCAACATGAAGATTCTGGTAACGGATAAACTCGCAGATGAAGCGATACAGTTGCTGAAAAACAAGGGTTTCGAAGTAAAATATGAGGAGCTTGACCATGATGGTATAATGAAAGAGATAGCGGAGTACGATGGAATGATAGTGAGAAGCAGAACAAAGGTTACAGGTGATATCATAGAAAAGGGTGCATCAGGTAACCTAAAGGTTATTGGAAGAGCAGGGATTGGTGTAGACAACATAGACGTTGAAAAAGCAACTCAACTGGGTGTCAAGGTTGTTAACTCACCTACTGGTTCTACGATGAGTGTTGCTGAGCTCGCTGTAGCTCATATGCTCTCTTTAGCCAGGTTCGTACCTAAGGCTGATTCCTCAATGAAAAAAGGAGAATGGCTTAAAAAACAGTTGAAGGGTGTTGAACTTTACGGTAAAATCCTTGGACTTATCGGCTCAGGAAACATCGCTCAACATGTAGCTAGAATAGCGGACGGTTTAGGGATGAAAACATTGGTTTACTCACCGCATTGTACAGATGAAAAAGCAGAACGTATGGGAGCGAAACGGGTTACATTAGAAGAGCTTCTCCATCAGTCTGATTTCGTTTCCCTGCACATCCCTCACACAAAGGACACGCACCATTTAATAAACAAAGAAAAACTTGAACTTATGAAACCAGGAGCCTACCTTATAAACTGTGCACGTGGAGGTGTTGTTGACGAAAACGCTTTATACAATGCGCTTAAAGAGGGCAAACTCGCTGGTGCTGCTGTAGACGTTTTTGAACAGGAACCCCCTTCAAAGGAAAACAAACTCCTCACCTTAGAAAACGTTGTGCTTTCCCCGCACATTGGAGCCAACACAAAGGAGGCGCAGATAAAGGCAGGAACCATCTGTGCAGAACAAATCATAAAAGTACTAAATGGTGAAGAACCGGATTACTGGGTTAACAGACCATAACACTATTAATAGATAAGCTATGTTGGAGTAAGTTATGAAGAATCTGAAAAAGGTTGTTGACAAAATCGAAAAAGAAATCAAAGAAATAGATGGTGTAAGAGAAAAAGCACTTGTAGACTCAAGGGATATAATACTCAACTGTAGAAAAGGCATTCAACTTCTTCACAGAAAAAAATATGGGGAAGCCAGCGAGTACATCAACAAAGCTTCTAGGAAGCTTAAAACCCTTTACAAGATGGTTACACCCTACCCTGAGATGAGAAATGCAGGATTTGTTGAAAACGCTGCACAGGAGGTGGTGGAGGCAAAATGTATATACAATGTTATGAAAAACAGACCCCTTCCTGACTTGGACAATATAGGTGTATCTGCATCTACCTTCCTGCTTGGTTTATGTGATGCGGTTGGGGAGATGAGAAGGTTTACTCTTGATGCGGTAAGAGAAGACAGGGTGGATGAGGCGAATAAATATCTGGACATGATGGAGTCGATATATGAATCTATAATGAAGTTTGATTATCCCTCCGCCTTTGTTCCGATAAAAAAGAAACAGGATATCATGCGTGGTCTAATAGAGAAAACAAGAAGTGAGCTTGCGGTAGCATCATGTGAGAGGAGGATACAGGATAAGATTGAGGAGTTTAGGGATCTCCTTGAAACGGTGGAGAAAAAAGGGTGTGACTTCAAAAAAAAGTCGTAAAAAAACGCAGGATCTCAACATTGATGAGGTCTGGTAACTCCTCCTTAACCAAAACGAAACCTTTATAAAAAGCCTTTATATACTCAAGGAAGGGAATTCCTTCTATGGTTGATGTCGTTGTGGAGAATATAGTTGTATCTGCCCAGGTAGCAGACGAGATTGATTTAGATAAACTCTCAAAGGAGCTGCCTGAGGCTCAGTACAATCCAGATCTCTTTCCAGGGTTAACTATACGTTCTGTTTCTCCAAGAGCCGCGGTAATTCTGTTTTCCAATGGTAAGGCTGTATGTACGGGTGCAAAAAACATTGGTGATGCAAGAGATGCTGTTAAAAAGGTTTGTGGCATGTTAGGCAGTAAAGGTTTCGCTGTAAATAAAAACCCGAGGGTGACTGTGCAGAACATGGTTGTCTCCACAAATCTTAAGAGGGACATAGATTTAGGATCAATAGCAGATTCTCTTAAAACAAAGGTCGAGTATGAGCCTGAGCGTTTTCCAGGCTTGGTTTATAGGACAGAGTCAGATGTAGTTCTATTGGTTTTTAACTCTGGGAGAGTCGTAGGTACAGGCGGAAAGAGTAAAAAGGAGATGGAGATGGCCTTGAAGGGTTTAATGGAGGAAATCTCATCTATTGGAGTAATAGAGAAATAGGGAGGAAAAAATATGCCACGTGTTGAGGTAGAAAATATTGTTGCATCCACATCCTTTGCAGATAAGCTGGACTTGGATGTTATAGCGCAGGAGTTGGAAGATGCGGAGTATGAGCCAGAGCAGTTTCCTGGTTTGGTGTATCGTTTAGCCAATCCGAAGACAGCGACCCTGCTTTTCAGAAGTGGAAAAGCCAACTGTACAGGTGCAAAAACATTAGGGGATGTGGAAAAAACAGTTAAAATAATAGCGCAGAAACTGAAGGATATGGGCATAGATGTGTATGAGAACCCTGAGATAGTTATACAGAACATTGTTGCTATCTCTGACCTTGGAACCGAACTCAACCTGAATGATGTTGCTATGGGTCTTGGTCTTGAGAATGTTGAGTATGAGCCGGAGCAGTTCCCGGGTTTGGTTTACAGGTTAAGAGAGCCAAGGGTTGCAATGCTTCTCTTCGGCTCAGGTAAGATAGTGTGTACAGGTGCAAGAAAAATAGAGGATGTCTCTAAGGCTGTGGATAAACTGGCTGCAGAGCTTTCGTCTCTGGGTCTTCTCTACTGAAACCCATTTTTTTCTTTTTTAAACCAATATATGATAGGTCACAAATCATAATCAATAAAAACTGGTGTAGAATGTGTAATATTGTTGAGATAATGTTTTTTAAATCTAGGAAAAAGAAACAAAATGATAAAATCCAGAGTAAAGAGATGGAAAGAGCTATTGAGAGAAGCAAAGACGTTACAGAAGCTTGGCTACAGGGCGGTAAAGCGATTGGTGAAATAACCAAAACTACCAAAACTAAAAGAAAAAAACTAGGGAAGTAAAGACAGGGAGTTTTCAGTTCTCCAGCTGCTCCGGGGAAACATAGTCACCATATTTTTCCTTTGTCTCCGTAAGTCTACGTTTCTCCTCATCAAGTATTTTAAAGACCAACGTAGGGGTGCCATCAATTTTTTTGTAGATCCCTTTTATTCGTTCAATCTTAGCAAGATTTTCAGGTATCCTTATGGTGAACTGTTTCACATAATCCTCTCTAGTGTAGTTCCTGTCCAGCACCTCCTTGAAAAGCCTTTTCAAATCCTCATAGTGCGGTATGTAACCGGTAGGCGTTTTTATAGCCTCAACGTCGTCATGAACCCTAAGTTCCATCCATTTGTACCACACCTTTTTGTCAACCTTATCTGTGAGATACTTTTTGGTCTTAGCGTCTCTTATAAAATAGTTGACCGCAAAAATCTTAGGATGATGTTTTAGTTTTTTCCCAAAATCAAGGTTTATCTCTATATACCGTCCTATTGGTATCGATAAAAAATCAAGGTTGGACATAGGGTTGAACTCCCTAACTCCTTCTTTGCCAAGCACTGCAGCTGTACGCTCAGACTCTATAGAGGCTCCCTTAGCAACTATTCCATGCTCCCAACTAAAAGACTCCTGAACAGGAACCCATGTATCTGAGTCTCTGCCACCATAAACAATAGCACCAATTCTAACACCCTCCGTATTATCAAGAGCAGAGTCAAGGTTTTCAAATGCATCCAACGCTACAGTAAACCTTGCATTTGGGTGAGAGGGAGGAATCTCATTTCCCTCAGCATCCTTTTTTCCAATCCACCATTCACCGGAGTGGTTAAATCCTTTTTCAGGTGTTTTTCCATCCTTTCCAGTCCAATACACATGTCCATCCTTTGTAACCAGTACGTTGGAGAAGATTATCTCGTTGGGGCTGTGTAAAACCTTCCACTGTATAGGGTCATCCTTTGAGTTGATCCCCTTTATGATCCCGAAAACACCTTTTTCGACGTTAACAGCTCTAGCTTCTCCTTTTATCTCTCTTATGTATGCTATGTCGTCGCCGACTATTGTTTCATTATCAAGCATAGCTGTTGAGGTTTTCCCGCACATAGAGGGGAAGGCACCAGTGAAGTAGGTTACCCTGTTGTTTGGCCCATGTATTCCCATAACCAACATGTGTTCTGTAAGCCACCCCTCCTTGGATGCATGGTTTATTGCAAGCCTCATAGCAGGTTTCTTTAAACCTATGGTGTTGCCACCGTACTGGGTGTTTGCAGAGTAAACAGTGTCCTCCTCCAAGTCTATGTATATCCTGCGTTTATCGATGTTTTTTGATGTTTTACGTTCATCAAGCTCACCCTCAGAGTGTATAAACCTGAAAAAGTAACCGTTTTTACCCCTCCTTATGAACTCCTCATACCCCTGTCTGTAAAGGATGTTTTCGCTATGCGCCACATAACTTGAATCCGTTAGTTGTAGACATGGGATGGAAAACACAGAGTTTACGGGTCCAAGTGAGTAAAAACAAACATAAAGTTCGTGCCCCCTCATTATGTCTTTCATTATCTTATGAATCTCCCTTAAACCCTGTTCTCTGTCAATACTTCTTAGAGAAGGTCCGAGTTTAACGTTTTTTGGCAGCAGAAACTTGGTGCGTTCTCTATCTCTAGCTTGGTCGTAGTAACCATCGAAATGCACAGTATGCCCCTCAACAGCAAGCCTTTTTTCCTCACCGACAGCGAGTGCTGCATCTCTAATGTACTGCAAAGCCTCTCTGCTGCCATCGGAGACAAACACCTGGTCTGGATTGCAGTGTTCTATATATTTTGCAACGGTTTCATGCACCTTTGAGTTTTTTATAGCCAGTAGTTTTTTAAGGTTGTTTTCATCCAGTCTTTCCTTCAAAACTTCCATGAAATTTTTCTCCATACCAAACACCTTCTCTTGATGAACAAGGTTAACCTTTATCCAAGCTGAGGAGGAGTATATCATTCCCATATTTAAATGAATTGAACAGGAAAGTTTTTTATGTCTGTAAATATAATCCTTATTTGATATAAATGTCAAGGGACGACTTCAAATC
>JAGGZU010000101.1 GCA_021161865.1 Thermoplasmata archaeon
CCATAGCCTGCGTGTGGTACTGAGCCGTATCTTCTGAGGTCAAAGTACCATTCGTAGTTTTCTATTTTCTCTCCCATTTCGGTTAAACGTTTTTTCATGTAGTCTATGTCAAGGCTTCTTTCGGAGCCGCCGATGATTTCACCGTAGCCTTCTGGTGCTATCATGTCGAAGCAGAGTGCTGTCTCTGGGTCTTTTGGATCTGGTGGTTTGTAAAACGCCATTGCTTCAATGGGGTAGTTGGTTACCACTACGGGTGTTTCAAAGTGTTTCATTAGTTTGTTTTCCTCGATGGTTCTGAGGTCTTTTCCCCATGGAACCTCCATGTTTTCTTTTTCTTTGAGTATTTTGAGTGCCTCTCTATATGTGATGGTTGGAAACTCCTTTTCAGATATGTGTTCAAGTTTTTCTACATCCACCTTTAAAACCTGAAGCTCCCTCTGGTTGTTTTTCAAAACCTCTTTAAGTATGAACCTTACCTCATCCTTTGCGATCTGAGCGATGTCATCAAGGTGTGCCCATGCCATCTCCATCTCAGCCATCCAGAATTCTGAGAGATGCCTTGATGTTTTTGACCTCTCTGCGCGAAACGTTGGTCCCATGTTGTAGATTTTTTCTAGAGCGAAGATTGCTGCTTCAGCATAGAGCTGCCAAGATTGAGAGAGGTAGGTTTTTGTGTCATAGTATTTTACCTCAAAAAGCGTTGAGCCTCCTTCGCATTGGTTTGGTTGAAGCACTGGTGCATCAAACTCGTAGAAGCCTTTTTCTCTGAAGAATTTGTGTATGGCTCCGACAACGGTTGATCTTATTTTGAACACGGATGTGAGTTTCTGAGATCTAAGCCAGAGGTGACGGTTGTCCATTAGAAACTCTGGGCTTTGATCTTTGGTGATTGGAAATGGTTCAGCGAAATGCACGACTTTGAAGCCTGTAACTTGTATTTCGTAGCCACCTGGTGCACGAGCATCTTCTTTCACTATTCCTTCTATTTCTATGGATGATTCTATTAACGCTTTTTCTGCATCCTCAAACTCATTCTCTGGTAGGTTGCCTTTTTTTATGGTTGCCTGAATGATACCATCTGAGTTGCGTAACACAATAAAAACTATGTTTCCACTGCTTCTTGTACGGTATATCCAGCCATGTAAACTTATCTTCTTCCCAGTCTTTTTACCTTCAAGTATGTCCTCTATCCTAGTCCATGTTTCCTCTGCCATATGCGAACGTTCACCACAGATACATTCGGGGATTATATGGGTTACGGTCTCGGTTTAGCTCAATTTAAAGTGAAGCTCAACCTCTTTGACCTCATCTACGCCTCTTAGTGGTTTAACCATGCCAACAATGGTTTGTATGATAAACTCTCTGGGAAACTTGCTCAGCGGAATTTTTTTGCCATTCACCTTTAACTCTATGGATTCATCCATATGTTTCTCCTCCTTTATTTTGTTAAGTATAAACTCAAGGGTTTTTTCATTGTTTCCATCGTATGTGAAAACCGTGTTTTCTCTGATTGGAGTATTTCCAAACCTGATTTTTTGAATACCTGGATCCCTTGCTCCCTCAATCAGCACAACATCCACATCATTGAGGTGGTTAACGTGATTCAGTATTGATGAGAAATCGTTTTTTTGTTTAAGTATGTAGCTGGTTTCAACCGGTGTCGATAAAGCTATGATCTTTGCACCCTTCTGAGCGAATCGCCACGTGTCCTTTCCCTCAGTGTCCAGTGAGATTGGTTTATCCGTTGTTTTTACCGCCGCTACCTTAAAACCCCTGTCTGTCAACTCCTTGATTAGGTATTCCATAACCGTTGTTTTACCTGTGTTGGAGTAACCGTAGAAACCTATGGTGCATGTCATAAGAGCTCTCAACCATTTATGGGTTTAACTATTTAACGAAAGAATGTATGGTTTTTTAGACATAGTTTTTATAAAGAAAAACTCATTATGGTTTTCGCGGAGTGGGTTGAGAGATGGCACGGTATGTAGCTAGTAGTGGTGAGAGTTTAGAGGATGCTGTCGTTATCTTGGATGCAAAGAACGAGATTGAAACCACCTTTGCAGTTCATGATTTCCTTGAGAAAAGGTTGGGTAAACTTGAAAAGGATTGGGATATAGATGATGACACCATAATTGAGAAGGATAACAGGTATTATGATAAGATGGACATAATGCTGGCTGATGGAACAAAGAAAACAATTTACTTCGACATCACCTCCTGCTGGGAAAGATAGGACTTATTTGGGTATTTTCATATACTATCAGATTTAATGATTCTGTTAGCGGTTTGTGGATACGTGAAGTTTCGCCATGAGACAAAATTCGGACAGGCGTTAGCGAGTCACATATCCACCTGTTAAGTGAGCACGTTAGCACCGAGCAACCCTAAGGATCGCGAAGATTCATGGACCTCGGGCCGTATTCCATACTTAGGAAGTATGTCTCTCAGTATATATCTTTTTACCAAATCAGGCAAAAATGATCTTCAATAGGGTTATAAAGCCCAGAATGAGTGTTACCGCACCTATTACTTTCTCGGCATAGTTTTTTTGACCAATTTTCATTGTTATATGTGGTCCGATGAGTGATGCCATCAATGCTGGAACAGTTACAATAAGATAGATTGATAGGAAAGATAAGTTACCAAGTACAGCGAAA
>JAGGZU010000075.1 GCA_021161865.1 Thermoplasmata archaeon
TACATTGGTTGATCCGTTTTCTGGGTGTGGAGTGTTTGGTGTATACGGTGGGTTGTTTGAAAACGCTGCTGTGGTGAACTCCCATGTTGGACCGCTGGTTTGATGGTTATGGTTGTCGTAGGCAACGATTTTCCAGTAGTATGTGGTGTTGGTTTCAAGTGATCCAGGTGGATCGTATCTTCTGCTGGTTTGTCCAGATACAATTTTTGCTGGAGGATTGTTTGTTCCAAAGTAAACATCGAAGGTTAAAGGGTCGTCGTCTGGGTCGCTGCAGTACCATTGTAGTTCAACGTTTACATCTACATCAACCGCTTTATCTGGTGGTCTGGGGTATTGTGGTTGTATCGGAGGTAGGTTTTCATGGTTGAGTTTTACTATGTAGATGTCGTAGTCACCTGTGGAACCTGTGTATCCTGTGATTGTGTACCCGTAATCATCTGTTTGAATCACGTAGTTACCAACATCTTCACTGAGCGGGGTTGCTGACACAGTTTTATACCATTTTTGGTTTCCAGAAGAGTTGGTTTTTATAATGTACAAGTCCTCACTTGAACTGAAAGACTGGGTTACACCGGTTAGTATGTAGCCACCGTCGTTTGTCTGCTGAACACAGTATACTTCATCGTATTCGTCTCCACCAAAAACCTTATGCCACTGTTCGTTACCAGATGCATCGATTTTTAACATATATGCATTCGTGTCGCTTTCTGAATAATTGTATATGCATCCTCCGAGTATGTAGCCTCCATCTACGGTTTTTTTGATGCTGTATGCTATTTCATCGTTTTCGTTGTTTCCAAATGTTTTCTGCCACTGCAGGTTGCCGTTCGAGTCGGTTTTAATCACGATTACATCCTTGTTTCCTCCTCCTTCGGTTTCGGTGTACCCTGTCATGATGTATCCGTTGTCAGTTGTAAGCTGAATGTCGTAACCTACATCAGTGTATGGTCCTCCAAAGGTTTTGTTCCATTGTTCGTTACCCTCGTTATCTGTTTTTATTAACCATATGTCACTGTATCCATCTGCTGTAAATGAACTGGTGGTTCCAGCGATTATAAAGCCACCGTCAGATGTTTGTTTTATGCTGGAGCCGGAGTCGTAGTCTGCTCCTCCAAATGTTTTGTTCCATTGTTCGTTGCCTTCGTTATCGGTTTTCACCATAAATACATCTGTGGTTGTTGCGTAACCTACTTCTCCAACGGCAACATATTTGTTGTCGTTTGTTTCGATAACGCTATGACCATTATAGGCGATGTTTCCTCCATGGAGGTACTGCCACTGTTTATTGCCATTTGAATCCAGTTTTAATATGTTGAAGTAACCAGGCCAGGGGGACCACCAGTCTCTATCATATGCTCCTGTTATAATGTATCCTCCATCAGAGGTTTGCTGTATGCAATTCCCCCAGTCGACGTTGTCGGTACCATATGTTTTTTGCCATTGAATGCTTGGCGACTCGTCATGAGAGGTTACGGAACCGTTATCGTCAAATTCCTGTGAACCATCGCTGTAACCGGTGTATCCTTTCATATTTTGTGTAACGCCTGTTAAAACGAAACAGGTGATTACTACAAAAACCAAGGATTTTCCAAACACTGTGTTTAACATAGAATATACTCTCCCCAAGATTTTCATTATTACAGTAAGCAATATAATCAATGCTGAAGGATAGATTTAAACATTTTTGTTTCTCTGCATCTTTTTAGCGGAGAAACCGAAGAACAGGGGGATGAGGGTTTATGTTTTAAACTAAAACAAGTATTTCAGTAGTGTGAAGATATTTGTTATTGGTCCCGCTGGGTGTGGTAAAAGCAGTTTTGTGAAATCCTTTTCAGAGTATCTTGGAGAGGGGGGTGAGGATGTTAGATGTGTTAATCTTGATCCTGCCACTGACCCGGTTTTTAAGGCTGATAAGGATGTGAGGAGTTTTGTTAAAACCGATGAGATTATGAAAAAGTATGGTTTGGGGATAAACGGTGGTTTGCTTAAATCGATGGATGAAGTATTGTTTTATGTTAAAGATTTGGATGTGTCTGGGGATTATGTTATTTATGATACTCCTGGGCAGATGGAGATCTTTATATACTCTTCCAGCGGGAGAAGAATAATCGAAAAGTTGTCTGACAAAACAACAGCTGGTCTCTTTTTAATGGATTCCACACTGGTTACTGATTCTGAGAGTTTTCTTTCTGCGGTCATGCAGAATGTTATAGTCTCTCTAAGATTATCTATACCTACAGCTACTGTTTTGACTAAGAATGACGTTGCTGACGTTGATGTAGAGAAGGTGATGGAGGAGATCCCCAGCAAAAACTCTGTTCTTGCTGAGTTGCTTGAGAAAACATCCTACTTCATAGAGTACACAACGTTGTCTCAGAGGGTTGTTAAGGTCTCCAGTTTTGATGAAACAGGTTTTGATGATGTTTACTCTCTTTTGAATGAGATGTTTTGTGCCTGCGGGGATTTAAGCTGAGTTTTTTGGAAGTTTTTATAAAATGACAAGGGTTTTGTTGACTCATGCCGGTTAACTATATGTTTGGGAGTGATAATCATTCTGGTGTTCACCCAGATATATTGAAGGCGATTGTTTCTGCAAACAAGGGTTACAGCATAGCTTATGGTGATGACGAGTACACAAAACGAGCTGTTAGAAAATTCAGGGAGCATTTTGGTGAGGATATTGACGTGTATTTTGTTTACAACGGTACAGCAGCCAACATCCTTGGCTTAAAAAATATTGCCAGTTCATTCAACTCCATAATATGTGCTGAGACAGCCCATCTTAATGTGCATGAATGCTGCGGTCCAGAGAATTTTATAGGTTGTAAGCTTGTTACCGTACCGA
Organism: Thermoplasmata archaeon; assembly: GCA_021161865.1. Classification (GTDB taxonomy): domain Archaea; phylum Thermoplasmatota; class E2; order DHVEG-1; family B18-G2; genus B91-G9. The sequence continues at coordinate 2,846 of JAGGZU010000075.1, forward strand.
CACAGGATGGTAAGTTAACCGTTGATTTGATTAAACCTTTTGTTAAAGGTTTTGGTGATCAACATGTTGCTCAACCGCGGGTTGTTTCCATCACGCAACCAACTGAGCTCGGCACGGTTTATACCCCTGCTGAGATAAGGGTTTTAGCTGATTTTGTTCACAAAAACGGAATGCTTCTGCATATGGATGGGGCAAGGCTGTGTAACGCTTCTGCTTCTCTCAAAGTTGGTTTAAAGGAGATAACGGGTGATGTTGGCGTTGATGTATTGTCCTTTGGCGGTACGAAGAATGGTTTGATGTTTGGTGAAGCAGTGGTTTTTTTTGACAAAAAGTTGTCGAAGGATTTTGTTTTTATAAGGAAACAGGGTATGCAGCTTGCTTCTAAGATGCGTTTTATTTCCACGCAGTTTGAAACGTATTTGTCTAATGATTTGTGGTTGAGAAATGCTGAGCATGCCAACAGGATGGCTCGGTTGTTGTATGAGAAGGTTAAGGATGTTCCTGAGGTGAAGGTGGTTCAGAGGGTGGAGTCAAACGCTGTTTTTGCGGTTATTCCTAGGGAGTGTGTTTCTCGGTTACAGGAAAAGTATTTTTTTCATGTTTTTGATGAAGAAGGGCCTGTGGTTAGATGGATGTGTTCATTTAGTACCACTGAGAAGGATGTTGAAAGGTTTGTGGAAACTGTGAGGGAAACCTTAGCTAAGAAGTGTCTTGGGTGAAAAAAGTTTTTTTATTTACCGTAGACGCCCATTAGTTGTCCTTCTGCTAAAACATGACCCTTCATTGCGTTATCCAACTGCTCCCTGTGAATCCCTGGTTTAAGGTTAAGGAAGGTATCCAGCGCGTAAACCTTGAAATGGTAGTGGTGTGTACCTGAGGGTGGGCATGGTCCTCTGTATCCTGTTACACCGAAATCGTTTGTTCCCTGCGGGTAAACGTTTTCTCCTTCTAA
>JAGGZU010000120.1 GCA_021161865.1 Thermoplasmata archaeon
ATAGGCTCATAGGCACGCCAGGGATTGGGTTCATACACATAAGGATTCTTTGGATCCCACATAGCGATCATTCCACCGTTTGTGTTAAACCCATGGCATTCCTCCACCCATATAAGCACACCACGATTGAGATTCTCAACAGTAGCAGAAAAGTTTGTAGAGAACACATTATCATATCCTGCTTTCTCGGCATAAAACGGAATAACCTCCGTTTCACTCAAATCAGGATAATACGCACCTGATTTACCTGGGCAGACACCATCATCTATAGGATCAAGAGAATCCGTAACATATGGGATAATACCATCAGCTCGAGTGTACCTGAAATTCCAATGTTTCCACGCTCTTTCGTTGAACTTGTATGCAAAACTGTTGTACGTCTGGAGAACAGGGTATTTAAACTCCTTTTCTTCAGACTGCTTGGTTATTACAAGATCCACACCACGAGGATCTTTAAGGCGTCCAACTATTCTCTGAATTGTACTGGTACTACCATTTATGAGCTTTACCTTATCAGTTGCTGGGTTTACAAAAATCATACCAGGATAGAATACGTCACGGGATATCCAGTATGCTGTATCAACGGGAGAACCCCAGAATCTACCTGGATAAGCTGCACCGGTAAAAGACCGATCCCAAGGCGTGCCGATATCATACTGACCAGCAACAGTAATAATTGTCTCTCTAATCTGATCCTTTCCCTTCTCTAAATGCCCTAAACCATAATCCTCAAGGAAGCTATAAACCTCTTTACCTGACAAAAACATGCTTCCAGAGGAAGGCTCAACAGTCGCTCTTGAATCAGCGTTTTTCCTCCAAAAGTTGTCATGATAGACAACCGCTTGAGAAAGACGTGGATGTTCATCAACGACGACAACAGGACTACCATGCTGAGCAGCAATATAGCTAGCAGGACCAACAAACAAAGCAGCCTTTGTTTCACCAGCAGGTTTTCCCTCGCTTACGTACCAGTACGTCCATGGGTCTATGGTTGTGAAAATGATATCGCCACTTCTACCGCTTAGACCCTTAATACCAATATAAACATTTCTTGCATCTTTGTATTCCTCCTTTATGCTTGCTATACCCTTTAGTTCATTTTTGACATTAGCTGAAAGATGACTGCCAATGTTTAGCAGATAGATGTTTTTAACACCAAGTTTATACAAAGCTTCCTTTGTGCACTTAGGAAGCTGACTTGGAGAGACATACAGTAATGGAGCATTCAATGTGCTGGCAAGAACCGCGCCGTTTGTGGCGGAGACAAAACAATCGCTTTCCTCCTTTGAAAAATTCTGCTGCCAGCTGTAATAAAACCTAAAATCAACTGGCTGAGAAACATTGTTTACTGAAAACACGCAAATAGAGTAGTTTTCACCATCTCTACATTCTCCAAGCTGATTAATGTGTATGGTTGTCTCATTTTTATTATCAGAGTCTCCGGAGATGATCTCCTCTTTTGAAAGACTGGAGCAGATTTCGTTATCCACAGGATCCAAAACAGCAAAACCAAGTTTTACACCAGGGTTGTTCCATCTCAATGTAAACGAGGCGTTTCTACATCCAAAGGGTGTTTTCGGAAGATTGAACTTCACCCCAGGGTATAGGAGAACATCAACGTCACATTTGTTTTTAATCTCCTTAGACAACTCCTTAAAACTCATAGCATTAAACAAATCCTTCTCACTTCCTGTATCTGAAAATCCTTTCTTTGGAACAGCAGTAACACTCACCTGCCATTTGCCATAGTTATGGATATAGGAGCCTGTTGTTTCCAGTCGTGGGTCGCTGTAAACCCCTGCAGCATTGTCTACCATACCCAGGTGACTATCATACAACTGCAGGTCGAGGTCTATATGATTGGGCCATGAGAGCTGGGCTATAACATACTTATAATTTTTATCATCTATGTTGAAAGAACTATATGTTCCACCAGTACCAATAATAGGTTGTTCCATCTCAAAATGTTTATGACCAACGTTGTATGTGAACATTTTTCCATCGATTTTGCCTTTTGTGATTTCATTTGGTTTCTCAAAGTTCTCTTTTATCACCGCTACCACAGCGTTGTCACTGTAACTCCAGTCATGTAACGCTATTTTTGCAGCGATCTCATAGGGGTTGTCACCTACTATGGTTGTAGTGTTTCTTGATGGCCATTGAGCTACCTTGTTTTTATCGACATTAATCAGTGTTAACCCATCCAATCTACCGTTACAGTAACTCATCCAGTCCTCCATAAAATAATTGAGTCCCTGACGGGCATTCAAACTCCTCTCCTTATCCTCTTTCACAGGATAAGGATCCTGATAAAACAACAGTGGGTAGGAGAACAATCTACCACCATCTTTGTCATAAAAAACGGTTGTTGGAACCGCTGCAAGATAACTGTAGTCGTCAAGGTAACTGTTTTCATCAAAGTTTACAAACGTTACCTTTTTTAGTGGTACAACAGGCTGCCATGATACACCCTTGTCATAACCCTTTACGTTCTCTCTTATATTGCTATCTGCAGTAACTGCAGGTAAAGCAGAGCTCAGCAGCACAAGTACAACCACAATTAAAGGTGGTGAAATACATATGCCTTTTTTCATAATATCACCTTTTTATTAAATAATTATATACATTATGAGTATATATATTTTGGTTCATCTGTAATGTCAAGTAACATCGGTAACATTCTGTTTTCGTAAATAAACATCTGCGGGATAACCGCAGATACCTAGGTGGTATCTACGGTTGTTAAACCAATAAACAAAATCCTCCAGCATCTCTGCA
>JAGGZU010000019.1 GCA_021161865.1 Thermoplasmata archaeon
CATCATGTGTATGGTCTCGTTAATATTCACTGTTTTGTTACCCCCCATCTGTAAATGACCTGGTGTGATTCGTACAAAGTATCCTGGTCCAGATTGATCCACTCTCCTCCAGTCTCCATTGGCACACGCCCATAGCTCTCCAATATTCTGCATCTTTAAATAGCCATCAAGTGAAAGAGCGCCAATTAAATCAAAAACATTGAAGGTTCCCATGAACTTTGTTACATTCCAAACGAAACGAAAGTTATCCGCCTTAAGCGACATCCCGCTGTCTATCATAAAACCTATAGTGTCATTCGGTGCTGCTACGCCAATGATAGCGGGTTGACTAACGTTGCCTGTGTCTACTAAAATGTAGCCGTTGAACGCCCAGTTGAAACCTGTGGGGCCATAGTATGCGTTGTAAAACTCTTCATCAGTTGGGTTCCAGTCTGGGTTGTTCCATGGTCCAACAGAGTACCAGAGTATTTTGAGGTTAAATGGAAGAGTTGGATGATCGAAGAAGACAAATGCATATGGCAGTATTGGTTCGCTTGGGAATACAATGCCTGAGTAGTTTACATTCCATCCGTCCTTATAACCTATCCTTAAACCGAAACTCTCAGCGTTGTCTGCATCGATTATGTCAAGCATTAGTATCTCTGAAAGGGTCATGTTTACCCATATCTCGGCGGTTCCTTCTATAAACACTGTGTCGTATATGACTATTGGTACGCCGTAGAACTGGAATGAAAACTCATCAACAGACATCCTTGTGTTCTCTGAGTTGTTTATTCCCATTTTAATCAGGTAAATGCTGATGCTGGAGATGTTGGTTCTCATTAAACCTGTTCCTGTAACATTTTTCATGTATACGTGACCGAAGTCCATGGCTTGTTGGATGTCTAAATCCGCGAGATGTATCTCTCCGTGGGATGCATCGATTAGAATAGAAGCATTTATCCATGGTAACCCTTCGATGCTGTCTATGTTGAAGTCTAGGAGAGAGATTTTAACTGTGTCGATAGAGTACATTTCAAGGTTAACCTCGCCGAAGTCTAAAACATTGTCAGCACGGAACGTTATGTTTGCGTCCCTGAGAGTCAATACGAAGGTACTGTTTGGCAGGTTAACGGAGGGTAAACTGCTGTTTCCCTGTGCAGGGCCTAGTTTAAGGGCGGTGAAAAGGTCGAAGTTTCCTTCCAAGTGAAAAACACCGTTTTTGATGGCTGATGTAATTATTGGTTCATCTGAGACGTTCTCATCAACGCTGATGAGATCGAAGTTCATATCAACAACTTCGATGTAAACGGAGGCGTTGATCTCTAAATCAAAGCTCTTGTTTTTGAAGGATATGTTCCCCCAGGAGATTTTTACATCCAAATCTGTCTGTGGGTTGAAACTTAGCTCCGCTACATCGGTGATGGTTGCTTCTACTTCACCCAGGTCCTCACCATAGGTGTTTATCTCTATGAAACCTTCTGCCCTTAGCAACCAGGCTATGTCGATTTTTTTTGGTATTTGTTGGATGTATAGTGAGCCTGAAATATTGGTTGTTTGGATTATTAGACTTATATCTGCTGCCTTCATGCTTTTCTTTTCATAGTGTAATCCTCCTCCTTCTTTGGAGAAAGGTTTGAGTTCGATGTTAAACGATGCTGATGTTAGTTTATCTATGACAACTCCTATAAGTGTGTCTTCTGCTTTGAAAAATAAGGTTGCTGTTGTTTCTTTTAATGTGAGGAAGTCTTTTGATACTGTGAAACTCCATTCTCTGAGTTTTCTGGTTTTTCCCCATTTTATTTTTGCGTGAACCGCGGGATTGTATTTTATGCCTATTGAGGATGTTGATTCGTCTGTTGCGTTTTCAAACGTTGCAAGTAAAATAAGTTCGCTGGTATCGCCTGCACCCATAACCGGGTTTATGTCAAGTATGTGCTCTGGTTTTTTGAATGAGATTATGTGTGGTATGGACGTGTAGGTTAGTGTACAGATTTGAGGCACGGTTTCTCCATCTGGGGAATGATAACCAAAGCGGACGTTTCCTCCAAAGAGTCGTGGGAGAGATACCTCGGCTGCTATTTCAAAATCACTTGTTTTTATGTCGCTGTTTAATCTTTTAACGGTGAGTTTTGTCATGAATGCAAGTGCTGGCAGTGGTGAGAAGACTATTGTTGGGCGCATACGGAGGATAACGTTGATGTCGTTGTCACCGTCGTTGTCTACATCTATTGGTTTAAGCAAACCTTTTAAGAGTTTTGTTCTCTTTTCTATACCATTGCAGTTGGTATACACGTATAGTCCTGGCAGAAAACCTTTTCCCTTCCATTTTTCAAGCAGTGTAGAAACGGTTTCGTCGGAGGGTGTCTCATATGAAACCGTTTTTACCTCTGTATTTCTGTTAGATTTTTCCTCAATATGGACGGTTTGGTTTTTTTGTTCCTCTTGATGGTTGATTGTTGTATCGTCCTTTACTTTATTTACTGATACGGAAGTTCCATAGACGATTGGGAACAGAGAGGTGATCAACATTAAGGTTACAAGCGTTAAACATAAAACCTTCTCTAATCTTCTCATTTTTATATTGCCCCCTATTTTGGAGATGGTGGTAGAGTAACCTCTCATTGAGATTTCTCCTTAGATATTATTTTCTCACGATATTGTTTATAGTTTAATGTATATAAAATTTACTATATAAAAGTTATCGAAAATAAAAAAACTCTGAAATAACCTGTCGCTGTCGCTCACGCCCTCATGTTTTTAGAGAGCAATGAGCGCCTCAACAGATGCACCTTAAAGCAGCAGAGATGCATCTGCTTACGGGTTCGCGACACGTTATTGGATATCAGGGTATCCTCTGTATCATCTCTTGACTTTCGTCGATTTGATCAACGAGGGACCCCTAACTGATATCCACTGTAGCCTCAATCTTGCATCTCCAATCACAGATCATGGAGACCTTCGAACTGAGGCAATTTAACCTATAAAGGATGAAGCTAATTAACTTTTCCCGAACCCATAAACCAACAGGATAAAAAACACAAGGACATAATACCCCCTCCACATTATAGATTATAAAAATAATAAAATATATCAATTGCTTTAGTCTTTTCTATCATATAATATGAACCCTCTGTTAAACCCCATGACCTCCATACCATTGGCAATAAACTTTTTCTCAGCCCCAAAAAGATTGCACCGTTTCTCCAGGGAAAAAATGGAAAAATATAGAGACAAAGCGTTTAGGAGAGTGGTGGAATATGCTTACACCGTCCCGCTTTACCATAAAAAATACAAAGCTGCGGGTATCCATCCCAGCGACATCAGAGGGATCAGAGACATCGGTAAACTACCCTTTGTAAGCAAAGAGGATCTCATAAAAAACTTTCCAGATGGTATAATCCCCGCCGGTTGCAACAAGGATGGGGTACATGTCGTCTCAACAAGCGGTTCATCAGGTAAACCTCTTTCAATATACACCGACTTCTACACCATGGTAACAGCGATAGGACCCTTTATGAGAGAGCTGAACATTTTTAATCTGCACTGGAGGAAATCCAAGATAGCTCATATAGGCAACTTTGGACAGAACAAAATAGATGGGGTTGTGAAGAGAAATGTTCTATCAAGGGTTAAACTCCTTTACTCATCTAACAACGTTTTGTTGCTAAACGCCTTCGACCCGATAAAAGAGATTATCAATAAACTGGATGACTTCAAACCTGATCTGATCACATCCTATCCTGCAACGCTTCAGCATCTAGCTTACTTCAAAAAAAAGGGCTTCGGCAAAAACATCAATCCACAGCTTATCAACTCTGGGGCTGAGGTACTTGACGAGTACACAAAAAGATATGTCGAAGAAGCTTTTGGGTGCAGAGTGTTAAACGTTTATTCCTCGGTTGAAGCAGGCTCAGATATAGCATTTGAATGCTTTGAGGGAACATGGCACATACACCATGATTTCTTTAATTTAGAAGCAGTAGATGATGAGTTTGAACCGGTTGCTTTAGGTGAAAAAGGGCATGTGGTGTTAACCAGGTTATTTGGAAGAGGAACCCCTATAATAAGGTACACAGGTATGGAGGATTGGGTCACACTTTCTGAAGAAGATTGCAACTGTGGACTGAAAACCCCATCAATTAAATATGGCGTGGAGGGCAGAATAAGCAGTACAGTCTTTCTACCTGATGGAAGACTATTTCCGTCAGCATCCTTTGTGTTTATATCAAGTGCTTTAAACGAGTTGAAAACAAACATGGTGAAACAGTTCCAGATAGTCCAGAGAAAGATAGATGAAATAGATATTCTCCTCGTCATTGATCACAATCTCAAAGAGGAAAAGGGTCCATCTGTTGACGCTCTTTTTGAAAAGATAAAGGAGGTTTATCATAAAAAAGTCGGTGCGGGTGTCAAAATAAACGTTAAAGAGGTTGAGGAGATAAAATCCTCCTATGGTAAACCACCTGCGATAGTGGTTTCACATGTGCATCCAAAGGAGGGTTATAGACTAATCAACCAGAAAATATAATATACAGGATCAACATGTGATTTTCCTTATTGCAACAAAAAATGGGGGAGTAAGCTGATAAAATGAAAATCCTACTGGTAATGCCTCATCCGAACCCAAAAAGAAGTTTCTTTGACAGATACTCCTATCCTTCCCTGACCCTGCAACAGGTAGCAGGGATAACACCACCAGAGCACTCTGTGACCTTAATCGATGAAAGGTATGAAGACATAGATTTTGAGACACACTATGATTTAGTGGGAATCTCCTGCATGACATTTAACTCAATGAGAGGTTATGAGGTTGCAGACATCTTCAGAAGGAAGGGTATACCTGTTGTGTTTGGCGGTTACCATGCCACGCTTCTACCTGAGGAAACAAAGCAACATGCCGACAGTGTGGTCATAGGTGAAGCTGAGCTTACATGGCCTAGGTTACTAAAGGATTTAGAAAAAGGCGAACTTAAACCTTTTTACAGGGCTGAAAAACTGGTTCCACCAGAACAGATACCGCCAGCAAGACATGATATCGGAGTGTACACTGTCATGGAAGCGATCCAAGCATCACGTGGCTGCCCAGTGGGATGTGAGTTCTGCGCTATGCAGAAGGTGGAGGGACCGGTGTTTAGAGGTAGACCTATTAAGAACATTATAGAGGAAATGAAAACCATTAAATCAAAAACCATTTTCTTCGCAGATGCTTCACTCACTATAAGCCCACCCTACAC
>JAGGZU010000052.1 GCA_021161865.1 Thermoplasmata archaeon
CCAACAAGCAGAAACACAAATATAAAAAACGTAAATACTGCCAATACCATGTGTTTTTTTATCTTGAAATCTCTGAAGATGTCACTCTGCTTAGTAAGGTCAGGCAGATAAACAAAAACCATAAACAGCAGTATAAGAGGGATAAAACTCACAAACAGAGGAATAGGAGCCCAAAATATGCTAAGTGACTCCACCTCCGTGTACACAAACACAAGGGTTATAAACCTTAGAACAAGATAGACAAGGCTTATCGCAAGGAATACGGTTAGCGACTTAGCCGACTCTTTTTTTCTATCTGAAAGCAGGAAAAACAAAACCGCTCCAGCAAATATTAGCAGCCAAAAAAACAAACCCAGTTTACCCGTGGTAACTGTAAAAGGGTAAACATTGTCTGGTGTATAAACAAAAACCGTTCCACTTGACACCGAGGATCTAAGACCAAAAAGGTTGATTAAACCAGCCATTAATGGAGAGATAGCGCTACAATCATGGTACCTTGACGCCACCATCTCATAAAAAGGTATCAAAGCTGCCTGAACCGATAGAACAATGCCAGATAAAATCAACCCCAATGGAATAAAAACATGTTTCACTCTCAATCTATCAAACAATGCGTATAAAGCAATCGCTGCCACAAGAATGACGATACCTATGTTAAAAGGGAAACCTATAAAAAACAAGGATATAACAAGTGGTATTAAAAGTATAGTGTATCTCTTATCGAACCTTCTCACGATAGGGGAGAAGTCCTTTGCACCAGCTAACATAAATAGTAAACCAACAACCATTGATGCTATACCAAGAGTATAATCCACGGGATAAAAAAATGGAAGAAGAAAACTCCAGCCAAGTGAAAAAAACAACAAACCAAACCAAATTAGACGTTTCATGACAGCACACCCCTCCATCTCAGCTCATCAAATATATTCTTCAAAAACAGTATGTTTCCCATGTTATGCGCAGATGCCATCTCTATATTCTTACTGTAAAGAAACTGACCATCACCAACGAGAAGAAAACCACCTGCGCCATACCTCTTAAAAACCACGATGTTGTAGGTGTTGTTTTTACCTAAGCCATATGTCGCATTTTTAACCTCTAACTGGTAAAAAACATCGGTGTTAACAGGGTCACCAACCTCTACAGCCCATGCATCAACAAACTCTGGTTCCTCATCTGAACCCGTTTTATAAGGAGTTGGACCTAGTGGTATATTTTCTATGTCAAGATCAAGAGGCTTTAACAACGGTAAAACGTTGTTTCTCTCGTAATATCCTGCACCAACAATAACAAGTCCACCTTTAACCATAAACTCTCTTATAAAACCAACCTCCTGCCCAGTAAACCTCTCTGTCGGGGCGATTATAACCAGTATCTTACAGTTTGACAGTCTCTCTTTTGAAAAATCCTGGAAAATCAAAGGCAGATAATTGTTACGTTCAAGGTTTACCGACAAACCCGTTACAGAGGTATCTGAGTATGTTATCAAATCAATTTTTTCTCCATGAGAATAATCTAAATAAGCGATACGAGATTGCTCCTCTATCTCTTCACCTCGGTAAGTAAAGAATGTCGAGGATGCACTTAATATGAATGATGCAGAGATTACAATAGGAATGATGTACCTCATGATTTCTCTTTTTTTTCTGCTCTCTTCAGCATGGTATAAAAGAAATGCTCCAGCTGTCAAGAAAATTAATGCAAGCCCTTTTTGTAGCAGATAAAAAGTGGATGTGCAACCTGTGTTAAGCCATTTAAACACGTTGCCGATAAACTTGTGTGATGTAGGGAGGGTTGGATTCTGGAAGGTTGTGGTGTCACCAAACACGAGCACTTTCCCATCCCCATAGAATGCCCCTGCAACAAGTATTAAATCACCGGCTTCCTCATTGTACTCATATAGGTAATCACCAAGATATGATTCCACTGAGTTCCATCTGTTTCCATGATCAGAGTAAGCGTATCTTCCAATCACAACAGGAAATGAAGATGGATTTGATATATCCAGGGATGCACCCACACTCCAACCTGTGAGATCCCCATCAACATCATAGGTGATTGGATGGTTGAGAAACTGCATGCAGGATTCCCATCTCTCCTTTACAGACATGGCTGAATCAAACCTGAAGCGTATACCAACAGGTTTAAGGAGGTTATTAAGTGGTTGCTGGATCCCTCCTAGATCTGTGTGGTCACCAAGTACAAGAAGTGAGCCACCGTTTTTAACAAAATCCCATATCGTGTTGTACTCCTTCTGTGAATAACTTCGATCCAAGTTTATAACCACCAGTGTATCAACGTTGCTAAGCAGGTTTGAGGAAAGTGGTTGATCTGTGACTGTAGCATTGTATCCTGTTTCGTTCAAATAATCTGGTAAGAAGCCAAACATCCCATGGGTATGAAGCTCGTATCTTCCATACTCTGGTTTGTTCCAGTTAGCAACCATGTTTTCCCTGTGGAAGAGTATGTTACCTGTTTTTTCACCAGTTCCAAGAGGAAAGGATGTGAGAAGGATAAGCGATACGAAGATTAAGGTGAGAGCAGCAACTGTTTTTCCATTCAACTTCTTTATTGACACTCTGTGCATGGTTGGACCAAACTGCAGAGTTTTTGCCATATAGATTGCAGCTGGTATAGTTTCTAAAAAAAACAGAATATGCTGAGAGTTTATGATTTCTGTCAAATCTGAGAAGGGATATGTTCTAACCATAAACAGGTAGATAAACCATAGGATGAATGTAAAAAAAACGGTTAAGAGAAATGGTTTCACTGTTTTTGTGTAAAAAACAAGAGTTGTATATAATATAAGGAAGGATATTACAATCCATAATCCACCTACCGATGGACCCATAATCATGGGTGTATCAACGAGAAAACCAAATGCACTGGAGATAATATAGGAAAAACGCTGGATGCCGTACCACAAAATTGGAATGTTCTCAACAAAAACCATGAACAGAGTATAAAAAATGGAAAGGGAGATAATCAGGGGGGTTTCATCTCGTTTTATATTTAAACCATTAAGGAGTATAGCTATGGAAATTGTTGTTAGTAGTACGCTGGCAAACCATAGAACTCTCTGTGTGGTAAAGAGTAGGACTGCAAAGGATATTATGAGCAGTACAGCTCCAGTGTATATGCTGTTACGATGATCTTTGGATGAAATGCTGACATGTTTTGGTTTATCTGTTAGGTCGAAAACCACTACTCCTATGAGTATAAGGAATGCAATGAGCCTCTGGAAAGATGGTTCAAATACACCAAAGTTGCCTGATAGAAGATTGAATATACATAGAAAAGCCAAAAGGTGGATTATCGCTGATACCTTCTCTTTCGAGATATCTTTTGACCACTCATAATATTTAAAGTGTGGCAATCTCATCCTCATCAATAACCAGGTAGGCGGTAAGATGTTTTGGCTTAATATATGTGTCGATTTGGCTTAGATGCCACTTGAGCAGAATGGGATTTTTTTTAATAATTAATAAGATTTATATATAAGATTAATTATAATTAATTGCATAAGATAAAATTGATGTTCAGCAACACACGTGGTGATCAAAATGAGTGGTAAAAAGCAAAAGATAATGGGTTTGGTTATTGTTCTTATGATGATGTTGCCTGCCGCCGGAACCCTTGCATCCCTTGGTAGCTCCTCTGGAATGAAGGTTACGCTCTCTGCAAGCAAAACAAATGTTTATGTTTATGAAAAAATAGTTTTCACAGCAAAGATAGAAAAAAATGGTGGAAGCGTCACCACTCTTGCAAGCCACCAGTACAAATACTACTACAGGTTTGATTTCGGTGATAGAAGATATGTGGCAGGATACACAGATGACTCTGAGATAAATGTTACTCACAGCTACAGTTACTCTGGAACGTACAATGCTAAGGTTTATGTGAAGGATCAACAAACCGGTGAAGAAGAAGAGAAATGGCTTTCCTCATCAATAACAGTACATGGTGGCAACAAGGCTCCTGTTGCAAGAATAAAATTGTCTTCACCTACGGCTAAGGTTGGAGAAAACATTAGGTTTGATGGCTCATCAAGCTACGACCCTGATGGTTACATAAAAACCTACATCTGGAGTTTCGGAGATGGAAGAATGGGTAACGGTAAAATCGTAACTCACTCCTACAACTCACCTGGGATATACACCATCACATTAACGGTTACAGACAACAAAGGAAAGAAAGACACAGAAACCAAAACCATAACCGTTAACAGTCAACCCACTCCCTCAGAATTCACGGTATCTCTATCAGCAAGTAAAACAACCGTTGAGATAGGTGAAAAAATAGTTTTCACAGCAAAAATAGAAAACAGCAACGGTGGTGTAACAACACTGGCAAGTCATCAATACAAATACTACTACAGGTTCGACTTCGGTGACAACAAACACTTGACAGGTTATGTTGATGATGCAGGTGTTGTTAAAGCAAGTCATGTTTACTCCATCTCAGGTAAGTACAATGCTAAGGTTACTGTAACTGAACGTGCAACTGGATCATCAAAAACCGATGTTGTTGCTGTTAACGTGAAAGGCAATGGTGGTAATCAACCACCTGTTGCAAACGCTGGTGGACCATACAAGCAGAAGAGCAGAATAGTTTCCTTTGATGCCTCCAAGAGTTTTGATTCAGATGGCAGGATCGTCTCATACAGCTGGGACTTCGGAGATGGTAGACACATCAGGAACTGGCGGTACACAAAAATCATGCACATGTACTGGAAGGAAGGTGTCTACACTGTCACGTTAACTGTTAAGGACAATAAGGGTGCAACTGGTACAGACACCACGACTGTTACCATTGGAAATGTAAACGATGGTGGTGGAAACGGCGGTGATTTATCTGTTAGTTTGTCGGTTGAGCCGAAGAGTGTTGAGGCTATGGATCCGATAACATGTACTATTGTGATTGGAGACAACGGTGGTTCCTCTCCGCATGTGAGTATGTTGTCAACGAATGGTGTAACCACCTTTGCCGGTGGTGATGGCAGATACAGTTACAAAGTGTTTTTTGGAAACGGTAAATACTTGATTGGTTCAACTGATGACACAAAAATAGTTGTTCAACATTCTTACAGTAAAACCGGTAGTTACACCGTTTATGTGACTGTGAAGGATGAGAAGACAGGCAACGAGGGTAAAAGCAACAGTGTTACCGTTAGTGTTACCTCTATGGCTAATAGACCACCTACTGCTTTTGCTGGTGGTCCATATGATGGAGTGGTTGGTGAACCTGTTGTTTTTGATGGCTCAGCCAGTTATGATCCTGATAGAAATGTTTTGTTTTATAGGTGGGATTTCGATGATGACGGGGTATGGGATACCTCATGGCTTAGGTCAAAAACTGTTGAACATGTTTATCTGGAACCCTATGAGGGTTATGCTGTTTTAGAGGTTAAGGACACTGATGGGTTAACTGACTCTTGTGAAGCGGAGGTTCTGGTGAGAAATGCTAGAACGACTCCTATAACCGGTGGTGTTGATCAGAGTCAGGAGCAAAGTGATGGTTACGTTAAAATTTATAATGGCAGGTATTTTGCCCAGTCTTTTGTTCCTCAGAAGTATGGTAAGGTGACCGGTGTTGAACTGTTGTTAAGTAGAAAGGGTATTGCGAGTTACAGCAGCAGCGAAGGCGGCTCTGTCTCGGCTTTACTCGGTGGTTTCCATGTTAGGAAGTCACGTAGTGGTTTCGGTTGGAGTAACTCTTTCAACGGTAAACTTGTTGTGTCTATTTACAAGAAACTGGATAGACTTAGTATTCAGGATCAGCTTGCATCCGTTTCTGTTAATGGTTGGGATATTCAGAAAAGCTCTGGATGGGTTTATGTGAGTTTCGGCGAGGGTTTTAAGGTGAAGATTGGTGAAACATACTATATCGTGGTGCATCAGCAGGGTGGCGATGAGAAAAACTATTACCGATGGTACTATGGATCTGGTAATCCTTATGAGCATGGTTCTTCTTACAGTGCAGAGGGATACATCAGCGGCGATTGGAATGAGGATAAGGATAGAGATTTTTGTTTCCGTGAGTATGGAGAATACAGTGGCGAGGAACCTGATGGCAACGTTGAACGCTGGGCAGTAATTATCGGTGCTCTGCAGACAGTAGCTGGGATATGTTACCATGCTGATCAGGATGCGTATGATATGCGTAATGTTTTGGTTAATCATGGTTGGCAGAGTAGTCATATCAGGGTTTTGATAAGTCCAACCTTTGATCAGGTAAAACAGGCAATGGATTGGTTGAGCAGTATGGATGACCAAGATGACAATGCACTTCTTTCGTGGACATCGCACGGTTCAACCTATGGTATAGCACTACGCGATACTAGAATTTACTATTCAAGTTTTGGAGGTTGGCTTGATGATCTGGACTCTAAAGGTGTTGTCGTTGTTGCTGAAAATTGTCATAGTGGCGCTGCGATTCCCTATCTGGAAAAAGAAGGCAGGGTTATTCTCACGTCCAGCTCCTCAGATGAACCTTCTGGTGGAAACATGTCCCGCAACTCACCTTTCATTTATCTGCTGGCCGATGAAACAGGTGAATGGAGTAGCAGATGGGGGTGGCCAAAACCTTTTGAAGGTAAGGATGGTGCTTTTGCTCGTGATGACCCAGACACCAACAAGGATTATGGTGGAAACAACGACGGTTGGATATCAGCAGAGGAAGCGTATGCATATGCTAAGTACTGGCATGAGTATGCTGGCTGGTGTCATCCACAGATGTCTGACATGTACCCTGGTGACCTTAACATAGCGAAACGAAACTAAATCAACATCTCACACTCTCTTTTTTCTTATCACATATATGCTGCTTTTTGGGAAAAACACATCATCTCACGTTCTAATGCATTGTTTAGTGAGAAGATGAAATGAATAATAAAGATGGACAAGCATTCTATGAGCAAAAAGGTATGATAAACATGTTAAATGGATACAAACACATCTAAATCTAAGGGTACCTAAAGAGCTGAGTAAAAAGCTCACAAGGGGGTTTAAAATGGCAAATCTATAATCTATGATTCATCTACTGTTTAAGGAATCATCTTAAGACACATACATAGACAATTATCCTAAGGATCTAAGCATCTATATGTACCACGGATATGAAAAAAATACTATGAGTTAGACCTCCCTTGATAAAAGACCAATATATGATGCCAGGTTTTTTTGGTGCCATAATTTAAACAAAATCCAAGAAGACACATAGACTCCAAGTAAGACGAAAATAC
>JAGGZU010000122.1 GCA_021161865.1 Thermoplasmata archaeon
GCACGGATGTAAAAAAACATATTTGGTGATCGAAGATAAAAGGGTGATAAATTCACCCGATTTTTTTATAGTTTTTTTGACAAAAAATTGTAGTTTATGCCTCGGGAGGGATTTGAACCCTCGACATCACGGTCTTCAGCCGTGCACTCTCCCAACTGAGTTACCGAGGCTTTTACATTTTTACTCAATGCTCTTTGATATCTCCTCAAGGTCGCCACGTATGTTACTGAGTGACTTCTTTAAAGACTTCATCAACTTCTCAAGTTCCTTTGTGGTAACAGCACCTCTTGATGAAGGTTCTATGATTCCCTCCTGCTCAAGTATCCTCAACGAATACCTAATCGTATGTTGAGGGTAATCCGTGGCTTCAGACAGTTTTATTATACCAACGGGTTCGTTCTCAATCACAGCCTTCAGGATATCAATATGTCTTTTAAGTATTTTTATCTCAGACTCTATCACAGATGTCAACACACACCCATTGTCTTTCTCGCCCTTCATCTAACGCCTCCCTAAGGCCCTATACGTGCTAACATATATATCGATTTTATATTTAAGCTGTTCGAATTTCCACAAAAAAATCCTTGTAAACGTTCTGCAAAAAATATTTCAACCAATGGTTTGAATACCTGGTTTCATGCCTAAACTCTACACCCCCGGCAGAATACTGTTTGGTTACGGAACATTTGAACATACTATAGAAGATTGTGACCTTATCATAGTGTCACCATCGGTTAAAACAAAAATAACACAAAAGATAGAGAATGACGTTGAATTCATAGAGTTTAAAAGAAGCAGTAAAACAGGTGAACCACTGGAACAGGATGTTTACAATCTAAAGGATGCCATTGAAAGAGTTAAACCCGGTTGTGTCGCAGCCATTGGTGGCGGTTCAGTAATTGATGCCACCAAACTCGCACTTGTTTTACTATCCCAAAGAAACATCGACCTAAAAACCTTGTATCAAAAAGGAGTGTCTTTTGTGGAGAAAAAAACCAGACTCATAGGTGTAGAAACTACCTCTGGTACAGGAACAGGTATATCCGCAGCAGCTGTTGTAATCGACAACGATGGTGTAAAACATGGTCTTGTTGGTGAAGCTTTGATATGCGACAGAGCGGTATATGACCCCAGTTTAGTAATGAGTATGAGTAAAGAAACAACGGCATACTCGGGGATGGATGCATTAACACATGCAATCGAATCATACACCTCTACTATAGATAATCTCCCTGCTGACACCATGGCTTTAAAAGCAGTCGAAATAGCAGGTGAAAACATCATAAAAGCGGTGGAGGGTGACAAAAAAAGCAGAGAGATGATGCACTATGCAAACCTTATGGCGGCAATCGGTTTCGCAAACTCAAGACTGGGCATATGCCATGCGTTATCCCACAAGATAGGAGGGAGATTCAACATACCACATGGTAAGATAAACGCCATGCTGCTACCACACATCATATCCTTCAACGCATCAGCCACCAGCAGATACAAGGACATCGCCATGGTGCTTGGGTTAAAAACAACCAAAGATGTTGTAAACTGGGTTAAAGAAGTGAACGAAAAACTTGGGATACCTCCACTTTCAACGCTCGGTGAAAAATTCTATGAAATGATCCCTCAGATTGCCAGAGAAACAGAAAACGATGGTTTAATGAAAACAAACCCGAGAAAGGCAAAGGCTGAGGAAATCGAAGGGTTTCTAAAAGAAACGTTTGAAAAAGATGCATAATAAAACCAAAACCATTTAAAGATGGTTAACTATTCGTATGTACTGTTGATAGGGATGGTTCATTATATCATTGTTACGGGAGGAGTAATATCTGGTTTAGGGAAAGGCATAACAACTGCATCCATAGGCAAGATTCTACAGTTCTACGGTTACAATGTTACAGCGATGAAGATAGATCCTTACATAAACTATGATGCAGGAACACTGAGGCCGACAGAGCATGGTGAAGTCTGGGTAACAGAGGATGGTGGAGAAATAGACCAAGACCTTGGAAACTATGAGCGTTTTCTTGACAAAAACATACCTAAACACCACAACATAACCACGGGTCAAGTATACAGCGCGGTTATAGAAAAAGAAAGAAAAGGCGAGTACCTTGGAAAAACCGTGCAACCCATACCCCATGTCACAGATGAAATAAAACGTAGAATAAAAAGAGCGACTCAGGAAGAAAAAGTTGACTTTGTCCTTGTGGAAATAGGTGGAACCGTTGGAGACTATGAAAACGTGCTTTTCCTAGAGGCGACTCGTCAAATGAAACTTGAGGAAGAAAGTATACTGTTCATACACGTTACCTACGTCCCAGCTCTAACCACACTTGGTGAACAAAAAACCAAACCCACACAACACTCAGTTAAACTGCTACGGGAAATAGGTATACAACCCGACTTCATAATAGCCAGATCAGAAAAACCCTTGGATGACGTTCGTAAGGAAAAAATCGCTTTATTCTGCAACGTCCATGTGGACGATGTTTTCTCAGATCCAGACTTGGATAACATATACGCTGTACCTCTACTCTTTGAAGAACAAGGACTTTCTAAAAAGATACTGAAAAAACTCAATCTGCATGGAGGAAAGAGCAACAGCAGCAGATGGAGAAAATTTGTGGAGGAAATCAAAGGTTTCAAAACACCTGTTAAAATAGGTATAGTTGGAAAATACTTTGACATAGGGGACTTCCAACTATTTGACTCATACATCTCAGTTATAGAGGCGGTAAAACATGCTGCATGGTTCAACAGACTAAAACCAGTAATAGAATGGATAGATTCAAAAACCTTTGAAAAAAAACCTGAAAAACTGGAGATGCTGAATAAATTGGATGGTGTAATAGTACCCGGCGGATTCGGTTTAAGTGGAATAGAGGGAAAGATAAAAGCGATAAAATACTGCAGAGAAAACAATATCCCTTACCTTGGGCTCTGCCTTGGAATGCAACTGGCTGTTATCGAATATGCAAGGGATGTGTGTAACCTAAAGAAAGCAAATAGCACAGAGATAGACAAAAACACACCTCATCCTGTGATAACATTCATCCCTGAGCAGATAAATATACTGCATGAATCAAGATACGGTGCAACCATGAGACTTGGAGCATATCCAGCGCATCTCAAAAAGGGAACAAAAGTTTATGAGCTGTATGGAAAAAAGGATGTTGTGTATGAGAGGCATAGACACAGGTATGAAGTGAATCCTGAGTATGTTGATGTTCTTGAAAAAAATGGTATCGTTTTCTCCGGTGTCTCCCCAGACAGGGTACTCATGGAGTTCATGGAGCTGCCAAACCATAGATACTTTGTTGCAACACAGGCGCATCCAGAGTTTAAATCAAGACCAATGAAACCTGCGCCGCTATTCAATGGTCTCATCAAAGCTGCAAAAAGTGGATGAAAAGATGATCGAAACAGATTTTTCTGAAAAAACACCTGCTGATCTAGAAAAACTAAAATCATCTGTTGGACGGTACTTTCCATTCTACGAGGTTAAAGTTGGTAGAGAAGGAATCGTTTTTTTCTGCAAAATTAACGAGGAAAGATTGGAGGAGGATTTCGAATCGCTCAGAATCGACCTCTCACACCAGGGTTATATTCCAATACTAAAAAACGTGTCAGGAGAAACAGCCATATATGTTGTGCCTAAACCGGAAAAAAGAAACATACCAACATGGGTTAATCTTGTCCTGCTTGCTGCGACTGTTATAACAACAGCTCTGACGGGAGCGTTGCTGGTAAGCGGAAAAACAACGATGTGGGATACTGAAAGCCTGATAGTTATTTTAAGGTTTGAAAACCTGTTGAATGGGTTTCTACTGTTCTCCCTACCCCTCTTAACCATACTTGGTATACATGAAATGGGACACTACTATGTCTCTAAAATCCATGGTATAAAAACCTCACTACCATTCTTTATACCTGTACCGCCGATTTTAAACTTCAACATAGGAACCTTTGGTGCATTGATATCAAGCAGAGACCCTCTCTCAAACCGGAAAATACTGTTTGATGTTGGGATAGCGGGTCCACTCGCAGGTTTCATCGTGGCGGTGCCAATAACAATATATGGGGTGATGACATCAACCGTTGTTCCACTCTCAAGTATATCAAAGGGTGAGCTTATGCTCGGCAGCTCACTGTTCTTCGACATGATATACAAAACCTTTGTAAACATACCACCGGGCTACACCCTCTCACTAAACCCTGTAGCCTTCGCAGGATGGGTAGGATTGCTAATAACGTCGATAAACCTTATCCCAGCAGGACAGCTTGACGGGGGTCACATCGCAAGAGCGGTTCTTGGAGAAAAACAAAAATACGCAGGATGGTTCTCCATATTTATATTGCTCTTCACAGGATGGTGGTTTTTTGCAATATTTATAGTCCTCTTACTCGGTACTGCTCATCCGCCACCTCTAAACGATATATCTCCCATAGATACAAAAAGAAAAATTCTCTTTTTTGTCGCTCTATTGATACTGGTGCTCTGCTTTGTCCTGTTCCCAATCTACCCTGCTGATATGCTATCATAAATCGTAACCATTTAATACCGCCCCATAGATACATAAAAACGAAAAACCATGAAAACATATCTTAAACTCCTGTTCAGCAGCGAAGGATCATCGCCATCTGAGGTTAAAAATCAGCTTCTGAACATGGGCTTCAAAGCAACAAAAGGAAACTACGATTTTGTTTACGACTGGGGCAGTAAATCCGCAGAGATAGATGACCTGGTATGGTTCGCTGACAAAGTTTACACCGCTTTAAAGGGATATGGAGTCTACTTTTCCATAGAGACCATCTAAAACCTCTTCAACCGTCTTATAACCTCACCAATTACTCCCATAAGCGTATGGTACTCCCAGATTGAGGGCATAGCTCTACCGACTAATCTACGAAGCATAATCTCCGCCTTCTCCCTCTTATGAGCTGGGTAACCTATGAGATCAAGCACCTCACACAAAACCCTGTTCAGGTTCTCCTTCTCAACAACACCCATACCCTTAACATCCCTGGGCTTAACACCATGAGTAAACAACTCATAGAGGACAACAGTGACGGCATGAGATAGATTAAGCGAAGGATAACCCTCACTTGTTGGTACATTCACCAACACATCACAAACCGCTATCTCACTGTTGTAAAGCCCATAATCCTCTCTACCAAAAACCAGACCCACTTTTCCATCAAAACCCTGAATCTGCTCAGCAAAATCTTTAAGAGAAACAGCCTTCCTTAAACAGCTTTTCTCTTTCATTCCAACAACAGAGGATGTGCCGACACAGTAATCCAAATCATTTCTAACATCCTCAAAACAACTGTAAACCATTGCATTATCCAAAACATCCTGAGCATGCATCGCTCTAACCCTTGCCTCATCATCGATTTCACAGGGATTAACCAAATACAAAGAAGATACATCAAAGTTTTTCATACTCCGCGCTACTGCACCAACGTTGCCACCGTACTTTGGTTCAACCAGAACCACACAGTACTCTACGATAAACTTCACCCTACTTTATCTTCAACTTCCTCTTCTTCTCCTCGAACATCTTCTCATACTTACTGGGGAGTTTTTTAACGACATCCTCAAGTTCAGCCTTTTTTTTAATAAGCTCAGAGCGTTTATCAGTTTTAAGCTCCTCAACCAGAAACTTTTTGTTTCTAAAAAAATCATACAAATACCAGATGCCTGCTATAAGTAACACTAAACCTGCAACAAACAAATAATAGTTCCAGTCGCCTAAACCATTTACAGTATCCGTAAAAACACCTAACTCCAAACCCCTGTACCATATCCACACAGCACCCATCAAAGACAAAACCAAGCCCACAACAATCAAAAAAACACTAAACGGTGCGACAATCTCCCTAAATATCCTCTTTCCCATAACCTATCACCTCAATACGTTTTTGCTAACCTAACCCATGTTTTAGCTTTTTCTCCACAAACTGGGCAGTTCTCATCACACTCCTCAGCATCCAATGGTTCACCCAGTGTTCTCATATCAAGAACATTCTCCATCTCAACAGCACACTCCTCCCTGCCACACCAGGGAATCTCAACAATGCCCTTTTTACCCCTTGCCTCATCAACGTTTTTAACCCTGAAAAAACTGGATTCCAACAACCTCTTAGCTGTTTCAATAAGGTTCCTACTGATATCCTCAAAAAGATTTTGAACCTCACTCACAACATCCTCTAGCTTCACCTCCCTCTTCTCACCAGTATCACGTCTAGCTAAAACAACAGTTCCTTTCTCAACATCCCTTGGACCAACCTCAACCCTAACAGGAACACCCTTCAACTCCCACTCATAATACTTCCTACCAGGAGTATCCTCACGTTCATCAAGATACGAAGAAACAGATGCAGATTCAAGAGCGCTATGCACCTGCTTACAGGCATCTAAAACCATCTTCTCCTTACCCTTAAAGATTATCGGTACTATCACAACCTGAACAGGTGCTATAACAGGCGGCAAAACGATGCCCTTATTGTCACCATGTACCCCAACAATCGCTCCAATTACACGCTCACTCATACCGTATGTTGTCTGATGACAATACTTGTGTTCACCATTCTCATCCTCATACTTGATATCATAGGGTTTAGCGAAATTATCTCTGTACTGATGAATAGAACCAAGCTGCAGTGTTCTACCAGAGGGCATGAGAACGTCCATACTAATCGTGTAAAACGCTCCAGCGAATTTGTCCCACTCAGGGCGTTTGTTGAAAATAAAAGGAAGACAAAGCTTGTTAAAAAAACGAGTTGCTATCTCCTTATCCTCAGCTATCTGCCGTTCTGCATCCTCAAAATCTCTATGGCAAGTATGGGCTTCAAAAAAATGAATCTCCCTAACCCGTATAAAAGCACGAGTCTGCTTAGTCTCATACCTGAAAGTGTTAACAATCTGAAAAACCTTAAGAGGTAAATCAGAATGAGAACGAATCCAAAGCGAAAAAACAGGGTACATAGCAGTTTCAGAGGTTGGTCTTAGAAGCCAGCGTTCCTCAAGCTTATTCTCACCAGCATGAGTAACCCAATAAACCTCTCCACCAAAGCCCTCAATATGTTCAGCCTCCTTCTGAAAAAGAGATTCAGGGATGAGAAGAGGGAAATAAACCTCCAAATGGTTTGTACGTCTCATCTCCCCACGGATGATACCATCTATGTTTTGCATAATCTCCCAGCCATGGGGACGCCAAACGTTCATACCCTTAATGGGATATCTTTTGTCACAGAGGTCTGCAAGCTCCACAACCTCATTGTACCATTCGTTGAAATCCTCTTCCTTTTTAACCTTGGTCTCAGGCATATTACATCAAGGGAAAAAGAAAGTTTACTATTAAACCTGACGGTTTAAACAGAACCAGATTATGTACCCCTGCTCTCCCTGGCTTTAACCCGTAAATCCTTTGATCTGCATCGTCTGCAACGTGTTGCTCTAATCGAGTTTATTGCACCACATTTCATACAGACCTTCTTTTCAAGCAATCTTGCTTCTGCTTCTGGAAACCGTGCCATCACACAACACTCCTTCGATTTTACGGGAGTTGAGCATAACCTAAACCCTATTTAAAAGTAGCGCACACCTCTCCATCTGATAGAGTAATATGCCTCTATCCAAACCTTGAGTGGGTTATGCTAAAACCTTTATCAACCTATAATAACTCTCCACATCAATCTTCTTTGGCTGAATAACCTCCTCCAAAGGAAGAGTGAAAAGCCTTTCATCCTTTAAACTCACACACACATCAGTTAAACCATCCTTTAAAACCTCAACCGCGTAACTACCAAGAAAAGCAGCTAAAACCCTGTCAGTAACCGTGGGACGGCCACCCCTTTGAATGTGACCAAGAACGGCAACCCTGGTTTCAAGACCCGTGACTTCAGTAACCTCTCTGGCAACATCATGAGCCTTTGCCTTACCCTCAGCCACAACAACAATCCAACTGTTTTTACCAAGCTCACTACCCCTTTTGATCTCCTCACACATCCTTTCCACAGAAAAATCTTTTTCAGGAATCAAAACCTCCTCACAACCTCCTGCCAACGCTACTTTCAAAGCGATGTAACCGCAGTCTCTGCCCATCACCTCAACAACAAAAATCCTCTCCAAACTCGTTGCAGTATCCCTTATCTTATCCAAAGCATCAAGAGCAACATTCACAGCGGTATCAAAACCAATAGCATACTCCACACCATTAAGGTCATTGTCAATGGTTGCAGGGACACCAACCACAGGAATATTGTGTTTGGTTGCAAGAATGTGTGCAGCAGACAAAGAACCATTACCTCCAATCACAACCAAACCATCCACCTTGTTTTTAGTCAAGGTTTCCACTGCTTTTTTCTGACCTTCCTCGGTGAAAAAACGTTGTGAACGAGCTGTTTTGAGGATAGTTCCACCAAGGTTTATTATACCAGACACAGACCTCCTACCCAACGGGACTAGTTTGTTGTCAATCAAACCATCATAACCTTTTAAAACACCCAAAACATCAATGCCGTGTTTATCCGCGGTTCTAACCACCGCACGAATAGCTGCGTTAATACCCGCGCAATCCCTTGTCAAAACCGCTATTCTTTTCATAACCAAACACCCTTAAATCGTCTCAACCTAAATAAAGAAGAATCATCTATAATATTAATCTATACCGGTTTTTTTAAGACAAAAAGTTAACCAAAGAAGATCTGTAAAACATGAGCAGAATGTCAGATTCAAAAGATTTTTTTACTAAATCCTTGTGTTGTTTACTGAGTGTACTGCAAGTGTTGAAGTCAGAGAAAATCTTTGTGAGACAATTGATTTAATTTATCATTGCATACGTCCACTTGAAAGACGGTAAAAGCAGCCAGTGTAACTGATTTTGTTTTCCCTTATAACCTTTCAACTCCCGCAATACCTACAACAAACCACCAACCTCCAAAACAGCGGTGAACACAAAAAAAATTATAGAAACGTACTTAACATAGTACGAATATTTCAAGATGGTGAAACCCTATGAAGGGGAGGACTAGATGCCCCAAATGTAACCACACGTTCGTAGTGGATGTTCCGTCAGGGGTAGAACAGTACACAGTAACATGTCCAAAATGTAAACACAGCTTCATCATACTCCCACACAAAAAAGAAGAGAAACCCTGCAGCAAATGGGAGGAGTTCGGAGGATCAAGAAAAACCATACTGCCCTCTCTCATAAAAATGACTAAACGTCCTCTCATAGCATCTGTGCTTCTCTTCACGGTAACAGTACTTGGGGTATTCACCGCCATAACCATATTATACAACCCCATGTTCCTAGGCGGGTTCTTCTCATCAATAGGATTGGGGCTTCTAAACGAACCTACTTACCGTGGCCTCTGGTTCATAATAGTGCTTGTCTGCTCATTCCTCGCTGCCACAGGGGGATACGCGGCGTTCAACAAAAAACCACTTAGTTTTGCAATCATAGGTGGAGTAGCAGGGACATTCTCATTTGGTTTACTGTTTATAGGACCAATACTTAGCATACTGGCAACAGCTTTAATAGTCTTATCCAAAGACGAGTTTGAGAACGGTATACATGGAAAAGAGTTTTAACATATGCATAGTCTATGACACAAAAAGAGGATCAACAACCCACTTAGCAAACTGGGTCAAAGAAGGATTTAAAGAATCTAAAACCGATTTATTTGTAGACGTGAAAAGAGTTCATGAAGTTAAAAAGTTCGACTACGATTTGTTTATCGTTGGTTCACCAATATACTGGGAGAAGCCTTTGAAAACCGTAGTTGAGTTCCTTTTAAATAATCAGGATAAACTCAGAGAGAAAAAGGTCGCTTTATTTATAGTCTGCATGGCCCAACTATTTGGAAAGCACACACAAAAATACATTCAGAGACGTTACCTGAAGCCTCTTGAAGAAAAAACCTCAGGTTACATTGTTAAAACCGGTGTGTTCAAAGGTTGGTTAAAAAAACCGGATTACAACGAAAAAGAGAAAGTTATCAACTGGGTAAAAGAAATAATCTTCTCCCTGGAAACAAACTAAGGGGTTTTAAGTTTCGATATCTTTAATTATCGCATAAGTTATTTAACGGTTCATGCAAAACACTGATGTAACCGGTGAAGAACTCTCAGCAAATGAAAAAAAGGTTCTTATAGCTCTGCAGAAACTAGGAGGCACCGGGTTGTTCAGAGATATTGTTAAAACCGGTGGATTCAAAGAAGAGAACGAGGCTATGAACGCGGTTTCATGGCTTCGCTACAAAGGTATGGTAACAACAAAAGAGGAAGTAAAAAAACTTTACTCCCTTGGAAAAGAAGGCGAAAAACTGGTTGAAAAGGGTTTACCTGAAAAAAGAGCTTTAAAATATATAATAAAAAACGGTGGCATAATAACTTTAACAAAACTTCAGGAGACGGTTACCAAAGATGAGATGCCGATTGCAGTAGGGTGGTTGAAAAAAAGAGGATGGGCAACCATAAAAAGGGAGAGAGACAAGGTTTTGCTGGAAGTAACACCTGTTGGAAAAAAAATGGCTGACGGAGAAACAGAGGATGAAAAAACCCTTTTGTTTCTAAAAAAACACCCTGGTTCAACCGTTGATCCAAAGGTTATTGGTTTATTGAAAACAAGAAAAAACGTTGTTGAGGAAAAGGATGTTGTGTCCCTTGAGGTTTCATTAAGTGAAAAAGGGAAACAGGCTGTGGAAAAGGGTTTACGTATAGAAGAAGAAATAACTCAGCTCACTTCAAAGATAATAAAGAGTGGTGAATGGAGGAGAAAAAAGATTAGACCCTACGACATAAACGTTTTTGCACCAGTAATATCCGGCGGTAAACCCCATCCATTGGTTGCTCTTAGAAACAGGGTGAGGGAGATCTTTCTATCCATGGGTTTTGAGGAGATAGAGGGAAACTATGTTGAATCATGTTTCTGGAACATGGATGTGCTTTTTATCCCACAAGATCATCCTGCTAGGGAGATGCAGGACACACTCTACTGCAAAAAACCAAAAAAGATAGAGGTTGACAAAAAACTCCTAAACATGATAAAAAGGGTACATGAAGACGGTGGAGACACCGGCTCCAAGGGTTGGAACTACAGTTTCTCCAAAAAAGAGGCTAAGAGGGTCCTGCTCAGAACACACACCACCGTTAACACAATAAGATACCTGTATGAACATCCTGAGCCGCCGGCTAAGATTTTCTCCATAGGCAAAGTCTTCAGAAGGGAGAACCTTGACGCCACCCATCTACCGGAGTTTTACCAGATAGAAGGTATAATACATGAGGAAGGGGCAAACTTCAGGCAGCTTATAGGGGTTTTAAAGGAGTTTTATCGGCGTATGGGCTTTGAAAAAATAAGGTTAAGGCCAGCATACTTTCCCTATACAGAACCAAGTATGGAGGTGGAAGTATTTTGGAACAGCAGTTGGATGGAGCTTGGAGGAAGCGGCATATTTCGTCCAGAAGTAACATTGCCTGCAGGGGTAAAAAACCCTGTCCTTGCGTGGGGGCTTGGTTTAGAGAGATTAGCAATGCTTAAACTCGGTTTAAATGATATAAGGAGTTTATACATTAGCGATCTTCAATGGCTTAGAGACACTCCTCTGCTATGAGCTGATGCACGATGAACTGGAAGATCATAAGAGCGCTGTTGCCCTTAATTGGAATAGTCATCTTTATACACATCCTTCAATCAACCGGTTTAGGAAACATATTGGATGATATCGCAAAAATACCTGTTTTTTTTCTCACAGGAGTCATTCTTATCTCCTTCCCAAGGGTTGCATTGAGTACCTACAAATGGTGGCATGTAGCCAAGCTACAGAGAATAAAACTACCATACACCTACATGCTTAAAGTGAACTTCATAGGAACCTTCGGTGGTGTTGTAACACCCCTTGGTCTCGGTGACTTCATACGTGTACCGTTAATACAGAAAAAAAGTGGTGAAAGGTTCGCGAAATGCCTTGCCAACTGGCTCATCGATCAAGCCATAGAACTATTCTCCCTGTTTCTACTTGCAACAATTGGAACACTATCTCTTGCATTGTTTTTTCCAGAGTATAGGAGCCTGTTTATTCCTGTTGTAACCGTTTTCTCAATCCTTTTAATGGTGGCTTTTTTGTTTGTTGGAAACCAACGAGGAAAAAAACTGTTTGGGTTGCTGTCGAAATTGATATTACCTGAAAAATACAGAAACTGGTTGGATGAACATCTGGATGCATTCTACGATGAGATGCCGAAAATAAGGAAGCTGCTTTACCCCTTCAGTGTGGAGGTACTCATGTACTCGCTGATGTTCCTTCAAATCTACCTCATAGCGTTTTCTCTCAACATAAAAGTACCTGTTCTATGGTTTATAATCCTATATGCCATAGCCTCACTAATCGGGCAGATTCCTGTAACCGTTGGAGGACTCGGAACGCGAGAGGGAGCATTAATAGGCTTGTTCTCCTTGTTTGGTGTGCAACCACATCAGATAGTAGCAGTGTCACTTATGGGCTACATTGTTACAATGCTTGTACCAGCAGCAACAGGAGCGGTTTTATCCTTCACATTGAAACAAAAAAGCTGAAAGATGTTAACCTTTTTTTCTGAAAAAACCAAAAGTTGCAAAAAAAACTAGGGAAACCATTGAAAGAACAAGGAAAAACCATCCTGAACCAAACCCCCACGCCGATGGTAAAGACAATGCTGCTCCATCTGGCATAGAAAAATCAACAAAACCTTCACCAGAGACACTACCAAGAGTAACAGCTGTTAACTGGGAGATAAGGAGATAGGTGGCAATAACTGAGGAAACAGCAAAAAACAGACTTAAATAAAACACAAACCATTTGATTTTACCTTTTTTTATGATAAAAAACAGTAGAACCATGATAAACTCCAACAAAACCATCAAAGAAACCACCTGTAAAGCCTTGGTGAATAAATCTGGAACCTCAGCGATTTCACCTGTTTTCAAACCATCAGCTTGTTTAAAGGTTATAAAAGATGGTGGGAAAACAAATATGTTCGAATAAACACTGTAACCATCCTTTACCCCATCAAAAACCCAGAGTGGAAGAAAAACAGAGGAAACAAGAAGCATAATAGAAAGAATCAAAAACAGGAAATGTAGACCAAGTTTTTTAATAAGCACAAAAAGGAAAAACAATGCTCCAACAGCAAAAACCACAGCAAAAAACACTGGAACATAAAAAGGTGTGAAATCGGTTGCAACAACCATTCTCTCATCACCCGAAACTTTTAAAACCTGCTTAGCAAGGGAAACAGCGTTGTAAACCACCTCAACCGAGTACCTACCTGGGGGGAGTATAAAAACCGCGTCACCATCACCATTGGTTTTCTCATCCAAAACCACTCCGTTTCTACTAACCTTTATCTCTGCTCCAACTAACGGTGTTCCACGGTTATCCACCACTCTAAACTTAATCACATGATTTGATGGGATGTTGAAAACAAAGGAGAGGTTTTTCTTCACATCCAACTCCTTACTTAGAACAAAGGATTTGTATTTAACAAAAAACTGGTATCTGCCTCTTGGTAAACCCGTGAAAATGTATTCTCCATTAGCAGAGATGGTTGGTTTAACGGTTGTGTTGACAACTCCGTCTTGGCTGGTTAAAAAAGGGTTAACTGAACCGTTAAAAACAAGATCAAGAGAATCCATTAAACTTACTCGTACATCATAAAGATGTAAAACAACCTTTCTCTCACCTTTGTTTAAAAATGGTAAACAACTAAAAGGTTTAATCTCCTCATTATACACCTGGAGACCCTTGTAGATGGCTTGAACCCTATAGCAGGAGGATAAAGGAAAACTCAACTCCACTCTGCCAGTCTCATCTGTTAAATCCTTTGTTACAACAACCTTTTCCTTATCCACAACCTGAAAAACAACCCCTTCAACTGGCCTACCCCTCTGACTCTCTACCTTAACAATGAGGTTTTTCTCGGGTTTACATGAAACCATACATGAAACATCCCTGTTAAGGTCAACACTCTTGTACCCAATATACTTTGAACGGTTACCAATGTTTAAAAAAACCTTAACAAGATACCTTCCCTCAACCAAATTTGGAAAAACAACCTGCTGCAACAACGTAACATTCGCAGCATCCAACTTAACATTCCTTAGAATACTTAAAAACAGGGAAAGCAAACCCTTTCCTTCTTTTGGTAAACTCTCTGGTAGATGAAACAGATATGATCTGCTCGCTAAACCTGACGCAACCAACTCGTCCCCCTTGTAAACCCTCACTTCTACTGTAGGAACAGGAAATGCAAAAACGGCTGCAAGCAATGGTCTAGAAACACCCTGCAAAGAGGGTATAATCTTTAAACTGTGTTTTTTCTCACCGTCACCAACCTTTTTATCATCAACAAAACCACGTGAACTCTGTTTTTCAAGGGTTTGAAACACCCTCGCCTCCTCATCCACAGCAGGGTAACCTCCGTTTTCTGTGTAAAAAAACTCTGCGGAAAAACTGATCCTCAAACCCTTGGGCAAAACAAGCTCCTCCCTTTCACCTGGTTCAACCGAGTTTCTACCAAGTGACGCACCTCCTCCATCCATCTCCGACCCAGGTATGTTTATAAACTCCTCACTGCCTGCTGTTATTTGAATGCCATCCCTACCTGTGGAGTACAAACCCTTCGACGATGAAAGTATAATAGCATAAGCGTAACCTTCTTTACCCTCATCAAGAGAAACCCATGGTCTGGAGCCAAGGTCAGCATCATCCTGTGGTGAAAGAACCCAGTCATAGTCGCTTGAGTGAGGATTCTGTGGGAGAGGATAACCCTGAATAATGTTTTGTTCACTGAAAAAATGAACATAAGGTGGGATAAAACCTGAGTTAAGCTCCTTGATGTTTGCGCTTCTTGTTTTAGAGGATGCAAGATAGGCAAAGGAACCGCCTTGTGCTGCAGCACCAGTGGAAACAGCCTCTTTCAAAACCTCATCCTTCACATCCACAATAATCTTTTTATCCTCTGTTGGACAATAATAATAGGTATACATTGCATCAGTTCTTAACTTACCATCCTCTGATCCACTTGAAATCCTGAAACAAACCATTAAGTTGCCATCCACAAGTATCTTCTTGGAAAGAAGAACCCTATCTGTTCCAACTCCTGTCGTTCCCTTAACCGCGTAAAAAAAGGCAAAAGAGGCTATCTGCACCCAGTTTCTTGGAGAAAAATCGGTGGCGTCATTCCTCTGCTTTATAACCTTGTTAGTTACTCCCAACCCCGTGATCTCTCCATCCAAACCCACACCATACAAACAGCATCCATCCTCAGTTACCTTATAATACCTCAAATCCACCCTATACCCACTTATGGGTTCATAGTAAAAATAATCCTCCTTCACAGAAACATGATCAGGGTAACCAGCAGATGGTTCCTCCTCATCATCATAGTAAACATAGTAGCTTTCGTTTCCATCAGCAAAGGACGGTATAAGAAAAACAAGGTTACAAGCGTTTATATGACAATCATCAACAAAACTCAGGTTGTAAACCTGTGACTCCAACTCCTCCCATTTATTATCATGTTTCACTACAACCCTGATGGAATTGTTATGCTCATCCCTTGCCCAACAGGGGTTTGAAAAAACTACATGCATATCCACAGGTTGATTACACAAACCTTCTTCACCTGTGTTAAAATCAAGAAGTATCTTCTCATGGAATGACCAAGAGTTATCCCAAACATCTATGTCTGCTGCATCAACCAAAGGTATGGCTGACGCTAAAACTATTTGAAAGAGAATAGTTAAAGCAAACACCGTAGTGAAGAGTCGCATACTCCCTAAACTCAATGTATTTTTATACTTATATAATATTTTTGTTTAGAATTTAAACCCAAATTA
>JAGGZU010000017.1 GCA_021161865.1 Thermoplasmata archaeon
ACGGTATCAACAACTCCTATTAAAGATTTACTGGTTTCTTGGCGTTTCATAAGATACAGATTTTTTCCCAACCTCTCCCTTTATCATGGAGATTTTAGTGAATAAAAAATTACTATAAACCACTTAGAGTTCAATAATCACAAATAAAAAGAAAAAATGTTTAATGATTTTGTTATTTGCTGTGTTTTCTCGGAGGTTTAAGGTGTCTCACATCCGCATTTACTGCCAACTATTATATCCATGTTTGGTGCCGTTGAGTCACCCCTGTCTTCTGCAGCTCCTTCTTGCTGTCCAAACGCCCACCAGCAGCCTACTGTCTTTGCCATATCTGCTATTTCCCATGCTACCATAGTCCAGAAATATGAGGAACCAGGATGTGTAAGGGCCATGCCAAGGGCACCGTAGAATGCTACTAGTAAGATAAAACAATTTCCACCAGGGGATGGGTTGTCGGTGTCTCTTGAAACCTTTTTTGCAACCGATATTGTCAACCGTGCAGCCACATTAACGTTTCCCTTTATTGCAGAATACTTGGACATTTCTTTTATAACCATCTCTGTGTTTTTGGTCAGCTTCTTTTGTGCAGATGGACCTATTTTTTGTGCAGTAGAATCCATGTAAACGTTGAAAAGGCAGTCATTTAAACTCGAGGGTAATGCGTTATCATACGTTTTTCTTGCTGTGTTTTCTCTTTGTAGTGCATCCGATGCAGATACTCCTGTGAAGGCTGTCAGCAGGAGTATAGTTGAAATCCCTATTCCTAACAGTATTTTTCTCTTCATATTTGTACTACCACATATTAATATATAGTATTATATATAAATATTGACTTAGCGAGAGCAAAATTAAGGATTTACACCCACACATTAGATTCATGTTGTGTAACAACAGCAACTATCAGTTCTCTCGGATAATACCTGCTTCCTTTATATTATCATAACTCTCTGGATGCTTCTCAAAATACTCCCTAACGGGTTCAAGAATCCTGTTAACATACTCTGCCGTAGCGTTTTTCAAATCCAATGGATGCAAACCATCAACAAAAGCCTTCTCCAACTCATTATACGCCAAAAACTCTAAGTTTCCACCAAAACGCTCCGGTCTCTCCACCACAAACGGTTCACCGCTAAGTTCAGGAAAAACCACAAACCTACAAATCTCAAGCACAGGATTACCCTCAACCTGCTTCTCAGGACAAAAAGCCTTCCTAATCTTCCTCCTAACCGTCTCCTCATCATCATGAATAGAAATCATAGAATCTGGTTTACTCTTACTCATCTTAGCCTCCAAAGGATTCATACGTCCGCCAGCCTGCAAACCAGTAAGCAAAGGAGTATGTACCGCCACAGGAGCCTGCAAACTAAGCTTCCCCGCAGTATCCCTAGCAAGCATATGAGCGTGACGTTGATCCATACCGCCATAGGCTACATCCACCTTCAAATAAAAAATATCAGCAACCTGCATAACAGGATAAAAAAGCTTAGAAAGATCCTTCTCAGCATCCTCCCGCTTCCTACCCATAATATCCATAGCCCTCTTAACTCTTGCAACAGAATTTACCTTAGCAGACTTCAAAACAAGCTCCCAATAAAAAGGATCACCAACGTAATCACTAGCATACAAAAACCTTACACCTTTCACACCAAGTGCAGCAAAACAATCCTCCATGTACCTACCGCAGGCTTTGATTTTCTCCAAATCGCCACCAAGCTTGTCATTAATATAAGCATGCCAATCAGCAAGCAAAACAGTGAAATCAAAACCGCACTCCAAAAAATCCTTAATCTTATTTGTACAGATCTTCCAGCCCAGATGAACAACACCAGATGGTTCAAAGCCAATATACCCCTTAGGTTTACCCTTACTAAGAACCGTCTTCAGCTCATCAACAGTAACAACCTCCACAGTATTCCCAGTTAATTTTTCCAACTTATCCATTGAACATTCCCCTATTTTCTTCCAAGTTTCCTAACAACCCTATCAACAATCTCCTCAGCAACTCCAAGATAACTCAACGGATTCAAAGCATCATCCACTTCCTCAGCGGTAAGCATATTAAGTTTTTTATTCTCCTCCATAAAAACCTCTTTCAAAGATTTCTTACTCTCAACAGCTTTAATCGAAACCCTCCGCATAAGCTCATGCGCTTCATTCCGCCCCAATCCTTTCTCAACCAACCTCATCATCAAAGACTCGGCCATAGTCAAACCCTTGGATTTCTCAATATTCTCCATCATCCTATCAGGAAAAACCCTCAGATTCCTAAAAACCCTGTTCATCTGAAAAACAATCCAATCAGTTAAAATCAAAGAATGAGGCAGTATAAAACGCTCTCCAGATGAGTTACACAAATCCCTCTCATGCCACTGAATAGCGTTTTCAAAAGCAGGGATCATGAACCCGCGGACAATTCTAGCGAGACCACAGATCTGCTCACTGGTAATAGGGTTACGTTTATGAGGCATAGTCGATGAACCAACCTGCGTTTCAGCTTCAAAAGCCTCAGCAACCTCTCCAATCTCATCACGTTGAAGATTCCTCACCTCAGTTGCAAACTTCTCCAAGCTCGTTACAATATTACCAAGAACACAAACCAGCTCATTGTATCTGTCACGGGCAACAATCTGCGTAGAAACATCCTCAACACCAAGCTTCAATTCCCTTAACATAATCTCTTGCAGCTCAAGAGCATGCTCACCTAGGGCGGCACCAGTACCAACCGCACCAGAGAGTTTACCAACAAGCAAACGGCCTCTACAATCATTCAATCTTTCAATATGCCTGTCTACCTCCATAGCGAAACCAGCCATCTTAAAACCAAAGGTGATTGGTATAGTCTGCTGACCATGGGTCCTACCTGCCATAACCGTTTTTTTATGTTTTCCTGCAAGATCAACAAGAGTCTGTCTTAAATCCTTTAAACCCTTTTGAATAAAATCTGTTGCCACCGCAAACTGAAGAGCATTGGCAGTATCGACAATATCATAACTCGTCGCTCCAAGATGCACGTACTTACCTGCGTCACCTTCACACTGCTCACTAAGCGCCCTAACCATAGCCATAATATCATGCTTAGTCTCAGCCTCAATCTCCTTAACCCTCTCAAGCTTTACAAACCTCGTCGATGCCTTCCTCTTTATCTCCTCGGCAGCCTCCTTAGGTATGTTACCAACCTTGGCATGAGCCCTAGCAAGAGCAGCCTCAACATCAAGCAAAAACTGAAGCCTCCGTTTCTCCCCGAAAACTTCCTTCAACTCCTCTCTACCATACCGAAAGTCCAGTGGACAGACCAAATCGCGCATACATCAACCTGAAATATCTTTTTACTTAATCTCTTTTCGGTAAACACTACATCGGAGTTAAACTAAAAATCGCTTTCCTCCACAGATAGAGAAAACCCTGATACGAAGAGAAACCCATTGCTTTCATTGTTTTGACTAGACGGGATGCTTATGGTGATTCCACTAAAACCTCTCACGGTTACACTCAAAGGATTACTCTCATCGACAAACACCTTCTTATGACCGTCTAACCCAAAACTGGATATGCTTCCACTCTCCATGTTTATTACACCAACAGGCATCATTATCCTAAAAGGAACAAGATAGGTGACAAGCAAAAAAGGGGCGAAAAGAGCAAGCAAAACTATAATAATTGCAAGTCCTTCAATGAAGGAAGAAGCGTTCTTAACAGCGTTTGTAATAAACTCAACCATCTTAACACCTAAGGTGAAGAGTATTGTGCCTCTGCCAGCCGCATGGAAATAACATAAGGAGTTTGATATGTTATCACCTGCATCTGCTGCTGAAACTCCCTTCAATGGAATCTTCTGATAAACATTGCCAAACAAACCCATTTCATTTAGCTGTGACTCATACTCTTTAATGGTTTGCGGATCACCTCTTTCTATGGCGTTGTTGAGTTCAATCAAAAACTCTCTGAGTTTACAGGCATCATCATAACTCATCTCAGTTAAAGTCTCAACAACCCCATTAACACCTACTCTACTTGCCTTCACCACAACACTCTCTTGGTGGCCACTCTCCTCCGAGTAAACCACCGGAGAAAAAACCACAAGAAATAAAACCGCTGCAACCCCAAAAACCGTCAGTTTCCTAATCACATTACCTCACATAATCTACCATACCGGTAACAGTATTTAAATAAACTGTATAAAAACTGTGTAAAATATTTAAATCCACAATGTTTTATAGCATACTGTTACGGGGGAGAAAACATGAAAAAAAGACTGGAAAAAATCCTTATTCTAAACCTAACCATGCTGATAATAATCTCAACAGTATCCTCTGCAATAAACACCAACGTTGTTGAATCTAAAGACTACAAACCATATGTTTATAAACTTCTCATCATAGCGCCCAAAGAATACTACAATGCTTTACAACCGCTGGTGAACCACAAAAACAACATAGGGATTTCAACAAAACTAGTTGCACTCGACGAAGTCTATAACAGAATGTACTGGTATGGTCGAGACAACCCAGAGAAAATCAAGTACTTCATAAAAACAGCGGTTGAACAGTGGGGAATAAAATATGTTATGCTAGTTGGTGACCACAAAAAAATACCAGTAAGATATGTTTACAATGCAGACAACAACACCTTTTTCCCAGAACCCAAGTTTATCTCAGAACTCTACTACGCAGACATTTATGACAAAAACAATAACTTCTCCACATGGGACACAAACGGCAATGGTAGGTATGGTGAGTGGTTTGGTGAAGAAGCCGAAGACAAAAACATTGACCTCTACCCAGATGTGTACGTTGGCAGACTCGCCTGCAGGAATATAATGGAAGTAAAAACCATGGTTAACAAAATAATAACCTATGAAACCAAAACCAGCAACTCACAATGGTTCCACAGATTTGTTGTAATAGCCGGAGACACCTATCCAGAAACGCTTAACCCAAAATGGGTGGGGTATGAGGGAGAGAAAAACACAGTTAAAGCAATACAAAACATGACAGATTTTGAAGTCATCAAACTATGGACATCAGATGGAACACTCACAGGAAGAAAAGATGTTATCAAG
This sequence comes from Thermoplasmata archaeon, assembly GCA_021161865.1. Taxonomy (GTDB): domain Archaea; phylum Thermoplasmatota; class E2; order DHVEG-1; family B18-G2; genus B91-G9. Next base: position 5,057 of record JAGGZU010000017.1, read on the forward strand.
GCATTAAACTTCGGCTGCGGATTCGTTTACTTCGATGGACACGGCAGCCCAATGAGCTGGGCAACACATCCACCAAACGATGCAGACACATGGGTGAGAGGACTGGAAACCTACAGCATGTGGCGGCTGCACAACGGCTACAAACTACCAGTGTGCATAGTAGGAGGCTGTCACAACAGCGAGTTTGATGTAACACCACTCAACCTACTTGACCACCCAAAAGAATCCTTGAACTTGAGGTTTGATTTTATACCAGAATGCTGGAGTTGGAAACTTGTAAGTAAACCCTTTGGTGGAGCAATTGCAGCGATAGGTTGCACAGGACTGGGGATGACCAAAGAAGACAAAGAATCATTTGAGGGAGCCTCAGATTACCTTGAACCCAGATTCTTCTACCAGTATGGAGCAAACCATACAGATGTACTGGGTGATGCATGGGGTAAGGCGATTACAGACTACCTGCATAAGTACCCGATAAACTGGAATACTCCAGCAGCGCATGACTCAGCAATCGATGCAAAAACGGTGCAACAATGGGCTTTACTTGGAGACCCAAGTTTGAAAATAGGTGGATACCAGCAAGCACAGTAAGCCTGTGCTTACGGACGCGGCGGGATTCGAACCCGCGACTGCTGGCTTAGAAGGCCAGCGCCCCATCCAAGCTAGGCCACGCGCCCATTATTTTTCCTTCAAACAGCTAAATCTGTTAAGGACTTGAAACTCATAAAAGCGTTTACTGTGGTTAAAGGTTTTTGTTAAAACTTTTTACTCGTAGGGTGCAGCCTCTTTGAGAAGATCGACATGGGTGAGAATCATACGTCTACAGCAGTATCTGGTGACACCAAGGTCATCAAGGATCTCCTTAGGCGTTTCCTTTGGTTTCTCACCGTTTGTTAAGGCACGCTGATACTCCTGATACCTTTTGTTGAACTCCTCATACAGTGAACCAATTACTTTACCGCAGGTGAAACATCTAACAGGTATAATCATAGAATCTTCCTCACCTATATGATTTCTGTCTTTTCTTACGAGCCCCTCTACCTAAAGGTTTCTTAGGCTCCTTTCTTCTAGGGTCATTCACCAACAAACTTCTATCATACTGCAGGAACATCTCTTTAAGCATCTGATCGCCCGTGAATTCAACCAAACCCCTTGCTATAGCTGTACGTGCAGCATACGCTTGACCAATCACACCACCGCCTTCTACAGCCACATCAACATCAACCTTATCCTTGTACTTGTTTGCGAGTATCAAAGCCTCCATTATCTTCCATCTTGCCACAGCAGGCTGATAGATTTCTAAAGGAATATTGTTTATCCTAACTCTACCCACGCCTTTAGTAACCGAAGCTTTTGCAATCGCGGTTTTCCTTTTTCCAGATGTAACAACAACCTTCTTAGCCATACTAATCTGCCCCAAGAGATTTAGAGAGCTCTTCAACCGTCATGTAACTCAAAGGAGTTTTCCGAGCATCAGCTATCTTCTCCATATTTTTTCCTTCGAACTCTTCAGGTACACCTATGTAACATTTAAGCCTTTTGTAAGCAGCACGTCCATGAGGAGTCTGATATGGAAGCATACCCCTAATTGTTCTCTTAACAATTCTATCCGGCATCCTCGGGAAAAATGGCCCCTTTCTGTAGGTGCCTACCTCACGCTTCTGTTTGTATTCCGCCTTAAGATACTGTTTCTTACCGGTGATGACCGCCTTCTCAGCATTCACAACAATGACTTCGTCGCCATCAAGTAACCTTTTTGCTACAACACTTCCTAGCCGACCAAGAACCACTCCAGAAGCATCAATTACCGTTACCATAATCTACCCCACTATACGAACCCCTTTACCATCAGGTTTTTCTTTAACCAACTCTTCAATAGACAGACACTTACCTCCTGCCTTTTGAATCTTTTCCCTTGCCTTATCAGAAAAATCCCATGCTGCAACCATTATCTTCTTCGTTAACCTTCCAGATGAAAGCACTTTACCCGGTACAAGAGCAACCTCGTTTTCCTCAACATAACGTTCTATCTTACTGAGATTAACCTCAGCCCAGTTTCTTGAGGGTTTCTCTAGTCTAAGGGCGATATCCTTCCATATCGCTGCATCATGTTCAAAGGATTTATTCTTCAAATCCTGAATCAAGGTAATGAGATGAGGATTCGTTTTCCTTATTTTCTTTACCATAACTATCCCTGGTGGAATGTAGTGAAAGCAAGAACGATTTATAAGATTTGTGGGGGAAATCATTAAGAAACACCAGCCTATCGCAGTTTATGCGCCCGTTAATAGCGGTTTGTGGGAGCGACTACGACGATGCAGAGCTAACTGAAAAAGCATTGAATACAGCTGAGAAGGTGGGTGAGGAGATAGCGAAAAACAATGCAATCCTCATATGTGGTGGCCGCGGAGGTGTGATGGAGGCGGCATGTAGAGGAGCAAAAAAAGAGAATGGAACAACCATTGGGATACTGCCGTTCTCCAAAGAAGAGGCCAACCCCTTTGTTGACGTGGTGATACCAACAGGTATAGGGCATCTAAGAAACTTTATAATAGTGAAAAGCGCCGATGCAGTCATAGCAGTATGTGGTAGATGGGGGACACTAAATGAAATCTCAATAGCCATGGAGCTGCATAAACCGCTTATTTTGATAAAGGGTACAGGTGGAGCCGTTGACGAGATCATAAACCATAAAATCCTTGAGGAGGTTGAATCAACATACCATGTGGTTGAAACAGCAGAAAAAGCAGTGAAAACCGCATTGGAACTAATAGGTTAAAAACACGATAAAACCATATTTTTTTAACAAAAGTTTTTCATCAACTTAAACCCGCGGTCTAGATTATATCAGATATCCTTATGATTTTCACGCCATCAGGCGTAATCCTAACAGCCTCCCAGGAGCCATCTTGGGGAACAGTCTCCACTAAACCCTTTCTCTCCAAATCCTCCAGTAGCTCTCCTGTTACAGCAGGATCCCGTATACCCATTCGAGTCAAAAACTCCTCTTTACGCATGTATTCGGTAAAATGTTCCAAACTCCATGCGTAAAGGATACGAAGTATTCTTCTCTGAATGCTATTCATACTCTTATCCACATATATAACTCTGTTTCTTTATCTATATAACGTTTATCCTTCACATCCACCAAAAAACAAAATACTATCCAGTAACAGCTGCTAAACATGGGTAGATTGGAGTGGAGATGAGGGGTTAGAAGGGAAGGGATGCACCTTCTTCTGGGTTGGCCTTTAGGAGGAAATGAGCCTCGCCTCCAGTAAAAGCAAGCCTCTTAACCCCCCAACTCCATTATAATTTATAATTTAATGTTATAAATAGTTTTTGTTCAAATGTCTTGTTAATTTAGACAACAAAAACGCAACAAAACGTCCATGTAGTTTCACTCAGGTCAGTATATGGAAACCAGGTAATCAAAGTTGTTCTCAAAAACCTCAGCCTGATGATAAATAACCCTCTCTGCTTCGTTCACATCCATATCCTTGACCTCTAAAGCATAACTGACAAACCTTCCCAGCCACAGTGGTTTAAAAGCCTCAAGTAAAACAAAACGATCAACATCTTTATCCAAACGCTTGTATGATGCAGCAAAATTGTAAACAATCTTAGCCCACAACTCAGCATCCAACCCCTTTACATCCTTCGCACACTTCTCCAATCTCGCCATAATATCCTCTGGGAGAAACCGTTTAATAATGCTCCTCATCTCAACGACATCGTGCTTAAAACCCTTCTCAAGCTTCTCCAAATCAACCTTTACAGGTATCGGTTTCTGAACAAAACTTTCCCTGTACGTACCGTTATGTTTAACATGCTTCTTCCTTTTCCACACACCCTCATAATATTTTGTAAGCTCAAACATTTTACCAGTGACCTGCTTGAACATTGGTATAAGTAGCTTCTCAGGCTCCAGATAATGGGTTGTCGACTCATGTATCTTCATGGTAAAAAGGCTCTCCTTAGGCATAAGACCCTCTGCTGCAGCAACGGTTACAATAAAGATATCCACTCCAAAATCATTGGGAAACAAAGGATGATCAAGAAGCTTCCTGTAAAGGTTCTTTGAGAGACCAAACTCACCTGCTATAGGTTGACGTATATCTAAATCATACAACGCTCTTGTAAAAGGGTAGGCAAGTATGTTGGTTATCACGCCATCATACTTATGCCTAATATAATATGGGACGGTTAAATCCGCTCTACCATACATTATGGGTCCAGCTATTGATTCAATCCACTTAGGCCTTATACTCAGAAGGTCACCATCAACAAGCACAACAGACTTTGCATCCAAATGATCAGCAACCTCCAAAACCGTGCGTATACCAGCGCCTTTACCTTTACCACAGACATCTTCAGTGATAATCTTCTCCACGCCATTGTATGGTTGAAACATCTCAGCAAGCTCAAAGGTTCTGTCACTGTCAGCGGTTGAACCGATACTTACAACAATGCCCTTCTTGTACTCAGGGAAATAACCATACAACCCCTCGTTGACAACATTAAGTACATGCAGTATAGTGGTCTCCACATTTTTACCCAATATGCCAACCAAAACATCGATAGATCCTATGTCACTGCATTTTTTTTCCAAAGCTTCTCCCAAATGAGATCCCTTATCTCCCATCCTCTCTCCTAACCCTTTATTTCTATTTCAAATAAAAAAGTTATCATTCATACACCTTTATCGCACTTACGTTCAAAGGTAGATTCATTGAACGCGCTATCGCTGTACATTTCGTTCTAAGGAGATATGCCACAGGTTTATAACTCGTTTCAGAGAAAACCTCATAATTAGCCATCCCCTTACATACTATAACATCAGCCTCTTCCAATGTTTTCTTAAGCCTTTCTGGTATGCTGTGAATATCAAAACCTACGGCAAAACTCCCTGTTGTCTGCACCTCATCAACCACTTCATCAAAACCAAGACGTTCAGCGTCCTCAATAGTTGCATCAGACAAGACAGGTGCACCACGCACCACAAGTGTAAGATGTGTGCCTGGGTTAAAACGTTTCAACTCCCTGCACAGAACCTTATCAAATACTATTTCACCGCAGTTGTCTGTCACAAGTACAACCTTCTTCGAGTTAAGAAGGATGGAATGCAGTTTACCATAATCATCATAACCAAGTCCTTCAGAAAAATATTTATCAAAAACCTTAAACAAATCCTCAGGTGAACCACTGCCACCCTTTATCCCGAAATCAAGGATGTTACCAATTATCGAACATACCATAGCTGTTTTAAGAGAATCCTCTGCTTCTTCTATAACTCTTTCAACCCTTGGAAGAAGAGACAAAGCAACTTCATTGCTTTTTTCCTTCAACTTCCTATATGGATCATTGTTCCCAAGTTTTTCATAAACGGTTCTATGCACGTGCGTGGCTATCTCAGCGCTGCAGCGAGACGGAGAAAAAACCTCAGACAACGTTTTCACTGCAGCAATCAACGCATCACTAGCAAGTTTAGCATCGTCTGTCCCAATCTCAACCTCATAAAGAACCCTTCTCAACAGACAAGGAAGACACTCAGGTTGAATCTTCATCTGGCAGCCTGAAAAGCACCACCATTATAATACCCTTACTGTACACTTTTACTCAAATAAACACCGTCATCCTTGAAACCAAGTCCTCGGTAGTACTCTTTAACCCCGATGCCGCTTAAAACAAACAACCTTTTACAATCAAACTCCTCTCTGCAAATCCTCTCCGCTTCCTCCAACAACTCTCTCCCAAAGCCACGATGCTGCACCCCAACTTCAGTGGATTCACCCAATGGTACCTCCCTGCCGACCACTTTAAGCTCCCTCACAACCATACAACTCTCACGTTGAAGCTCCCACCTGTGAGGAGAAGCGGGTAAACGAAGTCGAAGGTAACCAAAAACAACATTAAACCCTCTGTCCTCCAAAGAAAGAAAAACCTCAACACCATCACTAGCAGCGTACTGACGTCTCACCAAAACAATATCCTCCTCTTTAAAACCATTGGAGAAACCAGAATGACCAATCTCTCTACACCTTATACACCTACATTGTCTCCCCTGTTTTTTCATCTCCCTTTGAACCAACTGCCTGAGGTTACTTGCTTTTACCCCTGCATCTATATGTGTTGAAGGCACATCCCTTTCAATACGTTGAATCCTCACCCACTCAGGTACAAAAGCCTTAACCGAAGCAATAAGAGAAATCGCTTTTTCAGTTGAGAGAGGCTCATACTCTCCTTTCTTCCACATCTCATACAACTCAGTACCTTTAACAACTAAGGTAGGGTAAATCTTCAACATATCAGGTTTAAACCTTTGATCCTCAAAAACCGTTCTAAACGATTCTAAATCCATATCCAAAGTTGAACTAGGAAGCCCAGGCATCATATGATAACATACTTTTAAACCAGCATCCTTAGCAAGCTTTGTTGCAAGAACAGTATCTGTTACTGTATGTCCTCTTTTCATTTTATAAAGCAGAACATCATAGGTTGTCTGCACACCAAGCTCAACCCTTGTGCAACCAAACCTGAGTGCGTTGTCAACATGTTGAACTCTAAACCAATCAGGTCTAGTCTCAATAGTAAGGCCTATACACCTTGATTCAGCAGACTCATTCTTCCTCTGTGCCTCAACAAGGTTTCTGCTGCCGAAACCGTTCAAACCATCAAAACACCTTTTGATAAACCACTCCTGATAAAAAGGATTCCTTGCTGTGAAGGTTCCACCCATCACAATAAAATCAACTTTATCAACAGGATGACCAACGGCTCTAAGCTGCTCAACCCTACTCCTAGTTTGCTCAAAAGGATCAAAACCATGCATTATAGCACGCATAGCAGCAGGCTCAAAACCCGTGTAACTCTGCGGAGTATTCCTACTCGTTCCACCAGGACAAGGAACACATCTACCATGGGGACAATCCGCTGGAGAGGTCATAACAGCAACAACAGTAACACCAGACAGTGTTCTAACAGGTTTCTTCCTCAAAACCGAAAGAAGCAACTCCTTTTCCTCACTACTAAGATAATCAGGTAGATGCTTAATGATTTCACTATCAGGAGGAACACCCCTTATGTTGTACTTCCTGCAAAGCCTGATTTTCTCCCTGTGAAGATCCTGTTTGCCTCTCACTCTACCCATCAGAATATCGTTGATTATTTCACTGTAAAACCCATCTTTCATAACCTGCAAAGGAGACATACAAAAGTTTATAATCTTTTCCTGAAAGTTTAAAACAAGATCACAGGAAATCCTTTAAACTCTTTTGGAACTCATCAGGTAAAACAACCCTACGTTCAACCTCACGCCACTCAAGACCATACTCTGACAGCAGTTTTTTAACCATATCAGGGACCCTGGGTGCACAAAGAATCCCACGAACCCTTGCTTCCTCCACATCCTTTTTCACATCACTAACATAAACACGAAGCTGATGAACACTGCTTATAGTAGCGACACTACGTTTCACCTCAATAACCACAGGCACATGATTTTTATCGTAACAAAACAAGTCGATAACCCCTGACTTCACATGCTTCTCCCTTTTACATACCCTACATCCTTCTTCAATCACATCAGGGTTACTGATTATCTCATTAACCATATCACTCTCCATGCCGCTGATAGCAAGCTGAGCAGAATCAAAAAGTATAGATACAGCGATAAGTAAAACCTCACGGAAAACAACCTTCATCCTCTCAGCAGGTTTAACATGATGGGAGCGTAACACAAGAAGACCTTTTTCAACCTTAAACGTGGTTTTAGAGCCACTGGGTTGCCAGTTCACCGGCTCCCTAAGCGTTGACCGATGAACCAAAACCGTACCATCCTGCTTAACCATAACAACCCTTTCACCCCAATCCAAAAAAGAACGAGCCCGTCCACGGTAATCAACCATGCAATCACCAACCAAAACAAGCAATGTTTTATCTGCCTGTTTAACATGAAACCTCTCTATAAACCTGAGAGCATCATCAACACTTGGGTTAACCGCAACCTCAATCAAACAGATACTCCTCCTCCAAAACCAACATTCAACCCATTTTATTTTAAATTAACCCAAAAAAACAGTTTTAGTTTTTATCCCAGAACCCTCTTGTTTCAGCATAATGCAACTCAGCTTTCCAAATATCCCTCAAAAAACGTTTCCTGTTTTCCTCAGATGAAACTAGCTCATGAAACCTGTACCGTCTAAGAATCCTTGCAGCTGTGGAGGGACCAACCCCGCGAGCAACGAGAGCAAGCAAAGCAAAACGTCCATAACTCAAAACAAGACTCGCGCTGGTTCCAAGCCGTTTCACAACCCTTTTTTCATCATCCGTCAGACTTTTCTTCCTAACTACCTTAACATCTTCTTCTCTAACCACCGCCACTCGTAAAGCACCGCATCTCCCACACCTTGGACGAGCCCCTGCTCTTTTCACAGTGGTTTTCCAACTGTGGAAACAGTTCAAACAAAGAAGAAACACCCGTTGCTCCTCCAGCCTTTTCTCAAGCATCTCAAGGATCACACCATCCGCCCTCTGAGGTACGGCTAAACCTCTGCTCACCTCATAACCAATGGTTGAAAAAGGAGAAAAACCCTGTTTAACAACCCTAATATTACCCTCTTTTATTCCTCTAAGAACCTCTACAGCATGCTCAACATCCATACGCTCCCAAATAATCTTATCCACCGTTTCCTCCAAAACAACAGAACCATCAAAAACCTCAAACAAACGTTTCATACCAACACTTGTGGCATCAAAATCCTTGGACAAAGCACCAAACTTCTTACCTGTATGGACAAGATTCCATCTAATGAATGTAGAGTTCCTCAAAATAACCCTCAGCAGACGTTCAACAGACTCAGGTTCCACGTTAAACAACGTCGACTCAACCTCATCAGCAGAGACATGTCGCGGAAACTCCAAAACAATCCTGTAAGGGTCACTTCCCATCCTAACGCTTTCTCCAGTTCTCTGCGCAATCAAAGAAGAAACAATTCTCCCCAATGTTTCATTAACCTTCGTACCGAAACATGCGTTAATCACAACAACGTTACCATTAACCTCGATTGTTACAGTGTCATCAGAGGGTACAACAAAACCCTTAGCATCCTTCAACGCCTCCAAGGTTTTTTCAAAACCATCAAAGCTGCAGGGGTAGCCTTCAACAACCTTTTCTTCCACAACAAGTTTCCTAAGTCTCCCCACTTCTTGAGCCACCTCGAAGGGAACAGGAATATCCTCACCAATCCAAGAGGGGATAACACCAATCTCCTTAACAGGTGTAACAAGCACAGAGTCCTCCTCAACCTTAACAACCTTCCAAGGTCTACCCTGAAGAATAAAAGAAGCACCCTCGTAACCATTGTTTACAACAAAACTCTCATCAAGAACACCCACTCTCCTTCTACTGGTGATGTCAACAACCGCAAAACTTTTTTCATCAGGTATCATAGAGATGTTATCTATAAAATACAACCTGGATTTCATTCTTCCAACAACAAAATCATCAACCAGGTTTATCCTACGTTCACTTCTAAGCTGTTCAACAACCCTCAAAAACTCCTCCCACTCCAAGATTGAGAAGGGATAAGCACGTTTTATAATACCATAGACTCTTCCCACCTTAATCCTTTTATACTCCAAAGCGAGAGAAATAACCTGATGAGCAAGCACAGTATAAGGGTTTCTTCTAACCCTAAGCTCCTCCAACTCTCCGTTCAAAGCGCGACGTGCTAAAACAATGCTTTCCAAAAAATCCTCAGCAGACAAGGCGATAATCTTACCCTTTGACACCCTACCAACCATGTGACCAGAACGGCCAACTCTCTGCACCAACCGGGTCACCTGCCTGGGTGAGGTGTATTGGATAACAAAATCAGCGAGACCAACATCTATCCCAAGCTCAAGAGAAGACGTGCAGATCAAACCCTTAAGTTTCCCAGACCTAAACCTCTCTTCAGCCTCAACCCTGCTCTGCTTAGAAAGAGAGCCATGATGGACATCCACAGCAAAACCCTCAGCCCAAAGGTGGAAACGTGAGCCAAGCACCTCCGCTGAATCCCTAGTGTTAACAAAAAGAAGAGTCGCCTTATGCTTCTCAACAAGCTCTCTACATCTCTTCAAAGAAGCAAAAACATTGGGTTCTATCGATAAACCAAAAGCCTCATCAACATCCTTTTTTTCTCCTTTAACAAACTCAACATCAACATCCATCCTTTTGAAGACATCACTCTCCACAATCCTCACATTCCTTGGGATACCATTCATCATTCCACCAAGAAACCTTGCCACCTCAGAGGGTGAACCAACCGTTGCAGACAAACCAATCCTCTGAAAACCATCCTCCTCTTTTGTCAGCTCCTCCAACCGTTCCAACCCAACAGCAAACTGAGCCCCCCTTTCCTCACCAGCAAGCTCATGAATCTCATCCACAATAACCCATCTAACGGTTTTGAGATGCTCCCTGAGACGTTTACCGACAAAAAGAATCTGAAAAGTCTCAGGCGTGGTTATAAGCACGTCAGGGGGTTTCCTCACCTGACGGGCACGTTCAGATTGAGAGGTGTCACCGTGTCTAACCGAAATAGAAACACCAAGTCTTTTTCCCCACTCCAGTGTTCTTCTAAGCATATCCCTGTTCAGGGCGCGGAGAGGAGTAACATAAATAATGGAAACACCCTTTTTTCCGCTCCTGTTTCTCAAAAACTGGTTGAATACTGGAAGCAAGGCAGCCTCAGTCTTACCCAACCCGGTTGGTGCTATGAGAAGAACATGTTCACCCTTCAAGATAACAGGTATAGCCTTCCTTTGAATCTCCGTTGGTCTTTTAATCCCCCTATCTTCAAGTAAGGAACGGATTCTTTTATCCAAGAGACTAAACACAGATGCCATTTCACAACAAAAACTAATCCTCTACTGAGATAAAAAAAATCAACCCTAAACCGAACCATGTTATCGCTAAAACAAAATACCACGCGTTATAAACAGGAACCAGTATACCAACCAGTAGTACCAGCAGGGGCAGAGCCAGCAGTAGAAAGGCGGACAGCCCTTTTTTCACCAGTTTGTTCTCTAATGTAAGCATTTCCCGTACCGATGCCTTGATATAAAACAGCTCTATTTAACCTTTACTTGAGATCCCTTACCCTGCCAAGGGAGGAACCATCCAATAAATAAACCTCGGAGGAGTCGATATCAACGATTTTACCAAGGGGACCAATTACGCCGTTTACGTTAACAGCCAACCCGCCACATAAGGGGTTAAACGCTGGCATAAACACTACATCGCAGTCTAAGGCAGAGGGGTACCTTATCCTTGCTTTCTCGACATCCAGTTTAGAGTTAATCCAGCATCTTTCAAAAAAACGGTAACCTATTTTATCTTTCAGCATCACAGAGGGGTGAGTGTGAGCAGCCACCACAGTTGAGCATCTAAAAACGTTTTCATCAGGCCACCTGTGACCATGCACAAAACCAATTCCTTCTTCCTCAAGAATCCATCCCTTGGAGGGATGAATCTTGACATTCTTTGGTATAAACCTGTGTATACCACCATCATGGTTACCTGGAACAACATGTAAACTTAAATCCTTAAACTCTTTAAAAAAACGAAGCAGATCCCTCCTCTGAGAATAGGGTGAACCTGGAACAACGTGTTTAACGTCCCCTAGTATAAGCATCTCCTCCACATTGTATTCATCTACAATCCCTCTCACCTTATCAATAAGCAAATCCACTCTTGACCCTACATGTACACCCTGCTGATACAAAGCGTACTCTATACCAATGTGTAGATCAGCTAAAACCAGTAGACCCCTTGGAGGGATAAGAAGAGCAGCCTCGTTCTGAACAGGTTTCAAAACTGTTTCCGTCAACCAGCAAACCCACCTAACATGTTTGGTATCATACTATGGAGAAAAAGAATCAACGTGTTTAAAACATAAAGGATGTAAGATACTCCTAGCAACCACATGGAGAGTAAACCTATCCCTCTCCATAGGAACCTTCCCTCTTTACCTAAACCAATGTAGTTTAAAATAGAATGAGCAGCTATTTTAATAGGTAACCCAAAGAAGATGTACGCAAGACTCATACAAAATAGTTGAAGAACAAACAGTACACCACACAGAAGCAGAGGAGCACCAGATAAGGTACTTGAAAAGGCACTGAAACCTAAAAGATATCCGAAGGCTGAGTCAAAAAGAATGAACACAGCTATCAGTAACAGAACATAAAACACAAGGGAACCCCATTTCAAAAACTTCTTGTGTTCCTCAGGCAACGAAACCGGGAACATTCCCATGGAACCCTTTTTCTCCTTCTTATCACCTTTTTCCCCATTTTTCTCCTTCTTCTTCAACACGATTGTGAAAATGATAAAAACACCGATTGAGAGTATCCAAACAGCTATGGGATGCACGGGTACGGGGAAACCATTTACCTCTTGAGCAGGAATATCATTGTAAACAGAGTCTCCAAGGAACAATAGTTTACCGTCGCCCTCTGCAGAAACCATGGTTTCACCGTTTTGTTCTTTAACATTGAAATCACAGTAGTTGAATCTTATTAAACCCATGTTTACAAACCTTTCCTCCTTACCGTTCACATTGATGGAGGAGTTTGTTCCAAACAAAATACATGCTCCGTTGGAGGCTTGTAGTAGAGGGGAGATAAAAGTGTTTAACCCTTCTGGGAGATTCAGAATGTTCTCCACCGAACCCCCTTCACCCTCTGGCATTAGAGAAGATGCTTTATCCAGTAACCCCATGACGTCAGGTGTTTTCTCAGCTGGAGTAACCCTGAGAGATAAAGCCTGTTTTCCACCTGAAACCGGTAGCAGGAACGCTGAGGAGTTAAAGTTTAAGTAGACTTTACTTTCATCAATTACTGCAATCCAATCCTTATCTGGTTCATCCCAAATTACATTCCCATTTTCATTCTCAAGGGTTAATCTACCTCCACCTCCCTCGCCTGTTAATATTGATGTGGATGCAAGCAAGTAGGAGGGGCTGTTTACAACCGAAATGTTGATGTCACTGTCTGTGAGTAAAACAAAAAAAGGGTTGTTAAACCCTTCAACCACTTCCATTTTTATCATCGCAGATAAAGCATAGGGAATGACAATGTCTCCAAGGTTGACATTCAGCGCCGCTCCACCTAAAACCATTGAATCGTTTTTAACGTCAACTTTAACCTTCTTAAAGGTTTGAACGCTCTTCGTATTCACGTTTATCAAGTAAACGGTGTTGAGTAGGTTTGTGGAACCATGATCAATAAGCAGAGGGTACATGCTTAGGTTACCACTGTTAAGCATGTCATCAAGCAACGAGGCGAGGTCAGGGTAAAGTATCTGAAGGTAAGTGAAAGAGGAGGTGTCGAAGGGAAGGTCACTCTCATTCATAGGTATACCATTGATTATTCCATTCAACTCGGTTTTTCCTGATACCAGCATACTTGTGTTTTCGTTCACAGTGAAACTAAAGGCGTAGTTTGGCATCAAAATTTGAGCATCTGCTGTTTGAGATAGAAGAAGGAATATTCCGATTACCACCATCCACAAGTACCGCATACCTTCTTAGATTAAAGGATTGTTATAAATACTTTTTCAGTGAGGTTTACTAATCTGGTTTTGAACAGGTTATGTTGAGGGTGTCAAGAAATTCTCACCTCCAAGTTATAAAGGGTTATAAATGCAGCTATCCAACTTTCAACACTTTCCTTTGATGCATTGGAAGGAAATCGTTTCCAGAACCTTTTGAGCCTTGACTTTA